>NZ_JBFAVD010000003.1:0-433203 GCF_040679615.1 Streptomyces sp. NPDC052225 | reverse complement strand
CTCTCCATCGGCGGCAACCACCTCATCCACGCGCTGCGCCGCAACGTCAACCTGAAGATCCTGCTCTTCAACAACCGGATCTACGGCCTCACCAAGGGCCAGTACAGCCCGACATCAGAGGTCGGCAAGATCACCAAGTCGACGCCGATGGGCTCACTGGACGCACCCTTCAACCCGGTCTCGCTCGCCCTCGGCGCGGAGGCGTCCTTCGTCGCCCGCACGGTCGACTCCGACCGCAAGCACCTCACATCGGTACTGCGCGCGGCAGCCGACCACCCCGGCACCGCGCTCGTGGAGATCTACCAGAACTGCAACATCTTCAACGACGGCGCCTTCGAAGTCCTCAAGGACAAACAGCAGGCGGAAGAAGCGGTCATCCGCCTGGAGCACGGGCAGCCGATCGTCTTCGGCGCCGAGGGTTCGAAGGGCGTCGTCCGCGACCCGGCGACCGGCGACCTGAAGGTCGTCGCCGTCACCGAGGACAACAAGGCCGACATCCTCGTCCACGACGCCCACACCGCGTCCCCGACGACGGCCTTCGCCCTCTCCCGCCTCGCGGACCCCGACACCCTGCACCACACGCCCATCGGCGTCTTCCGCAGCGTCGAACGCCCCGTCTACGACGTCCAGATGTCCGACCAGCTGGACGCGGCGATCGAACAGAACGGCAAGGGGGACCTGGCGGCACTCCTGGCCGGCGGGGACACCTGGACCGTGGTGGGCTGACCCGCCCGCATGGCGGAGGGCCGGAACCCGCTCGGGTCCCGGCCCTCCGTCATGTCACGACGATCAGGCGTCGGGAAGGTCGCGCTTGGCCCGGATGAGGGTCTTGCGGGTGATGACGACAAGGCGCTCACCGGGGCCGAGCGTGACACCGGCGGGCAGTTCGCCGCGCAGGGCCTCGGTGGCCTCCGTGCCGATCACCGCGAAGTTGCTGTCGCTCAGCTCGAAGATGTCCGGACAGGTCTCGCCCGTACCGCAGCCCCTCAGCCGAGGGGAATCTCCCATGCGACGGACGATCTTCACAGCCTGGACCCCTCGACGTATCCACCCGGCCGCACAGGGCGCGGCACATTAACAGGCGGAATCCGACCATGGGCAGCCGTCGTCGCAGTTACTCACGTCAATGACACGCGGCTTGCGTCACCTGACCGGCCGCGTCTACAGTCCCCGCCCTTGAGGGCGAGGGTTTCAGAGACCGCCCCCTCGGCGACCGACGCTTTGCCGTTCCGTGACGTTCGGAGTGTGCGACGCGTCAACACGGTCGCCGGCCGGCGGTCCCCCCGTACGAACGCCGCACTTTCCCCTCTTGTACGGCCGTTCGGTCAACTCGGCGCCTCGCCCTCGCAGGGGTCGGCCTCCGAGCCCAGGTCGCGTCCCACGACCCACCACTCGTCGGGGTCCGACTCCAGCTCCTCCATCATGCCGTCCATGACCGCGCACACCCTGGCGTCCAGCGACCCGTCGGGAAGACTGCGCCGGTGTTCCACGGTCCGCTGCCAGTAGTCCTTGAAGACCTGGTTCGTGCACAGCACCCGCAGGTTCCCGATCAGCTCGTCCCAGCAGAACGTGCCCACCCGGTGCGCCAGCAACAGCACCGCGTACTCCCGGTTCGCCCACAGCATCAGCCGTCGTTCCCGCACGGTCAGGTCCGGGAGGGTGCTCAGGGCCGCCGCCAGGTCCGGATCGGCGATGGCGCGGTCCAACTGGTCGATGAAGAGGGAGTGTTGGCGCAGGGTGTTCGCGCGGCGCATCTCCTCGACGAGCCGTTCGAGCAGTTCGTCTCGGTGGCGACGGCGGTCGAACCCGGCCTTCAGCCAGGTTCCGACCCCTCGCAGGGGCGATGTCAGTGTGGCCATGTCAAGGAGACCCCCCGGTCGGCGCAACGGGCGGAACGTTCCACCTCCAGAGTGCCGAGCGGGTCCGGGCGGCGTGGGAGGCGGACAGGGGGCGCACAGGTGGATGGCGGGTTTGGTGTAGACCGGCGCCCTATCGGGTGTGTGCCCCTTATGTGCCGTGCGCATGCCGGGCCGACCGGCACCGGGTGCCCCAAGTACCGGGCCACAAGGGTCAGTTACGTCAGGATGACGACCCGGACGCCCGGACCTCGTCGTACCTCGCTCGCGCCGCCGCCACCTCGGCCGTGCGCCGCTCGGTCCATTCCGCGAGCTCCCGCACCCGCCCCGCCGCCTCCCGGCCGAGCCCGGTCAGGGAGTAGTCGACGCGGGGCGGGATCACCGGCTTGGCGTCACGATGGACGAAGCCGTCGCGCTCCAGGGTCTGGAGGGTCTGCGTCAGCATCTTCTCGCTCACCCCGCCGATCTCCCGGCGCAGCTCGCTGAAGCGGAACGAGCGCTCCTCCAGGGCCAGCAGCACGAGAACGCCCCAGCGGCTCGTGACGTGCTCCAGGATCAGGCGCTGCGGGCAGAGTCCCTCGCCGCCACCGCCGGACGTCCACTGCCTGACCGTACTTACTCCCATGCCAGTACCTTACTTCAAAGTGGGTACTTACGAATCGACAGTGCTGGACGTACGGTGAGGGAGAACCGCCCAATGAAGGAGATTTCAGACATGAGCCTCGTCGTCACCGGTGCCACCGGCCAGCTCGGCCGTCTCGTCGTCGAAGGGCTGCTCGACGCGGGCGTGCCCGCCGGGGAGATCGCGGCTGTCGTACGCAGCAAGGAGAAGGCCGCGGACCTCGCGGAGCGCGGGGTCGAGGTGCGCGTCGCCGACTACAGCGTGCCGGAGAGCCTCGCGGGCGCCTTCCGGGCCGGGGACAGGGTGCTGCTCATCTCCGGCAGCGAGGTCGGCCGGCGCCTCCCCCAGCACCAGGCCGTGATCGACGCCGCGAAGGCCGCGGGCGTCGCGCTGCTCGCGTACACCGGCGTGCTCGGCGGACCCGCCGCCGACTTCGCGCTCGCCGACGAGCACAAGGCCACCGAGCAGGCGATCCTCGACTCCGGCCTGCCGTACACGTTCCTGCGCAACGGCTGGTACCACGAGAACTACACCGCGAACCTGGCCCCGGTCCTCGCCCACGGCGCCGTGGTCGCCAACGCCGGTGACGGCCGCGTCGCCTCCGCGTCGCGCGCCGACTACGCCGCGGCCGCCGTCGCCGTCCTGACCGGCGAGGGCCACGAGGGGCGCGCGTACGAGCTGAGCGGTGACGCCGCCTGGTCGCTCGCGGAGTACGCCGCCGAGGTCGCCCGGCAGTCCGGCAAGGACGTCGTCTACCGCGCCGTCACCCCGGAGGAGAACCGCGAGGTGCTGCTCGGCGCCGGGCTGCCCGCGCCCTTCGCCGACATCCTCGTCGGCGTCGACACCGCCATCGGGCAGGGCCTCCTCGCCCACCGCAGCGGCGACCTCGCCCGGCTCATCGGCCGCCCGACCACCCCCCTCGCGGACGCCGTCGCCGAGGCCCTGAAGTAGCCCTTCACCGGCGTCAGGACCGTATGTCGATACGGGCATGACACGCACCGCCCCGCGGCGCTACCTTCGTCAGTGGCCGCCGCGGGGCTGCCGTGTGTCATGAGGAGGGTCCGTGCGGGACGCCGGGGCGGCAGAGGAAACAGCGGCGAAGAAGGCCAACGACGGGCGGGTCGGACTGATCAACGGGTTCGCCGCCTACGGCATGTGGGGCCTCGTCCCGCTGTTCTGGCCGCTGCTCAAGCCCGCCGGTTCGGTCGAGATCCTTGCCCACCGCATGGTGTGGTCGCTGGTCTTCGTGGGCGTCGCGCTCCTTTTCGTACGGAAGTGGGACTGGGCGCGGGAACTGGTGCGCCAGCCGAAGCGGCTGGGGCTCGTGGCCGTCGCCGCCGCCGTGATCACCGTCAACTGGGGCGTCTACATCTGGTCCGTGAACTCGGGCCATGTCGTGGAGGCCTCGCTCGGCTACTTCATCAACCCGCTCGTCTCCATCGCGCTCGGCGTGCTGCTGCTCGGGGAGCGGCTGCGGCCCGCGCAGTGGGCGGCCGTCGGCGTCGGGCTGCTCGCGGTGCTCGTGCTCGCCATCGGCTACGGGCAGCCGCCGTGGATCTCGCTCACTCTCGCCTTCTCGTTCGGCACGTACGGGCTCGTGAAGAAGAAGGTCAATCTCGGCGGCGTGGAGTCCCTCGCGGCCGAGACCGCCGTGCAGTTCCTGCCCGCCCTCGGCTACCTGGTGTGGCTGACCGCGCAGGGCCGTTCGACGTTCGGCACGGAGGGCGCCGGGCACGCGGCCCTGCTCGCGTCGACCGGGCTCGTCACCGCGATCCCGCTGGTCTGCTTCGGCGCGGCCGCGATCCGGGTGCCGCTGTCGACGCTGGGGCTGCTCCAGTACCTGGCCCCGGTGTTCCAGTTCGTGCTCGGGATCCTGTACTTCCACGAGGAGATGCCGGCGGAGCGGTGGGCCGGGTTCGCGCTCGTGTGGGTCGCGCTGTGCGTTCTCACGTGGGACGCGCTGCGCTCCGCCCGCGCCGGGCGGGTGGCCTTGGCCCGGGCTGCCGGGGCTGTGGTTCAGGATGAGGAAACCCCCCGGTCCGCTTCCGCCGTCTGAGCATCTGCCCCAGGAGCGCGCGGACTTGGGGCCGCGGGACTGTCAGTGGCGTCCGGTTCAATGAGCGCATGACCTTTCACTGGAAGCTTGTCGTCGACTCGGCCGATCCGCATGCCCAGGCCGAGTTCTGGTCCGCCGTCCTCGAGTACGAGGTGGAGGACAACGCCGCGCTGATCGAGCGACTGCTGGGCTTCGGTGCGCTGAGCGAGGCGGAGACCGTGGAGTTCCGGGGCCGGCGGGCCTTCCGGGACCTCATCGCCGTACGGCATCCCGAGGACCCGGTGGAGGAGGGGACGGGGACCGGGCAGGGGCGGCGGATCCTGTTCCAGCGGGTGCCGGAGGCGAAGGCCGGCAAGAACCGGCTGCACATCGACGTCCATGTCGGCCCGGAGCGGCGCGAGGCCGAGGTCGAGCGGCTGACCGGGCTCGGGGCGCGGGTGCTCGACACCGTGAAGTCGCAGGGCGGCGCGTGGGTGGTGATGGCCGACCCGGAGGGGAACGAGTTCTGTCTGCAGTGACCCGGAAGCACCGGCACCGGGGGATGCTCGACGTATGAGGGGACACGGCTCATGACGGGGGCGCAGCTCATGACGGGGGGACGGGGCGTGCGGGATGTCGTGGCGTGCGGGTGCGGGGAGGAGAACCTTCCCTGGGTGCTGGCCAGGTTCGGGGCGTGGGGGGCCGTCTTCCTGATCCTCGGGTTCCTCTTCCTGCTCGCCGCGCTGGCCGCGCTGACCTGGGTGGCCGTCCGGCTCACCCGGGGACGCGCGGAGCGGGCGCCCGACGCGGGCCTCGGGATTCTGGAGCGTTCCGACGAGTAGGCCGCCGAGGGGAGTTCCTGCCATTCCCCTACTTACTTGCGTATGCATATACTGCATGCGCAAGTAAGTGAGCGCCTACCTGCCCTGGGGGACCCATGTCCGCGACCGCGACCACCCGCGACTTCCTGTTCGTGCTCGGCAGCAGCCGGCCCGACGGCAACTCCGAGATCCTCGCCCGCCGGGCCGCCGAGCAGCTGCCGGCCGGCACCGGGCAGCGCTGGATCGACCTGGCCGCGCACCCGCTGCCCGACTTCGAGGACCTGCGGCACGACAGCGACCACACCCGGCCGCACGGCGACGACGTCGCGCTGCTGCTCGACGCGACGCTCGCCGCCACCGACATCGTCATCGTGTCGCCGCTGTACTGGTACTCGGTCTCCGCCTCCACCAAGCGCTACCTGGACTACTGGTCGGGCTGGCTGCGCACGCCGGGCGTCGACTTCAAGGCGACCCTCGCCGGGCGCACCCTGTGGGGCGTCACCGCGCTCGCGCACGAGGAGTTCGATGTCGCCGACCCGCTGATCGGCACGCTCAACAACTCGGCGGCGTACATGGGCATGCGCTTCGGCGGCGTACTGCTCGGCAACGGCAGCAAGCCCGGTGACGTACTGAAGGACGAGTCCGCGCTGGCCAACGCCAAGACGTTCTTCGAGCGGGAGGCGCCGCTCGCCCGGTTCCCGTACGAGCGGGACGAGCTGGACGAGCTGGACGAGCAGGCGTAGCCCCCTCCCGTCAGGTGGTGATGTCCTTCGCCGTGAAGCGGGCCCAGGCCGCCGAGCCGAAGACCGCCACGTAGAGGGCCTGCACTTCGAGGTTCTTGACCAGGTCGTCCCAGTAGACCGGCTCGCGCATCAGGTCGGCGAAGGACAGCCAGTGGTGGGAGAAGAAGTACGGCTGGAGCGCGTGCAGTTGGGGGATCTGGTCGAGGATCTGGATGGTGATCAGCAGGCCGACCGTGGTCGCCATCGCGGCGATGCCGCTGTTCGTCAGCGTCGAGACGAACAGGCCGAGCGCGGCGATCCCGGTCAGTGACGCCGCCACCGCGAGCGCGATCAGGAAGGCCCGCCACAGGCCCTCGCCGAAGCCGATCGTGGTACCGGAGATGGTGACGACGTCGCCGAGCGGGAACAGGATCGCGCCGGTGGCCAGTGCCGAGACGGCGACGACGACCGTCGCCACCAGGCAGAACGTCATCGTCGTCGCGTACTTGGTGAGCAGCAGCCGGGTGCGGCCCGCGGGGGCGACGAGGAGATAGCGCAGCGTTCCCGCGTTCGCCTCGCCCGCCACCGCGTCGCCCGCGACGACGCCGACGGACATGGGCAGGAAGAACGGGAGCGTCGCGGCGAGCGACGTGAACACCAGGAACAGGCCGTTGTTGGTGATCTGCGCGATGAACGCCGGACCGCCGCCCTCGGGCCCGCCCCCGCCGAGCGCCGAACCGTCGCTCGTCTCGATCTTCACGGCGACACCGATCAGGATCGGCACGCCGGCCAGGACCGCGAGCAGTGCGAGCGTGCGCCAGCGGCGGAAGGTGGTGGTCAGCTCGCTGCGGAACAGGCCGAGGGTCCACAGCGGACTCGGCCGGGGAGCCGGCGCGGCCTGCGCTTCAGCCTGCGACATCGAAGCCCTCCCCCGTCAGCGCGACGAACGCGTCCTCCAGGGACGCCCGCTCGACGCCGAAGCCGCGTACCCGTACGCCCGCCGTGACCAGTGCGGCGTTGAGGTCCGCCAACTCGGTGCCCGGCAGCGGGGGTTCGGCGACCACGCGGTCGTCGGTGGTCTCGGTGACCGTGATGCCGTGCTCCTTCAGGACGCGGGCCGCGTCGGCCGGGTCGGGGGTGGTGACCACGAGCTTTCCGTGGACGCCCGCGGCCAGTTCGGCGACCGGGCCCTGGGTGATGAGCCGGCCCTGCGCCATCACGGCCGCGTGCGTGCAGACCTGCTCGATCTCGTCGAGGAGGTGCGAGGAGAGGAAGACGGTGGTGCCGTCGGTCGCCAGCTCCCGCACCAGGGTTCTGATCTCCCGCATGCCCTGCGGGTCGAGGCCGTTGGTCGGCTCGTCCAGGACGAGCAGGCGGCGCGGCTGGAGCAGGGCGGCGGCGAGCCCGAGGCGCTGCTTCATGCCGAGCGAGTACGCCTTCGCCTTCTTGGCCGCGGCGGCCGTCAGGCCCACCCGGTCCAGGGCGGCGGCGACCCGCTGCCCGCGGGTACGGGGATCAGCGGTCGGGTCCGCCGAGTCGTAGCGCAGCAGATTGTCGCGGCCGGACAGGAACCCGTACAGGGCCGGGCCCTCGATGAGCGCGCCCACGTGCGGCAGGACGGCCCGTGCGCCGCGGGGCATCGGGCGGCCGAGGACCCGGGCGGTGCCGCCGGTCGGCTCGATCAGGCCCATCAGCATGCGGATGGTGGTGGTCTTGCCCGAGCCGTTCGGCCCGAGGAAGCCGAAGACCGCCCCCTCGGGGACGGTGAGGCTCAACCGGTCGACCGCCAGCTGCCCGCCGCGGTACCGCTTGGTGAGTTCCGTGGTCTCGATGACCGCTCCGCCCGGCGCCATGCCCCTCCCGCATACGGGAGGTGAGGGGGCGGTGCGCACCGCCCCCTCACCTCGTCGACTTCGCTGCCGTCAGCCCGCGTCGGCCGCCTTCACCAGCGCGTCCTTGGTGACCGCTCCGGCGTAGGCCTTCCCGTCCTCGGTGATCAGTACGTTCACGAGACGGGTCGAGTACACGGTGCCCGAGCCGAAGTCGCCCTTGACCTGGTCGCCCAGGGAGGACAGGAACTTCTGCGCGTCGGGCGGCAGGTCGGCGGAGCCGGCCGCGGAGCCCGAGGCGAGGTCGCCCGCCTCCTTCGGGAGCTTCAGCTCGGCGATGGTGGTCCAGCCCTCGCCGATCACGTTCAGCCCGTCCATGCCTTCGAGGCCGTCGAGCTCCTCGGCGCCCTTCGGCGCCGCCTTGTCGGCGCCGCCCTGCTTCGCCAGGTCGTCGGCCTCGGTGACCTTCGTGCCCTTCGACGGCTTGAAGTCGAAGGTGGACGCCGCGGGCTTGCCGAAGTCGACGCTGGTGAAGCCCGCGTCGATGACGGCGGCGCCGCCGCTCGCCGGGGTCAGCGAGAACTTCAGCGGCGTACCGGTCTTCGCGTCCACGGACACCGTGATCGCGCCGACCGTCGAGCCGGACTGCTTGGGCTTGATCTGGAGCCGGTACGCGTCGCGGCCCGCGATCTGCGCCGTGCCGTCGACGGTGATGGACGTGGTGTCGCCGGACGCCTTGAGCACCTCGTCGGCGAGCTCCTTGGGCGTGGCCGGGACCTCGCCCGACCGCTCCTTCTTCCCGTGGTCGCCCGCGCCGGTGTCCTTCGCGTGGTACGCCTGGTCCGACTTGCTGTCGTACGCCCAGACGTCGTCGCCGTTGTGGATCAGGCTGTACTCGGACGCGTCGTCGAGGATCGACAGCTTCTGCTTGGTCTCGCCGTCCGCCGCGATGCGCAGCGTGTGCGTGCCGGACGCGAGCTCGGGGAGCTTCTCCTTCGGGTCGGCGCTGGAACCGCCGTCCTCGCCGCCACCCGCCCCGCCGCCCAGGAGGCCGCCCGCGGCGGCGCCGCCGAACGAGGGCAGGCCCAGATCCGTGTGGATCTTGACGGTGCCGGACAGCTGCTGCGTGTCCGACGCGGCGATCTTCTCGATGAGTTCCTGGGCGGTGATCTTCGGCAGCTCCGGGTCACCGGAGTCCGCGAGCGCCGGGACGAGCCCGATCGTCGCCGCGGCCACCCCCAGCACGGCCACGGGAACGGCGTACCTGGCCGCCTTGCGGCGCCGGGCGCTCTGGCCCGGGCCCTGGTCCTGGCTCTGGCTGTCTTCGGATGCGTACGGTGCCATGTCTGTTGCCCTACCTCCGTGTTCGGCGGCGGCCTACCGTCCTGTGCACTCGTCCCTGCTGGTGTGCGTCCACCCCAAGCCGCCATTCTCACCCGAATTGGTCAGGAGTGGTGTTCTCAATCTGACCAAACCGGCCACCACGAAGCGTCAGACCGCGGGATCAACTCCGTGTACGCCTACGGGATGACACACGGGGTCCGCAGCTCCCCCCACCCCGTAGGGGAGGCACCGCCCGAGAAGTGATGTGACCTGCGTCACATGCGGCGGGGAAGCCTGGATTCCGGGCGCCGGATCCGTACCGGAGGGTGACAGCGACACGGCACGGACCAGGGGGTGGCCATGCTCGCCATCAGGTATCTCAGTGGTTTCACCGCGGCGGGGGCCGCGGTCGCGGCGCTCGCGCTCGCGGGGTGCGGAAGCGGCGACGGGGGCGGAGACGACGGCGTCGGGGGCACCGGCAAGGAGAGCGGCAGCGCTCCCTCCCGCGGCACGGCCACCCTCGCCGTCTCGACAGCCGAGAAAGTCGACGGGACCGTGGTCACCGACGCCGACGGATACGTCCTGTACCGGTTCGACGAGGACTCGGCGAAGCCGACGAAGGTGACCTGTCACGGCACCTGCGCCACGCTCTGGCCGGCGGCCGCCCCGAAGGGCGACATCACCGTGAAGGGGGTGGACCGCACGCTGGTGTCGACCGTGAGGCGGACGGACGGGACCACCCAACTCACGCTCGCCGGATGGCCCTTGTACCGGTACGCCCAGGACGACGAGCCCCGCGAGGCGTACGGGCAGGGCGTCGACGGCACATGGTTCGCGATCACGCCCGACGGGGGCAAGGCGTCGGGCGAGAGCGGCGGCTCCGGGTACTGACGGACCCGAAAGGGCCTGAATTCACCCGGCGCGGTGCACGACCGCGTCGCAGAGTTCCACAAGCGCCGACTTCGCCTCGCACTCCGGGAGCGGGGCGAGGGCGGCGCGCGCCTCCTCGGCGTAGCGCACGGTGTCCCTGCGGGCCTGCTCCAGGGCCGGGTGGACGCGCAGCCGGGAGATCGCCTCGGCGAGCCGGTCGTCGTCCGCGAGGTCGGAGTCGAGGAGTTCGACGAGCTCCTTGTCCTCGGGCAGCCCGAGGAGTTCGGCACGCTCGCGCAGGCGCAGGACCGGCAGCGTGGGGATGCCCTCGCGCAGGTCGGTGCCGGGCGTCTTGCCGGACTCGTGCCCGTCGGAGGCGATGTCGAGGACGTCGTCGGCGAGCTGGAAGGCGACGCCGAGCCGCTCCCCGTACTGGGTGAGGACGTCGACGACGGTCTCGTCGGCGCCGGACATCATGGCGCCGAAACGACACGCCACCGCGATCAGTGAGCCGGTCTTGCCGCCGAGCACGTCCAGGTAGTGGTCGACCGGGTCGCGCCCGTCGGCCGGGCCCGCCGTCTCCAGGATCTGGCCGGTGACGAGGCGCTCGAACGCCTCGGCCTGGATCCGGACGGCGTCCGGGCCGAGGTCGGCCAGGATGTGCGAGGCGCGCGCGAAGAGGAAGTCACCGGTCAGAACGGCGATGGAGTTGCCCCAGCGCTGGTTGGCGCTCGGCACCCCGCGGCGCACGTCCGCCTCGTCCATCACGTCGTCGTGGTAGAGCGTCGCGAGGTGGGTGAGCTCGACGACGACGGCGGAGGGCACGATGCCCGGCGCGTACGGGTCGCCGAACTGCGCGGCGAGCGTCACGAGAAGCGGCCTGAAGCGCTTGCCCCCGGCGCGCACCAGATGCTGGGCGGCCTCGGTGATGAAGGGGACCTCGCTCTTGGTGGCTTCGAGCAGTCCCTCCTCGACAGCCGCCAAACCGGCCTGGACATCGGCTTCGAGAGCCTGGTCCCGCACGCTAAGACCGAAAGTCCCGACGACGGTCACGAGAGGTTCTCCTGTCTGCTGACGATCACGACGCTCACATGGCGAACTCGGTCGATCATTTGGTCGATGACACGGTTTGTCGATGTGTCGTTGCCATCACTCAAGTCAGCGTATCCGGTCCTGTTTCGATCACAGGTGGCGCCTGCCCGGTCACCCCAGCCCGGGCGGCCCGCTGACACCCCCGGTATGTTCTTGATCAGCCGATACGACCGGGAGTACGCACTTTGTCCCGCACCGCCACCGACCCAGCGCCCGCTGCGGAAGAGCCGCCGCCCGGCGACGATACGGCCTTCTTCGGCCAGCCGCGCGGGCTGCTCACGCTCTCGGGCCTGGAGGTCTGGGAACGCTTCTCGTTCCTGGGCATGCAGGCCATCCTCGTCCTCTACTTCGCCGACACCGTCGCGCACGGCGGCATGGGGATGGACCCGGGCACCGCGGCATCGGTCTCGGCCGCGTACGGCACGCTGGTGTACCTGGTCTCCGTCGGCGGCGGCTGGCTCGCCGACCGGATCCTCGGCTCGTACCGGGCGGTCCTGTGGGGCGGCATCCTCATCGCCTGCGGCCACTACTCCATGGCGGTCCCGACGGCGACGATGACCTGGGTGGGGCTCGGGCTGATCAGCGCCGGCACCGGCCTCCTGAAGCCGAACGTGGCCTCGATGGTCGGCAAGCTCTACCGCACCGAGGACGAGCGCCGCGACGCCGGGTTCGCGCTGTACTACATGGGCATCAACATCGGCGCGTTCGCGGGCCCGCTGATCACCGGCTGGCTGGGCGACCACAAGGGCTGGCACTGGGGCTTCTCGGCCGCCGCGATCGGCATGACCTTCGGCCTGATCCAGTACGTCGCGGGCCGCCGTCACCTGGCCGGGCGCAAGCACGCCGCCGAGTACGCGCTGCCGCCCGAGGGGATGCGCCGCGCGGTCCGGATGATGATCGTCGGCGCGCTCGTGGTGGCGGCGCTCGCGGTGGTCCTCGCCCTGGCCGGCTGGCTGACGATGGACCGCTTCGTGGACGTCCTCACCGTGATCTCGGTGATCGCGCCGGTCGTCTACTTCGTGGTGATGTTCCGCAGCCCGCGTGTGACGGCGGAGGAGCGCGGCCGGCTGCGGCCGTATCTCGTCCTCTTCGTCGCATCGGTCGCCTTCAACTTCATCCTCTTCCAGGCCTACTCGACGATGATGCTGCTGGCCTCGACGAACGCCGAGACGACCATCCTCGGCTTCCACTTCCCCGCCAGCTGGTACGCGTCCGCGCTCGGCGCCTTCGAGGTCGCCCTGGCGCCCGTGGTGGCCGGCCTGTGGGCGCGGATGGGCCCGCGCCAGCCGCACGCCTCCAACAAGATCGCCATCGGCGTCATCCTGGGCGGTCTGTCGTTCCTGCTGATGGTGATCCCGACGTCCGGCCACAGCAGTGACACCTACAAGATGGCCGCCTGGTGGATCGTCGGCTCGTATCTGCTGCTCGGGCTCGGCGACGTCCTCCTGGAGACGTCGGGCATGTCCGCGACGACCAAGCTCGCCCCGAAGGCCTTCGCCAGCCAGACCATGTCGCTGTGGTTCCTGTCCCTTGCCCTCGCCAACGGCATCCAGGCACAGACCGTGAAGCTCTACGGCGAGGTCTCGAACCCCGCGTACTTCGGCGTCAACGGCGCCATCGCGGTCGCCGTCGGTGTCGCCGTGATCGCCCTGGCGCCGTGGCTGCGGCGCACCATGCACCCCGTTCACTGAGGTACTCCCATGAGCCCTGCTTCCCCCCGCATCCAGACCGAGTTCCCGTACGGGACGACCCGCGAGGACATCCGCGTACCCCTCTCGGACGGAACGACGCTCTTCGCGCGCGTCTGGCGCCCGGTGACGGACGAGCCGGTCCCGGTCCTCCTCGAATACCTCCCGTACCGGCTCTCCGACTGGACGGCGCCGCGCGACTGGCAGCGTCACCCCTGGTACGCGGGTCACGGCTACGCCTCCGTACGCGTGGACGTGCGCGGGCACGGCAACAGCGAGGGCATGCCGGGCGACGAGTACGACGAGCAGGAGCTCAGCGACGGCGTCGAGGTCGTCGACTGGCTCGCCGAACAGCCCTGGTCGTCCGGCAAGGTCGGCATGTTCGGCATCTCGTGGGGCGGCTTCAACTCGCTCCAGATCGCGGCGCTCGCCCCCGAACCGCTCAAGGCGATCGTCACGGTCTGCTCCACGGACGACCGCTACGACAACGACGTGCACTACATGGGCGGCTCCGTGCTCGCCGTGGACATGCACGCGTGGGCGGCGACGATGCTCGCGTTCGTCTCGCGCCCGCCGGACCCGCAGTTCGTGGGCGAGGACTGGCGCGAGATGTGGACGACGCGCCTGGAGGCGGTCGACCCGTTCATCCACACGTGGCTGAAGCACCAGACACGGGACGCGTACTGGCGCCACGGCAGCGTCTGCGAGGACTACTCGGCGATCAAGGCCGGCGTCCTCGCGGTGGGCGGCTGGCACGACCCGTACCGCGACACCGTGCTGCGCCTGGTGGAGCACCTCCCCGACGACCGGGTCCGCGGCGTCATCGGACCCTGGTCGCACCAGTACCCGGACCGCGGCCTGCCGCCGGGCCCCGCGATCGGCTTCCTCCAGGAGACGCTGCGCTGGTGGGACCACTGGCTCAAGGGCGAGGACACGGGGGTGATGGCCGAGCCGAAGCTCCGCTCGTACCTCAGCGACTCGCACCCGCCCGCGACCGTCTACGACGAGCTGCCGGGCTACTGGGTCGGCGACCCGTCCTGGCCGTCCCCAAATGTCACACCGGTCTCGTACGCGCTCCAGGGCGCGCCGGTGCTCGTCCGTTCACCGCAGCACACGGGCCTGGACGCGGGCCGCTTCTTCCCGTTCGGCAACGACGGCGACCTGCCGCCCGACCAGCGGGACGAGGACGCGAAGTCGGCCTGCTTCGAGTTCGAAGTGCCGTCCGACGTACGGGTGCTGGGGCGGCCGCGCGTCACGCTGCGGGTGACGTCCCAGGTGCCGCGCGGGCAGGTCGTGGCGCGGGTCTGCGACGTGGCGCCGGACGGATCGTCGACGCTGGTCACGCGCGGCGTCCTCAACCTCTCGTCCCGGCACGGGCGTGCGGCGAACGTGCCGTGGGTGCCGGGCACGACCGAGGACGTCACGTTCGAGCTGAACGGCATCGGCCACACCTTCCCCGCGGGCCATCGCATCCGCCTCGCGGTGTCGTCGGCGTACTGGCCGTGGATCTGGCCCCAGCCGGGCTCGGAGGCGGGGTTCACGCTCGCCCCCGTCGGCAGCTCCCTCGAACTCCCCGTCCGCTCCGGCGACTTGGGCGGCGCCATCACCTTCGGCGCCCCGGAGCAGTCGGAGCCGCTCGGCGTCGTCCACCCGGCGTCCCTCGACGAGCAGCGGCCCGAGCGTCTCGTCGTACGGGACGTCGCCAAGGGCGAGTGGAAGCTGGAGGTCGACCCGCGCTACGGCGGCACGCGCGTCTACCCGGACGGCCTGGAGTTCACCGAGGACGCCCTGGAGACGTACGTCATCGACGAGCACGACCCGCTGTCGGCGCGCACCCGCTCCGACTGGTCGATCCGCCTGCACCGGCCGGAACTCGCCTGGGACGCGACGGTCGAGACCCGCTCCGAAATCGCCTGCACGGAGCGGGAGTTCGTCACGTCCAGCGAGGTGGTGTGCCGGGACGGCGGCGAGGTGGTGTTCCATCGGACGTGGGAGGAGCGGATTCCGCGGACGGCGGGGTGAGGCGCCGCTGCCGGTGAGCGGCTCCGGCCCGCCTCAGCCGGTCGGCTCCGGTCAGCCGGTGAGCCGCTCCAGCACCACCGCCACCCCGTCCTCCTCGTTCGACGCGGTCACCTCGTCGGCGACGGCCTTCAGCTCGGGGTGGGCGTTGGCCATCGCGACGCCGCGGGCCGCCCACGCGAACATCGGTACGTCGTTGGGCATGTCGCCGAACGCGATCGTGTCGGCCGGGCCCGCGCCCAGGCGCTCCGCGGCGAGTTCGAGGCCCGTCGCCTTGGTGACGCCGCGCGGCTGGAGTTCGACGGTGCCGGGGCCCGACATGGTGACCGTGGCGAGCGGGCCGACCGCGGCGCGGGCCACGGACGCCAACTCGTCGTCGGACAGCGCCGGATGGCGCAGCAGCACCTTGCTGATCGGCTCCGTCCACAGGGCCGCGCGGTGATGGACGCGGACCGCGGGCAGCGTGGGGTGCGGCATCAGATAGCCGGGCTCGATCAGCGTCAGGCCCTCCACCCCGTCCTGGTCGACGGCCGCGAACACCTGGCCGACCTCCGCCTCGATCTTCCCGATCGCCTGCTCGGCCAGCTCCCGGTCCAGGGTGAGCGACCACAGCAGGCGGTCGGCGCCGGCGTCGTACAGCTGCGCCCCCTGCGCGCACACGGCGAGCCCGCTGCCGCCCAGGTCGTCGAGGAGCGGCTTCACGCGGGGCGCGGGCCGGCCCGTCACCACGATGTGCCGGGCCCCGGCCGCGGCGGCGCGCGCGAGGGCGGCGCGGGTCCGGTCGGAGACCGTGTCGTCGCCGCGCAGCAGCGTTCCGTCCAGGTCAGTGGCGATGAGTGCATATGCGGGTGCGGCCATGAGCCGAAGAATACGGACCAGCAGCCCGGGTGGCCCCACGCGTACCGGCCGCCCTGGGCCGTATGCCCCGCAGCGCCTGGACGGCATCATCTCTTCGGGCTAAGCGGCACCCAACCAGCGGCCCCGGGAGGGCAGTTGCGGTAGCCCGCCCGGGTGTCCGCATGGCCCGATCCGACTACCCGTGCGCCGCCGCCAGATGCCGGGCGAGGCGCGGTGACGCGAACTCCGTACCGCACACGAAGCGCATCACCGGGCCGTACGAGGACCCGCCGAGCATGCCCGTGAAGTACAGGCCGGGGATCGACGACACATAGCCGGCGCCGAGCCGCGGCGTGCCCCTGCTGGTGGCGAGGCGGGTGCGCAGGCCGTCGCCGAGGAACGGCATCGCGGCCAGGTCGACCCGGTAGCCGGTCGCCGCGATGACGTGGTCGGCGCTCAGGTCGGTGAGCCGGTCGCCGTGCGTGCGGACGGTGAGGACGGGCGCGCCGTCCGCCACGGACACCCGCTCCACGGCGGCCACGTCCCGCACCGCCACCGTGCCCTCGAACCGCTCCTTGAGCCACCACGCGCCGAGCGGGCCGAGCACCCGCTTGACGAGGAAGTGCCGTGCCTGCGGCGGCAGTTGGCGGTACTGGTGCGGGTAGTACGTGAACGCGTACAGCGACCACGCGTTGCCGAACGGGGTCTCGGGGCGGAACCTCGGCTGGTTCCACGGCGGCGCCCCGAAGCGGACCCGGCCCTTGCCGCGCGAGACGACCTTCACCCTCGCGCCCGCCTCCGCCGCGAGGACCGCCGTCTCCAGGGCGGACTGCCCCGCGCCGACGACGATCAGCTCCTTGCCCGCGAACCGGGACAGGTCGTGGTGCTGCGCGCTGTGCGAGAGCGGACCCGTGGGGGTGGGCCCGTCGGGCACGGCCGCGGCGAACTCGCGCGGCAGGTGCTCAAGACCGGACAGGCCCGTGGCGACGACGACGGCGCGGGCCGTGAACTGCTCCCCCGAGTCCAGCTTCAGCTCGAAGCCCGCCGTGCCGCGCCGGTCCACCGACACGACCCGCACGCGCTCGAGCTCGGGCACGAACTTCTGCTGGAACCAGTCCCCGTACGCCACGAACGTCTCGGCGGAGATCAGGTCCTCGTCCGTGACCAGGCGCTTCATGCCCGCCGCGTCGCAGTAGTCGGCGAGGGTGTGGCCGCGCTGCGGGGCGTCGATGCTCGACGCCGACGGCACGGACTTGAGGATCATTCCTTCGGGCATGTGCGAGCGCCAGCTCACCATGGGTTCCCCGAAGACCCGTACAGGTATGCCGCGGGCCCGAAGGTGCGCGGCGGTGGACAGACCGTAGGGGCCTGCCCCGATGACGGCAACCGGATGGATCACGAAGTCCCTCCCCAGGACGACGCAGCGTCATTACTCCGTGCCGGTGCGGACCCCTTCAGGCACCCGAACCGGTCGTGCTGCCGCGGCGGTTGGTCTGCCACAGCTGGTAGAGATGCTTGGCACCCGGCCGTACGAACCGGGCGAGCATCGTGAAGAACGGCCGTGGATCGTCGGCCGCCCACCACGCCAGCTCCGTGCCGCTCGCGCGGGACGGGGCGTGCGGGGTCGTGTATCCGCTGCGCCGGTAGGCGAGCAGGGCGGGCAGGTCGATGTTCTCCACCACGTACCGGTGACCCGCCCGCTGTTCCCCCTCCGGGACGGCGCGGCCGGTCAGGTCCAGGTGCAGGGCGCGGACGACGTCCACCCCCGCCTCGTTCTCGAACAGGCGGAACTGGGCGCCCATCCGCGGATTGAAGTCGAGCAGCTTGTACTGCCCGTCGCGCCGGTCGAAGCGCAGGTCGAGGTCGATGACGCCGGTGAAGCCGATCTGCTTGATGAAACGCGCGGCGAGGTCCGCGAGTTCCGGATTGTCGACGACGTACGCGTTCGCCGTCATGCCCGCGTGCGGGGGCCACGAGCGGACCTTGACGCCGGTGAACATCGCGAGCGGCGTGGAGTCCCGGTCGAAGTAGGCGTGCACGATCCAGTCCTCGGCCTGCTCGCGCGGCAGGTACTCCTGGAGGATCACGCCGGGCTTCTCGCCCCAGTGGCGAGCGAGCGTGCGCAGTCCGTCCGGGGTCGCGATCCTCGTCGTCCCGTTCACGGCGGGCTGCGAGCGGCGGGTGAACGCCTCCCGGTTCTTCGCCACCACCGGGAAGCGCGCCTTCTCGGCGAACTCCTCGATGTCCGCGTACGACTGCGGGAACGCGGCCGTCGGCGAGGGGATGCCGTGCTCCACGCACAGCTCGTGCAACCCCTGCTTGCTGGCGAGCCGGCGCGGCAACTCCCGCTCCACGCGCGGAAACAGATACCCCGCGTCCGCCAGCGGGCCCTGATGCTCGGCGATCAGGACGGCCGCCTCCTCGTCCGTCGGGATCACCACCGTGGGCCGCCCGATCCGCCGCGCGATCCGCACGAGCCCCTCGACGAGCCGCTCGGGCTCCTCCGCCCCGGTGGTCCGCCAGGGGAAGGCGCCGCGCAGATACCGGGAGGCCGCCGCGGGGGTGTAACGGTCCTCGGTGATCGCGTACATGGGCACGCCGAGCCGGCCGAGGCTGCGGATGGCTCCGACGCCGCCGTGGTGCAGGGGGTAGTCGCCGAACTTGACGATGAGGCCCGGCACGTCCCGGTCCGCGGCGACTGGCACGCGTTGGCTACCGCTCCGCGCATTACCGGCACTCCTGGCCACGGGTCCCCCCACGCGTCCCCCATCGGACCCGGACCCACCCCGTCCGCGCCCACCGGACAATGACGCTAAGCCGGAACCCACCGATCCATCAACGGGTCATTCGGACATTGCGAACTCTTTAGGCACTGCCTCAACTGCCGTCACCCACGTAACGTGTGGCGCACCCCGAATGGAAAGTGAGGCCCGCAGGCATGGCACCCGCAGCCACCTCAGCGTCCGCGTCCGAGTCCGAGCCCACCCGGCTCGACGCTCTCGGCCGCACCGACCCGCTCGACCTCCCCGAAGGCCACCCCTTCGGCGCGCACAACCTTCCGTACGGTGTCTTCTCGTACGCGGACGAGGGCCCCCGGGTCGGCGTCCGCATCGGGGACCACGTCCTGGACGCGGGCGCGGCGGCGACGGCCCTCGGCTCCCCGTACGCGGGCCTGCTGGCCCGGCCGACCCTCAACCCCCTTCTCGCCGCGGGCCGTACGGCGTGGTCGGACGTGCGCCGCGCGCTCACCGCGTGGCTGACGGTCCCGGCCCACCGCGAGACGGTCCGCCCGCACCTGCACGCCCTCGCCTCGGTCACCCTGCACCTCCCCTTCGAGGTCGCGGACTACGTGGACTTCTACGCCTCGGAGAACCACGCCTCGAACCTGGGCCGTCTCTTCCGCCCGGACGAGGAGCCGCTCAAGCCCAACTGGAAGCATCTGCCGGTGGGTTATCACGGCCGCGCCGGCACCGTCGTCGTCTCCGGCACGGACGTCGTACGCCCGTCGGGGCAGCGCAAGGGCCCGTCCGACCCGGCTCCCGTCTTCGGCCCGTCCGTCCGCCTCGACATCGAGACGGAGGTCGGCTACGTCGTCGGCGTCCCCTCCGCGCAGGGCACGCCGGTCCCGCTCGCCGCCTACCGCGACCACGTCTTCGGGCTCTGCCTGCTCAACGACTGGTCGGCGCGCGACATCCAGAACTGGGAGACGGTGCCGCTCGGCCCGCACCTCGGCAAGTCGTTCGCCACGTCGATCTCCGCGTGGATCACGCCGCTCGACGCCCTGGAGGCGGCGCGCACGGCCCCGCCGGAGCGCACCGTGCCGCTCCTGCCCTACCTCGACGACACCGCGTCGGCCGACGACCCCGCGGGCTACGACCTGCACATCACGGTCTCCCTCAACGGGCACGTCATCTCGGAACCCCCCTTCTCCGGCATGTACTGGACCGGCGCCCAGATGCTGGCCCACATGACGGTCAACGGCGCGTCCCTGCGCACCGGCGACCTGTACGGCTCGGGCACCATCAGCGGCACCGAGGACAACGAACGCGGCTCCCTGATCGAGATCACCTGGAACGGCCGCGATCCCCTCGAACTCCCCACCGGCAAGCGGGGCTTCCTGGAGGACGGCGACGTGGTGACCATGACGGCCTGGGCCCCCGGGCCGAACGGGACCCGGGTGGGCCTGGGCGAGGTCACGGGGCGGATCGTGGGCGCCCCCTAGGGGCACGGGAACAGCGCGCGCGACCGGCCACGGTCCGCACCGGGCCCCGGCGCCGACCGCTACCCCGCCGGAAGGTCCCGCCCCAGGAACGCCAGCAGCCGGCGGTGCGCCGGGGCGTCCCCGGGCGCCGGTATCGCGGGCCCGAACAGCCCCGGCCCGCGAAACCGCTCGAAGTCCATGCCGTCCAGATCGGCGAGCAGGTCCGCACAGGCCTGCTCGTCGATCAACTCCGGCCTGCCGACGGCGAGTGCCAGGTCGGCCCCGTGCGTCACCAGCTCCAGGAGATGCACCAGCGCCGCCATCGGCGCGGGCACGGTGCCGAACCCCAGCCGCACCGTGCCGTCCAGGGCGTCGGGGCGCGCCCAGGCCGCCCGGTCCAGCCGCGCGGCCAGGGCGAACGCCCCGTGCGGGTCCTCCCCCAGCCAGTCGGCCTCGTGGGCGGCGCCGGCCTCGGTCCCGGTCAGCTCGGCGGCGAAGATCCGCGCGCCTCCCACCACGTGGTTGAGCTCCGTGCGCACATCCCAGTCCCGGCACGGCGTGGGCCGCTCCCACGCGTCGTCACCGAGAACGGCGACGACCCCCGCCATCATGTCGACGGCCTTGTCGATCCTGCTCACAACCTCGGACATGGTCCCCCCTCGTCACGCTCACCAGTCGATGTCCTCCGGCTCAGGGCCGAAGTCCGGCTCGGGCCCGAAGTCCGGCTCCGGGCCGGCATCGCGCTCCGGGCCGGCATCGCGCTTCGGCTCCTGCGCAGGCGCCCCGGCCGGGCCGGAACCGGCCAGTACGGCCAGCACGCCCTCGCCATAGGTCGCCAGCTTCTTCTCGCCGACACCCCCGATTGTCCCCAACTGCCCGAGCGACGTGGGCTGTTGGAGCGCGATCTCCCGCAAGGTCGCGTCATGGAAGATCACGTACGCCGGGACCCCGTTCTCCTTCGCCTGCTCGCCGCGCCAGGCCCGAAGCGCCTCGAAGACCGGCACGAGCTCCGCCGGCAGGTCCGCGGCGACGGTCTTGGCCTTGCGCTCGCCCCGCGCCGCACGCGTCGTCGCGGGCTTCGGCGCCTCCTTGCGCAGCCGCACCTCCCGCCCGCCCCCGAGGACGGTGCCGCTGCTCTCGGTGAGCACCAGCGTCCCGTACTCGCCCTCGACCGCGATGAGCGACTGGGCGAGCAACTGCCGCACCACGCCCCGCCATTCGTTCTCGGTGAGCTCCGTGCCGATGCCGAAGACGGACAGCTGGTCGTGGTCGAACTGGATGACCTTCGCGGAGCGCTTGCCGAGCAGGATGTCGATGATCTGGCCCGCGCCGAACTTCTGCCGCCGCTCCCGCTCGAGGCGCACCACGGTGGAGAGGATCTTCTGCGCGGCGACCGTGCCGTCCCACGTCTCCGGCGGGGTCAGGCACGTGTCGCAGTTGCCGCACGACTCGGCGCCGTCCTGCCCGAAGTACGTGAGCAGCTGGGAGCGGCGGCACTGCGCCGTCTCGCACAAGGCCAGCATCGAGTCGAGGTGGGCGGAGGCGCGGCGCCGGAACGCCTCGTCGCCCTCCCCCATGTTGATCAGCTTCCGCTGCTGGACGACGTCCTGGAGCCCGTACGCCATCCACGCCGTCGACGGCATCCCGTCGCGCCCGGCGCGCCCGGTCTCCTGGTAGTAGCCCTCGACGGACTTCGGCAGGTCGAGGTGGGCCACGAAGCGCACGTCGGGCTTGTCGATGCCCATGCCGAACGCGATGGTCGCGCAGACGACGAGGCCCTCCTCGCGCAGGAAGCGGGACTGGTGCCGCGCCCGCGTCCCCGCGTCCAGGCCCGCGTGGTACGGGACCGCCTCGATCCCGTTCCTGCACAGGAACTCGGCGGTCGCCTCGACCGACTTGCGCGACAGGCAGTACACGATGCCCGCGTCGCCCTCGTGCTCCTGCTTGAGGAAGGTCAGGAGCTGCTTCTTCGGGTCGGCCTTGGGCACGATCCGGTACTGGATGTTGGGCCGGTCGAAGCTCGCCACGAAGTGCTTCGCGTCCGGCATGCCGAGGCGCTGGGTGATCTCCTGGTGCGTGGCGTGCGTCGCGGTCGCGGTGAGCGCGATCCGCGGCACGTCGGGCCAGCGCTGACCGAGCACGGACAGGGCCAGGTAGTCGGGGCGGAAGTCGTGCCCCCACTGCGCCACACAGTGCGCCTCGTCGATGGCGAAGACGGAGATCTTGCCGCGCGAGAGCAGGTCGAGCGTGGAGTCGAGGCGCAGCCGCTCGGGTGCCAGGTAGATGACGTCCAGCTCGCCCGCGAGGAACTCGGCCTCGACGGTCCTGCGCTCGTCGAAGTCCTGCGTCGAGTTCATGAACCCGGCGCGCACGCCGAGCGCCCGCAGCGCGTCCACCTGGTCCTGCATCAGCGCGATCAGCGGCGAGACGACGACGCCCGTACCGGGTCTGACCATGGCCGGGATCTGGTAGCAGAGCGACTTGCCGCCGCCGGTCGGCATGAGGACGACGGCGTCCCCGCCGCCCACCACGTGCTCGATGATCGCTTCCTGCTCGCCGCGGAAGGCGTCATACCCGAAGACGCGATGGAGCGTAGCCAGCGCCTCGCTCTCGGTCACCTCGCTCATACCCCAGTCCCGTCCTGCCGCTCTCGTCCACTCTCGACTTCCCCAGCAACCATAGGGGGCCGGACCGACAACCCCCGAAGTTATCCACAGGCTGGGGGCGCGCACCGTCCCCGCACACGCCGGAAGCCCGGCCCCCGACCGGGGACCGGGCTCCCGCGCGCCCGACGGGGGCGCTACCGCACGAACACGCCCGCCTGGCCCGCCAGGTCCAGGAAGTACTGCGGCGCGACGCCCAGCACGATCGTGACGACGACGCCCATCGCGATGGTCGTCATGGTCAGCGGCGAGGGCACGGCGACGGTCGGGCCGTCCGCCTTCGGCTCGCTGAAGAACATGAGGACGATCACGCGGATGTAGAAGAACGCGGCGATGGCCGACGAGATCACACCGACCACGACCAGCGCGCCCGCGCCGCCCTCGGCCGCCGCCTTGAACACGGCGAACTTGCCCGCGAAGCCGGACGTCAGCGGAATGCCCGCGAAGGCCAGCAGGAAGACGGCGAAGACCGCCGCGACCAGCGGGGAGCGCCGGCCGAGCCCCGCCCACTTCGACAGGTGCGTCGCCTCGCCGCCCGCGTCGCGCACCAGCGTCACCACGGCGAAGGCGCCGATCGTGACGAAGGAGTACGCGCCCAGGTAGAAGAGGACGGACGAGACGCCGTCGGGCGAGGTGGCGATGACACCGGCCAGGATGAAGCCGGCGTGCGCGATCGACGAGTACGCGAGCAGCCGCTTGATGTCGGTCTGCGTGATCGCGACGATCGCGCCGCCCAGCATCGTGACGATGGCGACGGCCCACATGACCGGCCGCCAGTCCCAGCGCAGCCCCGGCAGGACCACGTACAGGAGCCGCAGCAGCGCACCGAAGGCGGCCACCTTCGTACCGGCCGCCATGAAGCCGGTGACCGGCGTCGGGGCGCCCTGATAGACGTCCGGCGTCCACATGTGGAAGGGGACGGCGCCGACCTTGAACAGCAGGCCCATGACGACCAGCGCCATGCCGATGAGCAGCAGCGCGTCGTTGCCCATGGTGTCGGCGAGCGCCGGGTCCACGTTCTGGATCGAGCCGTCGACGACGCTCGCGATCGTGGCGTACGAGACCGAGCCCGCGTAGCCGTAGAGCAGCGCGATGCCGAACAGGGTGAACGCCGAGGCGAAGGCGCCGAGCAGGAAGTACTTGACCGCGGCCTCCTGCGACATGAGCCGCTTGCGGCGGGCCACGGCGCACAGCAGGTACAGCGGGAGCGAGAAGACTTCCAGGGCGACGAACAGCGTCAGCAGGTCGTTCGCCGCGGGGAAGACCAGCATGCCGGAGATCGCGAAGAGCGCGAGCGGGAACACCTCGGTGGTGGTGAACCCGGCCTTGACCGCGGCCTTCTCGCTGTCGCTGCCGGGCACGGACGCGGCCTGCGCGGCGAACGAGTCGACGCGGTTGCCGTGCGCCTCCGGGTCGAGCCGCCGCTCCGCGAAGGTGAAGATCGCGACCAACCCGGCCAGCAGGATGGTCCCTTGGAGGAAGAGCGCCGGACCGTCGACGGCGATCGCGCCCATGGCCGCGATGTGCGCCTTGGTGGTGCCGTACCCGCCGGCCGCGAGCCCGACGACCGCGGCGAAGGCGGCGGCGAGCGCGACGACGGACAGGAACACCTGGACGTAGTAGCGGGACTTACGGGGCACGAACGCCTCGACCAGGACCCCCAGGACGGCGGCACCGATGACGATCAAGGTCGGGGACAATTGCCCGTATTCGATCTTCGGTGCGTCGATCTTGGTGATCGGATCGGCGGCTGTTGTCCACAGGCTGTGGACGGCTGATGCACTCACTTGTGGGCCGCCTCCACTTCCGGCTTCGGGTCCTTCTTCTGGACGTCGGACATCGTGTGCTTGACCGCCGGGTTCACCAGCTCGGTCAGCGGCTTCGGGTACACACCAAGGAAGATCAGTACGCCGATCAGCGGGACCACGACCGCGAGTTCACGCACCCGCAGATCCGCGATGCCCTCGTTGGACGGCTTGACCGGGCCCGTCATGGTGCGCTGGTAGAGGACCAGCGTGTAGAGCGCGGCGAGCACGATGCCGAACGTGGCGATGATGCCGATCACCGGGTAGCGCGAGAACGTGCCGACCAGGACCAGGAACTCACTCACGAACGGCGCGAGCCCCGGCAGCGACAGCGTCGCCAGGCCACCGATCAGGAACGTGCCGGCGAGCACCGGCGCGACCTTCTGCACGCCCCCGTAGTCAGCGATGAGCCGCGAGCCGCGCCGCGAGATCAGGAACCCGGCGACCAGCATCAACGCGGCCGTCGACAGGCCGTGGTTGACCATGTAGAGCGTCGCGCCGGACTGGCCCTGGCTGGTCATCGCGAAGATGCCCATGATGATGAAGCCGAAGTGCGAGATCGACGCGTACGCGACCAGGCGCTTGATGTCGCGCTGGCCGACCGCGAGCAGCGCTCCGTAGACGATGCTGATGAGCGCGAGGACCAGGATGACCGGCGTCGCCCACTTGCTCGCCTCGGGGAAGAGCTGGAGGCAGAAGCGGAGCATCGCGAACGTGCCGACCTTGTCGACAACTGCCGTGATCAGTACGGCGACCGGGGCCGTGGCCTCGCCCATCGCGTTCGGCAGCCAGGTGTGCAGCGGCCACAGCGGGGCCTTCACCGCGAAGGCGAAGAAGAAGCCGAGGAAGAGCAGCCGCTCGGTGTTGGTCGCCATGTCGAGCGAGCCGGACGCACGGGCCTCGGCGATCTCCGAGAGCGAGAAGCTCCCGGCCACCACGTACAGACCGATGACGGCCGCCAGCATGATCAGGCCGCCGACGAGGTTGTAGAGGAGGAACTTGACCGCCGCGTACGAGCGCTGCGTCGCGGCCTCCTTCTCGCCGTGCGGGCCCGCGCGGTCGCCGAAGCCGCCGATGAGGAAGTACATCGGGATGAGCATGGCTTCGAAGAAGATGTAGAAGACGAAGACGTCGGTGGCCTCGAAGGAGATGATCACCATCGCCTCGACCAGGAGGATCAGGGCGAAGAAGCCCTGCGTCGGCCGCCACCGCCCGGCAGCGAAGCTGCTGAGAGACTCAGCGCCGGTCTCCTGCGGGTCGGCGTCGTGCCAGCCGGCCAGGATCACGAACGGGATGAGCAGCGCGGTCAGCGCGATCAGCGCCACCCCGATGCCGTCCACGCCCAGTTCGTAGCGGACCCCGAAGTCCTTGATCCACCAGTGGGACTCGGTGAGTTGGTAGCGGTCGCCGTCCGGGTCGAAGCGGACCGCGACCACCGCGGCGACGACCAGTGTCGCGACCGAGAACAGCAGCGCGAGCCACTTGGCCGCGGTGCGCTGCTTCGCCGGTACGGCGGCCGTGGCGATGGCGCCCACGGCCGGCAGTACCGCCGTCGCTGTCAGCAGAGGAAAGGACATCGGTATCAGACCGCCCTCATCAGCAGGGTCGCGGCGACGATGACCGCCGCACCGCCGAACATCGAGACGGCGTACGAGCGCGCGTAGCCGTTCTGGAGCTTGCGCAGCCGGCCGGAGAGGCCGCCGACCGAGGCCGCCGTGCCGTTGACCACCCCGTCGACCAGGGTGTGGTCGACGTAGACCAGCGAGCGCGTGAGGTGCTCGCCGCCGCGGACGAGGACGACGTGGTTGAAGTCGTCCTGGAGCAGGTCGCGACGGGCCGCGCGGGTGAGCAGCGAACCGCGCGGTGCGACGACGGGAACCTCGCGACGCCCGTACTGGAGCCAGGCGATGCCCACACCGATCACCAGGCAGACCATGGTGGCGCCGGTGACGACGCCCGCGCTGATCGGCGCGTCCCCGTGGCTGTGCCCGGTGACGGGCTCCAGCCAGTTCAGGAAGCGGTCCCCGATGGAGAAGAAGCCACCGGCGAAGACCGAGCCGACCGCGAGCACGATCATCGGGATCGTCATGGACGAGGGCGACTCGTGCGGGTGCGGCTGGTGGCCGTCCGCGTCGGGCTGCCAGCGCTTCTCACCGAAGAAGGTCATGATCATCACGCGGGTCATGTAGAACGCCGTGATGGCCGCGCCGAGCAGGGCGACGGAGCCGAGGATCCAGCCCTCCGTGCCGCCCTTCGCGAACGCCGCCTCGATGATCTTGTCCTTGGAGAAGAAGCCGGACAGACCGGGGAAGCCGATGATGGCGAGGTACCCGAGCCCGAACGTCACGAAGGTGACCGGCATGTACCTGCGCAGGGCGCCGTACTTCCTCATGTCCACCTCGTCGTTCATGCCGTGCATGACCGAACCGGCGCCGAGGAAGAGCCCGGCCTTGAAGAAGCCGTGCGTCACCAGGTGCATGATCGCGAAGACGTAGCCGATGGGGCCGAGGCCCGCGGCGAGGACCATGTAGCCGATCTGCGACATCGTCGACCCGGCGAGGGCCTTCTTGATGTCGTCCTTCGCGCAACCGACGATCGCACCGAACAGCAGCGTGACCGCGCCGACGATGGTGACGACGAGCTGCGCGTCCGGCGCGGCGTTGAAGATCGCCCCGGACCGCACGATCAGATACACACCCGCGGTCACCATGGTCGCGGCGTGGATGAGGGCCGAGACCGGGGTCGGGCCCTCCATCGCGTCCCCGAGCCAGGACTGCAGCGGCACCTGCGCCGACTTGCCGCACGCGGCGAGCAGCAGCATCAGGCCCACGGCGGTGAGCTTGCCCTCGGAGGTGCCGTCGACGAGTCCGGGGTGCTCCAGCGTGCCGAGCACCGGCGTGAAGGCGAACGTGCCGAACGTCGTGAACATCAGCATGATCGCGATCGACAGGCCCATGTCGCCGACCCTGTTGACCAGGAACGCCTTCTTCGCGGCGGTCGCCGCGCTGGGCTTGTGCTGCCAGAAGCCGATGAGCAGGAACGAGGCGAGGCCCACGCCCTCCCAACCGACGTACAGCAGAAGGTAGTTGTCGGCGAGGACGAGGAGCAGCATCGCCGCGAGGAACAGGTTCAGGTAGCCGAAGAAGCGGCGGCGCCGCTCGTCGTGCTCCATGTAGCCGATCGAGTACAGGTGGATCAGCGTGCCCACACCGGAGATCAGCAGCACGAACGTCATCGACAGCTGGTCCAACTGGAAGGCGACGTCCGCCCGGAAGCCCTCGACGGGGATCCAGCTGAACAGGTGCTGGCTGAGCGTGCGGTCGTGCGGGCCCTTGCCGAGCAGATCGGAGAAGAGCACGACGGCGATCACGAAGGAGACGGCCGCGAGCAGCGTGCCGAGCAGATGACCCACCCGGTCCAACGCCCGCCCGCCGCACAGCAGTACGGCCGCTCCGAGCAGTGGCGCCGCTACCAGCAGCGCAATCAGGTTCTCCACTGGATGCGACCCCTTACAGCTTCATCAGGCTGGCGTCGTCGACCGAGGCCGAGTGGCGGGAACGGAACAGCGACACGATGATCGCGAGCCCGACCACGACCTCCGCGGCGGCGACGACCATCGTGAAGAAGGCGATGATCTGGCCGTCGAGATTGCCGTGCATACGGGAGAACGCGACGAACGCGAGGTTGCACGCGTTCAGCATCAGCTCGACGCACATGAACACGACGATCGCGTTCCGCCTGATGAGCACGCCGGTGGCGCCGATCGTGAACAACAAGGCGGCGAGATACAGATAGTTGACCGGATTCACTTCGACGCCTCCTCTGAACGCTCCAGGCGCTCGGCCGAGCGCTGTTCGAGGGCCTTGAGGTCGCTGAGCGCCTCACCCGAGACGTCACGGACCTGGCCGCGCTCGCGCAGCGTCTGCATGACCGTGAGCTCCGAGGGGGTGCCGTCGGGCAGCAGGCCTGCGATGTCCACCGCGTTGTGCCGGGCGTACACACCCGGGGCGGGCAGCGGCGGCAGGTGCTTGCCCTCGCGCACCCGCTGCTCGGCCAACTCGCGCTGCGTCTTGGCCCGTTCGGTGCGCTCCCGGTGCGTGAGCACCATCGCGCCGACGGCGGCCGTGATCAGCAGGGCGCCGGTGATCTCGAAGGCGAAGACGTACTTGGTGAAGATGAGGGCGGCCAGGCCCTCCACGTTCCCCCCGGCGTTCGCCTTGCCGAGGCCGTTGAACTGCGTCAGCGACGCGTTCGCCAGGCCCGCGATCAGCAGCACCCCGAAGCCGAGACCGCACAGGGCCGCGAGCCAGCGCTGCCCCTTGATGGTCTCCTTCAGGGAGTCCGCGGCGGTGACGCCGACGAGCATGACCACGAAGAGGAACAGCATCATGATCGCGCCCGTGTAGACGACGATCTGCACGATGCCCAGGAAGTACGCCCCGTTGGCCAGGTAGAACACCGCGAGGATGATCATCGTGCCGGCCAGGCAGAGGGCGCTGTGCACGGCCTTCCTCATCAGGATCGTGCACAGCGCGCCGATGACGGCGACCGTACCGAGGACCCAGAACTGGAAGGCCTCACCGGTGGAGGTCCCCGCCGAGAGTGTGGCTGCGGCGGCGAGCTGCGCGCTCATGCCTCCACCCCCTCTTCTTCAGGCTTCTCGCCCTTGGAGACGGCCACTTGCCGCTCGGTGCCGGGCGCCGCCTCCGTCACCAGGCCGCGGTAGTAGTCCTGCTCGTCCATGCCGGGGAAGATCGAGTGCGGCGACTCGACCATGCCCTCCTCCAGGCCGGCGAGCAGCTGCTCCTTGGTGTAGATGAGGTTGGCGCGGCTGCTGTCGGCGAGCTCGAACTCGTTCGTCATCGTCAGCGCGCGCGTGGGGCACGCCTCGATGCACAGACCGCACAGGATGCAGCGGGCGTAGTTGATCTGGTAGACGCGGCCGTAGCGCTCACCCGGGGAGTAGCGCTCCTCCTCGGTGTTGTCCGCGCCCTCCACGTAGATGGCGTCCGCCGGGCAGGCCCAGGCGCACAGCTCGCAGCCGACGCACTTCTCCAGGCCGTCCGGATGGCGGTTGAGCTGGTGCCTGCCGTGGAAGCGGGGAGCGGTGGTCTTCTGCTGCTCCGGGTACTGCTCGGTCAGCCGCTTCTTGAACATGGCCTTGAAGGTCACGCCGAAGCCTGCGACAGGGTTCTGGAACCCGGGCTTGGTGTCCTTCTCATGCTTCTCGTCAGCCATCGGACGCCTCCTTTCCGTCTCGAGATCCGCCAAGTGATTCGTCACTCGCAGTATCGGGGCCGCCACTGACAATCAACTCCCGCTCGTGGCGCGGCCGTCGGCGCGGCACGGGCGGCAGGGTCTGTCCGGGCAGCGGCGGCACGGGGAATCCGCCCGCCATGGGGTCGAAGGCGGCCGGCTCCTCGACTGCCGTGTCCCGCTCGCCTCCCCGGTCGAGGAACATGTCGACGAGGTACGACAGCAGCAGGACGACGAGGATGCCTCCGGCGACGTACAGGACGATCGACCCGAAGTCGTAGTTCTCGTTGCGCAGCGTGCGCACCGTCGCCACGGCCATCAGCCACACCACCGAGACCGGGATGAGGACCTTCCAGCCGAGCTTCATCAGCTGGTCGTAGCGCACGCGCGGCAGCGTGCCGCGCAGCCAGATGAAGAAGAACAGCAGCAGCTGGACCTTGATGACGAACCAGAGCATCGGCCACCAGCCGTGGTTCGCGCCCTCCCAGAACGTGGAGATCGGCCACGGAGCCCGCCAGCCGCCCAGGAAGAGCGTCACGGACACCGCCGAGACCGTCACCATGTTCACGTACTCGGCGAGCATGAACATCGCGAACTTGATGGACGAGTACTCGGTGTTGAAGCCGCCGACGAGGTCGCCCTCGGACTCCGGCATGTCGAACGGGGCGCGGTTCGTCTCGCCGACCATCGTCACGATGTAGATCAGGAACGACACCGGCAGCAGCACGATGTACCAGCGGTCGTGCTGCTGGGCGACGATCTCCGAGGTCGACATCGAGCCCGAGTACAGGAACACCGAGGCGAACGCGGCGCCCATCGCGATCTCGTACGAGATCATCTGCGCGCAGGAGCGCAGGCCGCCGAGGAGCGGGTACGTCGACCCGGACGACCAGCCCGCGAGGACGATGCCGTAGATGCCGACGGAGGCGACCGCGAGAATGTAGAGCATCGCGATCGGCAGGTCGGTGAGCTGCATCGTCGTACGGGTGCCGAAGATCGAGATCTCGTTGCCCGCGGGGCCGAACGGGATCACGGCGATCGCCATGAAGGCGGGGATCGCGGCGATGATCGGCGCGAGGATGTAGACCACCTTGTCCGCGCGCTTGACGATCAGGTCTTCCTTCAGCATCAGCTTGATGCCGTCGGCGAGCGACTGGAGCATGCCCCAGGGGCCGTGCCGGTTGGGGCCGATGCGCAGCTGCATCCAGGCGACGACCTTGCGCTCCCACACGATGGAGAACAGCACGGTCAGCATCAGGAAGGCGAAGCAGAAGACCGCCTTGATGACGACGAGCCACCACGGGTCGGTGCCGAACATCGACAGGTCTTCGAGTGCCAGGGGACTCATGACTGCACCTCCGGGGCCTCGGCGACGGCCGGGCCGATCTTCACGAGGTCGCCGGGGACGGCGCCCGCGTCCGAAGCGACGCCGCTGCCCACGGAGTTGAGCGGCAGCCAGACCACGCGGTCGGGCATCTCCGTGACCTGGAGCGGCAGTTCGACGGTTCCTGCCGGACCGGTGACCGCCAGCGCGTCGCCGTCCTTCACGCCGACCTCGGCGGCCGTCGCGGCGGACACGCGCGCGTGTGCGGCGTGCCGGGTGCCGGCCAGCGCCTCGTCGCCTTCCTGAAGACGGCCGAGGTCGAGCAGCATCCGGTGCCCGGCGAGCACGGCCTCGCCGCTCGCGGGCCGCGGCAGCTGGGCCCCGGTCTCCAGTGGCTCGGTGGCGTGCGCACCGTCCCAGTGGCCGAGCCGGTCCAGCTCACCGCGCGCGGCGCGCAGATCGGGAAGACCGAGGTGTACGTCCATGGCGTCGGCCAGCATCTGGAGCACGCGCCCGTCGGTCGGGGCGACCCGGCGCGTCATCTGGTCGGGCTTGAGCGCGGCCTCGAACATCCGCGCCCGCCCCTCCCAGTTGAGGAAGGTGCCGGCCTTCTCGGCGACCGCGGCCACCGGCAGGACGACGTCCGCGTGGGCGGTGACCTCGCTCGGCCGCTGCTCCAGGGAGACCAGGAACCCGACCTCGTGAAGGGCTTCACGCGCGCGTGCCGGTGCGGGGAGGTCGGCGACCTCGACGCCGGCCACGACCAGGGCCCTCAGTTCGCCGGAGGCAGCCGCCTCGACGATCTGGCCCGTGTCGCGTCCGTAGCGGTGCGGCAGTTCGGCCACACCCCAGGCGGCGGCGACCTCCTCACGCGCGCGCGGGTCGGTCGCCGGACGGCCGCCCGGCAGGAGCGACGGCAGCGCGCCCGCCTCGACGGCGCCGCGCTCACCCGCGCGGCGCGGGATCCACACCAGTTGCGCGCCGGTCGCGGTCGCGGCCCGCACGGCGGCGGTGAGCCCGCCCGCGACGGCCGCGAGCCGCTCGCCGACGACGATCACGGCACCTTCGCCGCGCAGGGCCTCCGAGGCCGCCACACCCGCGGCGTCCTCCAGGCCGACGCCTGCGGCGAGCGCGTCCAGCCACTCGGACTCGGTGCCGGGAGCCGCCGGAAGCAGCGTGCCGCCGGCCTTCTCCAGGCCGCGCGTCGCATACGTGGCGAGCGAGTACACCTTCTGGCCGTGCGCCCGCCACGCCTTGCGGAGCTTGAGGAAGACGCCGGGCGCCTCCTCCTCCGACTCGAAGCCGACCAGGAGCACGGCCGGGGCCTTCTCCAGCTTCGTGTACGTGACGCCGCTGCCGTCCAGATCGCGACCGCGCCCGGCGACGCGGGCTGCCAGGAAGTCGGCCTCCTCGCTGCTGTGCACCCGCGCGCGGAAGTCGATGTCGTTCGTGTCGAGGGCGACGCGCGCGAACTTGCTGTACGCGTACGCGTCCTCGACGGTCAGCCGGCCGCCGGTGAGCACGCCGGCCCGCCCGCGCGCGGCGGCGAGCCCCCGCGCGGCGACCTCCAGCGCCTCGGGCCAGGACGCGGCCCGCAGCTCACCGGTCGCCTCGTCGCGGACCTGCGGCATGGTGAGCCGGTCGGGCTTCTGCGCGTAACGGAAGCCGAAGCGGCCCTTGTCGCAGATCCACTCCTCGTTGACCTCGGGGTCGTTGGCCGCGAGGCGGCGCATGACCTTGCCGCGCCGGTGGTCCGTCCGCGTCGCGCAGCCGCCCGCGCAGTGCTCGCACACCGACGGCGACGACACCAGGTCGAAGGGGCGCGAGCGGAAGCGGTACGCCGCCGACGTCAGGGCGCCGACCGGGCAGATCTGGATCGTGTTCCCGGAGAAGTACGACTCGAAGGGGTCGCCCTCACCCGTGCCGACCTGCTGGAGCGCGCCGCGCTCGATCAGCTCGATCATCGGGTCGCCCGCGATCTGGTTCGAGAACCGGGTGCAGCGCGCGCACAGCACGCACCGCTCACGGTCGAGCAGCACCTGCGTCGAGATCGGGACCGGCTTCTCGTACGTACGCTTCTTGCCCTCGAAGCGGCTGTCGGACTGGCCGTGCGACATGGCCTGGTTCTGCAACGGGCACTCGCCGCCCTTGTCGCAGACCGGGCAGTCCAGCGGGTGGTTGATGAGCAGCAGCTCCATCACGCCGCGCTGCGCCTTCTCGGCGACGGGCGAGGAGAGCTGGCTCTTGACCACCATGCCGTCGGTGCAGGTGATGGTGCAGGACGCCATCGGCTTGCGCTGGCCCTCCACCTCCACGATGCACTGGCGGCAGGCGCCGGCCGGGTCGAGGAGCGGATGGTCGCAGAACCGGGGGATCTCGATGCCCAGCAGTTCGGCGGCCCGGATGACCAGCGTTCCCTTGGGGACGCTGATCTCGATGCCGTCGATGGTGAGGGAGACGAGGTCCTCCGGCGGTACGGCCGCCTCACCGCCCCCGGAGGGAGCGTTGTTGGTCGTGACGGTCACGCGTTCACCTCCGTGCGGTGCTGGTCGGTCCGGTCGGCCCAGAGAGTCGAGCGGGCCGGGTCGAAGGGGCAGCCCTTGCCCGTGATGTGCTGCTCGTACTCCTCGCGGAAGTACTTGAGCGAGGAGAAGATCGGCGAGGCGGCGCCGTCGCCGAGGGCGCAGAACGACTTGCCGTTGATGTTGTCGGCGATGTCGTTGAGCTTGTCGAGGTCCTCCATCGCGCCCTTGCCGGCCTCGATGTCGCGCAGCAACTGCACGAGCCAGTACGTCCCTTCGCGGCACGGCGTGCACTTGCCGCAGGACTCGTGGGCGTAGAACTCGGTCCAGCGGGTGACGGCGCGTACGACGCAGGTCGTCTCGTCGAAGCACTGGAGCGCCTTGGTGCCGAGCATCGAGCCGGCGGCGCCGACGCCCTCGTAGTCGAGGGGGACGTCGAGGTGCTCCTCGGTGAACATCGGGGTCGAACTGCCGCCCGGTGTCCAGAACTTGAGGCGGTGGCCGGGCCGCATGCCGCCGCTCATGTCGAGCAGCTGGCGCAGCGTGATGCCGAGCGGGGCCTCGTACTGGCCGGGCGAGGCGACGTGGCCGCTGAGCGAGTAGAGCGTGAAGCCCGGGGACTTCTCGCTGCCCATCGACTTGAACCAGTCTTTCCCGCGATTCAGGATCGCGGGAACCGACGCGATGGACTCGACGTTGTTCACCACAGTGGGGCATGCGTAGAGGCCCGCGACCGCAGGGAAGGGGGGACGCAGTCGCGGCTGGCCACGACGGCCTTCGAGCGAGTCCAGGAGTGCGGTCTCCTCACCACAGATGTACGCGCCTGCGCCGGCGTGCACGGTGAGCTCAAGGTTGAGACCGGACCCGAGGATGTTCTGCCCGAGATACCCCGCGGCGTAGGCCTCGCGCACGGCCTCGTGCAACCGCCGCAGTACGGGGACCACTTCACCGCGCAAGTAGATGAACGCGTGCTCCGAACGGATCGCGTAACACGCGATCACGATGCCCTCGATGAGGCTGTGCGGGTTCGCGAAGAGGAGCGGGATGTCCTTGCAGGTCCCCGGCTCCGATTCGTCGGCGTTGACAACCAGATAGTGCGGCTTGCCGTCTCCCTGCGGGATGAACTGCCACTTCATCCCCGTCGGGAACCCGGCGCCTCCGCGCCCGCGCAGCCCCGAATCCTTCACATAGGCGATGAGATCGTCCGGCGACATCGCGAGGGCCTTGCGCAGGCCTTCGTAGCCGTCGTGCCGGCGATACACGTCCAAGGACCAGGACTCGTCCTCGTCCCAGAAGGCCGACAGGACCGGAGCGAGCAGTTTCTCCGGGCTGGTGTCGTTGTTGTCGATCTCGGCTGCCAAGGTCATCACTCCCCCTCCTCGGCGGTCGGACCCGCGGGGTGCGCCGGGTCGGAGGCCGATGTGTCCTGCGGCGCGTCGTGCGAGCTCAAGTGCTCGGTGGGCGACGGTTCGTGGGGCTGTTCGCCCTTCACCGTCTCGGCGCGCTGGTGGACCACGCGCGCCGGCGTCTCGCCCTTGGCCAGACGCAGACCGATCAGCGAGGCCGGGCCCGCGCTGCCGCTCGCCTCGACGGCGCCCTCGCGCTCGTCGGGGAACCCGGCCAGGATGCGCGCGGTCTCCTTGAAGGTGCACAAGGGGGCGCCGCGCGTGGGTGACACCTGCGTGCCCGCGCGCAGGTCGTCGACGAGCCGCTTCGCGGTCTCGGGCGTCTGGTTGTCGAAGAACTCCCAGTTGACCATCACCACGGGAGCGAAATCACAAGCGGCGTTGCACTCGATGTGCTCCAGCGTGATCTTGCCGTCGTCCGTGGTGCCGTTGTTGCCGACGCCGAGGTGCTTCTGGAGCGACTCGAAGATCGCGTCGCCGCCCATCACCGCGCACAGCGTGTTGGTGCAGACGCCGACCTGGTAGTCGCCGCTCGGCTTGCGCCGGTACATCGTGTAGAAGGTCGCGACGGCCGTGACCTCGGCGGTGGTCAGGTCGAGCATGTCCGCGCAGAACTGCATGCCGGTCCGCGTGACATGGCCTTCCTCGGCCTGCACGAGGTGCAGCAGTGGAAGGAGCGCCGAGCGGGAGCCGGGGTAGCGGGAGATGATCTCCTTCGCATCCGCCTCGAGCCGGGCTCGGACGTCGTCCGGGTAAGCGGGCGCGGGCAGTTGGGGCATGCCCAGGCTGACGCCCTGCCCTGCGGGTTCAGCAGAACTGGTGGTCACCGGTCGACGCCTCCCATCACGGGGTCGATGGACGCGACGGCGACGATGACGTCGGCGACCTGGCCGCCCTCGCACATCGCCGCCATGGCCTGCAGGTTGGTGAAGGACGGGTCGCGGAAGTGGACCCGGAAGGGGCGGGTGCCGCCGTCGGACACGGCGTGCACACCGAGCTCCCCCTTGGGCGACTCCACGGCGGCGTACGCCTGTCCCGGCGGGACGCGGAAGCCCTCGGTCACCAGCTTGAAGTGGTGGATGAGGGCCTCCATGGAGGTGCCCATGATGTTCTTGATGTGGTCGAGCGAGTTGCCGAGCCCGTCGGGCCCGAGGGCCAGTTGGGCGGGCCAGGCGATCTTCTTGTCGCCGACCATGACCGGGCCGGGGGCCAGGCGGTCCAGGCACTGTTCGACGATGCGCAGCGACTGGTGCATCTCCTCCAGGCGGATCAGGAAGCGCCCGTAGGAGTCGCAGGTGTCGGCGGTCGGGATGTCGAACTCGTAGTTCTCGTAGCCGCAGTACGGCTGCGCCTTGCGCAGGTCGTGCGGCAGGCCGGCGGAGCGCAGGATCGGTCCGGTGGCGCCGAGGGCCATGGAGCCCGCGAGGTCGAGGTAACCGACGTCCTGCATACGGGCCTTGAAGATGGGGTTCCCGGTGGCGAGCTTGTCGTACTCGGGAAGGTTCTTCTTCATCTTCTTCACGAACTCGCGGATCTGGTCCACCGCGCCGGGCGGCAGGTCCTGGGCGAGTCCGCCGGGCCGGATGTACGCGTGGTTCATCCGCAGGCCGGTGATCAACTCATAGATGTCGAGAATGAGTTCACGATCACGGAAGCCGTAGATCATGATCGTGGTCGCGCCGAGTTCCATACCGCCGGTGGCGATGCAGACCAGGTGCGAGGACAACCGGTTCAGCTCCATCAGGAGCACGCGGATGATCGACGCCCGGTCCGGGATCTCGTCCTCGATGCCGAGGAGCTTCTCGACCGCGAGGCAGTACGCCGTCTCGTTGAAGAACGGTGTCAGGTAGTCCATGCGCGTCACGAACGTGGTGCCCTGCGTCCACGTGCGGAACTCGAGGTTCTTCTCGATACCGGTGTGGAGGTAGCCGATGCCGCAGCGGGCCTCGGTGACCGTCTCGCCGTCGATCTCCAGGATCAGGCGCAACACCCCGTGCGTGGACGGGTGCTGGGGTCCCATGTTGACGATGATGCGCTCGTCGTCGGACTTGGCCGCGGTCTGGGCGATCTCGTCCCAGTCGCCACCGGTGACCGTGTAGACGGTGCCCTCGGTGGTCTCGCGCGGCGAAGCGGAGGGAGCAGAAGAAGGAGTGGTCATCAGGAGTACGACCTCCGCTGGTCCGGAGCCGGGATCTGGGCGCCCTTGTACTCGACGGGGATGCCGCCGAGGGGGTAGTCCTTGCGCTGCGGGAAGCCCTGCCAGTCGTCCGGCATCATGATCCGCGTCAGCGCGGGGTGGCCGTCGAAGACGATGCCGAAGAAGTCGTACGCCTCGCGCTCGTGCCAGTCGTTCGTCGGGTACACGGAGACCAGCGACGGGACGTGCGGGTCCGCGTCGGGCATGGAGACCTCGAGGCGGATCAGCCGGTTGTGGGTGATCGACCGCAGGTGGTAGACGGCGTGCAGCTCGCGGCCCTTGTCGCCGGGGTAGTTGACCCCGGAGACGCCGGTGCAGAGCTCGAAGCGCAGCGCCGGGTCGTCGCGCAGGGTCTGCGCCACGCGCACCAGGTGCTCGCGCTCGATGTGGAAGGTGAGCTCGCCGCGGTCGACGACCGTCTTGTCGATGGCGTTCTCGGGGACGAGGCCCTGTTCCTCCAGGGCGCCCTCCAGCTCGTCGGCGACCTCGTCGAACCAGCCGCCGTAGGGGCGGGAGGCCTCGCCGGGCAGCCGGATCGAGCGGACCAGGCCGCCGTAGCCGGAGGTGTCCCCGCCGTTGTCGGCGCCGAACATGCCGCGCTGGACGCGGATCTCCTCGCCGCCCTCGCCGCGCTGCCCCGGAAGGTTGGAGGCGCTGAGGTCCTTCTCGGGATTGGTCCCGTTGCTCTGGGCGTCGCTCACCGCAGCAGCCCCTTCATCTCGATCGTCGGCAGCGCCTTGAGCGCCGCCTCCTCCGCCTCACGGGCCGCCTCCTCGGCGTTCACGCCGAGCTTGGAGGACTGGATCTTCTGATGGAGCTTGAGAATCGCGTCCATCAGCATCTCGGGCCGGGGCGGGCAGCCGGGCAGATAGATGTCGACCGGGACGACGTGGTCGACGCCCTGCACGATCGCGTAGTTGTTGAACATCCCGCCGGACGAGGCGCAGACCCCCATGGAGATGACCCACTTGGGGTTGGGCATCTGGTCGTAGACCTGGCGCAGGACGGGGGCCATCTTCTGGCTCACCCGGCCGGCGACGATCATCAGGTCCGCCTGGCGCGGTGACCCGCGGAAGACCTCCATGCCGAACCGCGCCAGGTCGTAGCGGCCCGCGCCCGTCGTCATCATCTCGATGGCGCAGCACGCGAGCCCGAACGTGGCGGGAAAGACGGAGGACTTGCGCACCCAGCCCGCGGCCTGCTCGACGGTGGTGAGGAGGAATCCGCTCGGCAGCTTTTCTTCGAGTCCCATTGCTCTCTGGCTCCTGTCGTCCCCTGTACGGGGCTCAGTCCCATTCCAGGCCGCCGCGCCGCCACACGTACGCGTAGGCGACGAAGACGGTGAGCACGAAGAGCAGCATCTCCACGAGCCCGAAAACCCCCAGGGCGTCGAAGGTGACGGCCCAGGGGTAGAGGAAGACGATCTCGATGTCGAAGACGATGAAGAGCATCGCCGTCAGGTAGTACTTGATGGGGAAGCGCCCGCCGCCGGCCGGCGTGGGGGTCGGCTCGATACCGCACTCGTAGGCTTCGAGTTTGGCCCGGTTGTACCGCTTTGGACCGATAAGCGTGGCCATGACCACGGAGAAGATCGCAAAGCCTGCCCCGAGGGCTCCCAGTACGAGGATGGGCGCATACGCGTTCACCGCTCCTCGCTCCTCTCAGTCGGCACTGACTGCTGGCGGTTGCACGGGCCCGCGGCTCCCGCCCCTCCTGCAAACGGTCGAAGATCGCTTACATGTGAAGCAGGTCACAAGCCCAACTGCCCCGCATCCTATGCCTGCCGCTCTGTGATCTGCGACACGGGGTACGCCAACTACTTTGTGATCTCCACCACCTGACGAAGGATCATGAAGTCGGATGAGCGGTGATCTTCACACTCGAAGCGCCTGAGTGATCACCAGTGGTGACAACTTGCCCGGTTACCGCAGGTCGGAGGCTCGGCGCACTATCAAGAGGGCTGCACGGCAGGCAAATTGGCGCTGGACGGCATTGGCTGATAGTGGACGTCGTTCACACATCAGAGGGAGAGGTGTGGACGGAAGTGGACGCCAGGGTCGACCCCTAGGGGTCCCGTGTGACCTGCGTCACGCGCCAAGTAACGTCCCGGAAACCGGGCTTGGCCAACGGCCTCAACCAGTGGTAGGCCCGGGGCAATTCGGGCGTATTACTGAAACCCCATGATCACAGCCCTGATCAAGGGTGTCCGTATTGCCCGTTACGGCGTCAATAAGGGCCGTCGGTAACGGGATTCACGCGGCGGCTTCACAACTGTGGCGCACCACACGTTTCTTGAAGGGAACGGTGAAGCCCTGATAGCGGTTGTACTCATGTCCCACACCGCTCACATACCCAGCCACCGGAAGCCCCGCCGCAGCGCCTCGAAGATGGCCCTGCGCGCAGGAGTTACCGGTGGCGTCCTCAGCACCCTGGCAGTCGCCGGTGCGTCCGGTGCGGCGAACGCGGCCGAGCCGGTGACGCAGACCATCGAGCTGCCCACGCTCACCGCCGACCTGTCCACGCAGGTCGCCCAGTCCGCGGACGCCACCCAGCAGGCCGCGGCCAACTACCAGCTCCAGGCGGAGCGCGAAGAGGCGTTCGCCAAGGCCGCCGACCAGGCCAAGAAGGACCAGCTCGCCGCCGAGAAGAAGGCGGAGGCCAAGAAGAAGGCCGAGGCCGCCGCCAAGGCGAAGGCCGAGCGCGAGGCCGCCGAGAAGGCCGCCGCGTCCCGCTCCAGCGAGCGCACGACGCTCGCCACGGCCTCCACCGCCTCCGCGCCCGCCAGCGGCTCCGTCGCGGCCGTCATCAGCTTCCTGAAGGCTCAGGTCGGCGACGCGTACGTGATGGGCGGCACGGGCCCGAGCTCGTGGGACTGCTCCGGTCTGACCCAGGCCGCGTTCAAGCAGGCCGGCGTCGACCTCCCGCGCACCTCGCAGGAGCAGTCGACCTTCGGCACCCCGGTCTCCCTCTCCAACATCCAGGTGGGCGACCTCCTGTACTGGGGTGGCGCCGGCTCCGCGTACCACGTCGGTGTCTACATCGGTAACGGCCAGTACCTGGACGCCGCCAACCCCTCCAAGGGCGTTGTCATCCAGGACCTGTCCGGCTACCCGGCGAGCGGCGCGGTCCGCGTCCTCTGAGGTACCTGTGAACGGCCGAAGGGCCGCCGCTCCCGTATCGGGTGCGGCGGCCCTTCGCCGTTGAGCAGTCTGTTGAACAGCGTTGTGCTTCGGTGCACAAGCGGTTCAGCCCTGCGGGGCGAGCTCCCCCATCGGGCCCCAACCCTCGTTCGGGATCTCGGCGTTGATGATCTCGGGGGTGGTGGCGATGAGCGGGGCCATGGCGTCGAGCCCCGCCTTGAAGTGGGCGGAGCCGACGTGTGCGGCGCCCGCGTCCCCGTCCCGGAAGCCCTCGATGAGGACGTACTGGTTCGGGTCCTCGACGCTGCGGGACCAGTCGAAGAAGAGGTTGCCCTCCTCGGCGCGGGTCGCGGCGGTGAAGGCCGCGGTCTTCTCCAGCCAGGACTCGGCGTGCTCGGGGCGGACGGTGAACTTCACGGCGATGAAAATCATGCGTCCACCCTGCCCCGAGCGGCCGAAACCGGCAAAACCGGGCCTGTAGGAGACCTGGTCAGGCCTTCGGGGCGACCTTGCTCAGGCCGTTGATGATGCGGTCCATCGCGTCGCCGCCCGTCGGGTCGGTCAGGTTGGCCAGCATCTTCAGCGTGAACTTCATCAGGACCGGGTGGGTCAGGCCGCGCTGCGTCGCGATCTTCATGACCTTCGGGTTGCCGATGAGCTTCACGAAGGCGCGGCCCAGCGTGTAGTAGCCGCCGTAGGTGTCCTTGAGGACCTGCGGGTAGCGCTGGAGGGCGAGTTCACGGCTGGCGTCGGTGGGGCGGGCGTGGGCCTGCACGATGACGTCGGCGGCGATCTGGCCCGACTCCATGGCGTACGCGATGCCCTCGCCGTTGAACGGGTTGACCAGGCCGCCCGCGTCACCGACCAGGAGCAGGCCCTTGGTGTAGTGCGGCTGGCGGTTGAAGGCCATGGGCAGGGCGGCGCCGCGGATCGGCATCGTCATGTTCTCGGGGGTGTAGCCCCAGTCCTCCGGCATCGAGGCGCACCAGGCCTTGAGGACCTCGCGCCAGTCCAACTCCTTGAACGCCTTGGAGGAGTTGAGGATGCCGAGGCCGACGTTGGACGTGCCGTCGCCCATGCCGAAGATCCAGCCGTAGCCGGGGAGGAGCCGGTCCTCGCCGGGCCCGCGCTTGTCCCACAGCTCCAGCCAGGACTCCAGGTAGTCGTCGTCGTGGCGGGGAGACGTGAAGTACGTACGGACGGCGACGCCCATCGGGCGGTCCTCGCGGCGGTGCAGGCCCATGGCGAGGGAGAGCCGGGTCGAGTTGCCGTCGGCGGCGACCACGAGCGGGGCGTGGAAGGTGACGTCGCGCTTCTCGCCGGCGTCGCCGAGCTTGGCGTGCACGCCGGTGATGCGGCCGGTGCGCGGGTCGGTGATGGGGGCGCCGACGTTGCACTGCTCGTACAGGCGCGCGCCCGCCTTCTGCGCCTGGCGCGCGAGCTGCTCGTCGAAGTCGTCGCGCTTGCGGACGAGACCGTAGTCCGGGTACGAGGCGAGATCCGGCCAGTCGAGCTGGAGTCGGACGCCGCCGCCGATGATGCGCAGGCCCTTGTTGCGCAGCCAGCCCGCCTCTTCGGAGATGTCGATGCCCATGGAGACGAGCTGCTTGGTGGCGCGCGGGGTCAGACCGTCGCCGCAGACCTTCTCGCGGGGGAACGCCGTCTTCTCCAGGAGCAGGACGTCCAGGCCGGCCTTCGCCAGGTAGTAGGCGGTCGTCGAACCGGCGGGCCCGGCCCCGACGACGATCACATCTGCGCTGTGCTCGGAGAGGGGCTTGGGCTGCTCGGTCACGGCGGGTTCTCCCCAGACTCGAAAACGGTGATCTCGAAAACGGTGTGCCGTCCGGCACGGACATGGGCAGTCTATTCACCGACGATCGCCTCCCTCGGATCGGTCCGCGCGCCCCGAGCCGTGGGTTTTCCCGGCCGGGGGTCCGGGGGTTGTCCCCCGGGTAGGAACAGCAGCGGCACCGATCTCCCAGCGAAGGGCCAGCCCATGACCGAAGTCGCCGATGTGTTCGTGCCGCCCGCCGTGCGGCTGCGGGTCCCCACCCATGAGGACGCCTTCGCCTGGCACCGCGTGTTCGACCACCCGGACGTCATGGAGTTCCACGGCGGCGCCTCGGCGGAGCTGTCGGTGTACGAGGAGCTGACCGCGCGTCAGCGGCGGCACGACGCGGAGCACGGCTTCTGTCTGTGGACGATGACGGACGCCGCGGGGGACGTCATCGGCTTCACCGGCGCGCAGCCGTGGCCGGGCACCTGGGGTCCGGTCGGCGAGATCGAGATCGGCTGGCGCCTGGGCCGCGCGTACTGGGGCCAGGGGTACGCGACGGCCGCCGCGCACGCCACGATCGAGCGGGTACGGGCGGCGGGCGTCGGCAGCGTCGTCGCGATGGTCCTCGCGGAGAACGCCCGCTCGATCGCGGTCACCCGCCGCCTCGGCATGGAGCTGGCCGAGACGTTCGTGACGCCGACCGGGAAGCAGGGCCACTGCTTCCGGTTGATGCTGTAGCGCGCTTCCGGCGCCGACGCCCCCGGGCTACCCTTCCGGTACCGCCTGGGGGTGACATCCGTGCCGAAGACACCCAAGACACCCGAGACGCCGGACGTGCGCGTACCGAAGCTGGTCGGCCTGATGGCGGTCGACGCGCGCCAGGCCGCCCATGAGCACGGGGTGCTCATCGCCGCGGCCGACCGGCGCGACTTCCACCGGGTCACCGTGGACTACGTGGTGCGCCAGTACCCCGATCCGGGCGTCATGGTGCCCAGGGACGCCGTGATCACGGTCTGGTTCGACCTCGGTGAGGGCGAGGGCGGCGGGGGCGTGCGCGTACCCCGCGAGCCGGGCCCCAGGGGCGGCGGCCTGCGCCGCGAACTCCCGGAGCCCGTCGAGCCGGCCGAACCCGTCGGGCCGGTGGAGCCCGTCGGGCCGTTCAGTCCGTGTCCGTGAGCCGCCAGGTGTCGAGCGCGACCCGGTAGATCTCCTCGGACTGGCTCCACACGTCGTCCTGCACCGACAGCAGGATCGCGAACTCGGTGCCGTCCGCGGCGATGTAGGCCTGGTCGATGCCGTGGACGGTCTGCCCGGCCTCGTTCTCGTACGTGTACTCCCACAGCGCGCCCGTACGCCCCTGGAAGGTGTTCTTCTCCAGGCGCAGACGCTGGTAGCCGCTCTTCTTCTTGTCGGCCTTGAGGTGCTTCTCCATCGCGAGGAAGTTGTCGTACGAGGTGTAGGGGGCGTCCGGGATGACGCCGATGAGGAAGTGCTCCTGGCCGGTGCTGCCCGCGTACGTGATCTGGCTGCCGTTCTCGACGCCCTGCCGCTGCCACACCTCCGGCACGGCGAAGGAGAAGCCCTTCTCGTCGAAGACCTGGTGGTAGCCGTCCGGGATGTCCGGCAGGTCCGTGGGCTCGCCCGAGGCGGAGGCGGAGTCCGGGCTCGCGCTCCCGGTCGGCTGCTCGGACGCCGGCTGCTCCGGGGAGGCGGAGGCGGCTGGTTCCGTCGTCCGGGCGGCGGCCGGCCGGCCGTTCCCGGCGTCGTCCTTGCCGCCGTCGCCGTCGTCGCTGAGCAGGAGTACGCCGGCCGCGGCGCCGCCCCCGATGACGAAGGCGCCGACGATCGTGCCGACCCAGATCCCCACGCGCCGCTTGGGCCGCGGCGGGCCGCCGGGCGGCGCGGGTGCGAGGTGGACGGTGTGCGGATCGTACGGGGACGGAGGCTGCTGCGGCGGGAACGGGCCGGCCGGGGCGGGCGGCGGCTGAGGCGCGAACTGGGCCCCGGGATACGACAGTTGACCAGGGAGCGGCGGCGCCACCGCGGCCCCCGCACCCACCCCGGCCACCTGCAACAGATACGGCCCGGCGAACGCCGCCCCACCGATCCAGAGGAGACCGAACAGCAGCGCGTCCGGCACGCTCAGGCCCATGTCGACCTGTCTTGAGCCGCTGCTCCCGCCACCGAGGACGTCGAGGCCGCCCGTGGAGTCGATGCCGAGGCCGCCGACCCCGGCGAGCAGCAGGAACAGGCCGAAGAAGAGCCCCGCGGACAGGAGTTGCTCGCGCCGGTCGAGGGAGCGGCGGGCGATGAGCACGCCCGCGGTCAGGGCGCAGACGAGGCCGAGGGCGAGGGCGTAGACGACGGCGCCGGAGCCGAGTTCGTCGCCGAGCCGGGACAGGCCGAACGACTCGCGCTCGTACCCGCCCCCGCCGAACGACGACGTGCCGCGGGCCTCCACCTGGAGCGGTGCGCCCCAGCTCAGGCCCAGCACGGCGAGCGCGAGGTTGGGCAGGAGCATCAGGAACGCGCCGAGCGCCGCGGCGGCCGACCCGTCGAAGTCGGCGGAGTCCGCGGCGTCGGAGGGGCTGTTGCCGCCGTCCTCGCCGAAGAGGGCGAGCCCGACGTAGCCGAGGACGGCGGCGATGAGCAGCACCCAGCCCATGGCGCGCACGGCCGTACCGAAGGCACGCACGGTCATCCGTACGCCGGGCCGCGCCCCGGCCACCCGGTAGCGCAGGTCGTCGGCGTGCAGCACTCCCCCGGCCACGGCGAGGGAGAGCAGCAGCGTCCACAGGGCGGTCAGGAAGGGAGCGGCGGACAGTTCGACGCCCTGGATCTCGGGCTGCGCGATGAGGCCGAGCACGAGGGTCGCGCCGGTCACCAACAGGGCGACGCGCACGGCCGCTTCGAGCCCGGCGGTGGCGCCGTCGGGCGCGCCGGGCACGACCCGCGCGTACAGCCGTCCGCGCAGCATCCGTACGCCGACCACGAGCAGCACGATCCACAGCACCGTGACGAGGAGCGGGACGAGGGAGATCGACGCGCTGCCGGATGCCGTCGCCTCGTAACTGTCGCCGTACAAGGAGGAGTTGGAGGACGACGAGGACGCGGAGCCCGAGATCTCCAGGCTGCCGCCGACGCCCTGGAGCAGGGAGGCGAGGGCGATGCGCATACGGTCCGTGAAGCCGACCACGACGTCGTCCGCGTCCTGCCCGTACGAGGGGATGGCGAACGCGAAGGCGCTCACCAGCAGGAACCCGACCGGCCACAGCGCGGCCTGCGCGGCCCCGGCCCAGTCGCCGCGCAGCGCACGCCCGAGGAACTGCCCGACGGCCGAGGGCTGAGCGGGGCCCGGGGCGTAGGCGGGAGGGGGCGGCAGCGGCGGGGCGGCGGGCACGGCCGGTGACCGTTCCCGCCCGCATCTCATGCAGAAGAGGGCCTCATCGGGAGCCTCGGCTCCACAGTGCGGGCAGTTCGACGCCATCGGCGGGCTCCGTGATGATCCGGGGACGATCGGGCGGCCCGCCGTCACCGGCGGTCACCCAGTAATCACACGTAATCAACGGACACACTTTCCCGCGGCCCGGTTCCCGTCAACGGCAATGTGCGGCAGGGGACTTACTTGGTCCCGCGGTGCAGGGCGACGATCCCTCCGGTCAGGTCGCGCCAGGCCACGTTCCGCCAGCCGGCGCCCTGGAGGCGGGCGGCGAGCTCCGGCTGGGTGGGCCAGGCGCGGATCGACTCGGCGAGGTAGACGTACGCGTCGGGGTTCGAGGAGACGGCGCGCGCGACGGGCGGCAGGGCGCGCATCAGGTACTCGGTGTAGACGGTGCGGAACGGCGCCCACGTGGGGTGGCTGAACTCGCAGATGACGACGCGGCCGCCCGGCTTGGTGACGCGGTACAGCTCGCGCAGCGCCTGGTCGGTGTCCTGGATGTTGCGCAGCCCGAAGGAGATGGTGACGGCGTCGAACGAGTCGTCCTTGAACGGCAGTTTCGTCCCGTCGCCCGCCGTGAACGGCATCCACGGGTGGCGCTTCTTGCCGACGCGCAGCATGCCGAGGGAGAAGTCGCAGGGCACGACGTACGCACCCGCCCGCACGAAGGGCTGCGAGGACGTGGCGGTGCCGGCCGCGAGGTCGAGGACCTTCTGCGCGGGCCGTGCGTCGACCGCCTTGGCGACCTCCTTGCGCCACAGCCGCGCCTGCCCCAGGGACAGCACGTCGTTGGTGAGGTCGTACTTCTCCGCGACGTCGTCGAACATCGAAGCGACTTCGTGCGGCTGCTTGTCCAGGGAGGCTCGGGTCACCCGACCATTGTGGCAGCAGGGCCGCCGCCGGAGTCAGCGCCCCCGGTACACGAGCCGCCCGCCGAGCACGGTCGCGACGCAGGTCGACGCCCCGCGCCGCACCAGTTCCGCGCGGTCCGCGACGTCGAACACGGCGAACCGCGCGGGCCCGCCGACGGCGAGTCCCGGCAGCAGCACCAGCGGCTTCGGGGAGAGCGAGACGGGCCCCGGCAGCCGGTCGGGCCGGGCGGCGAACACGAGCCCGGAGCGCTGCGCGACCTCAAGGACGGGCTTGGCCCGCAACTCCCCCGCCAGGGCCACCGTGCCGTGCGCGAACAGCCGCTGCACGCCCCGCCGGGCACTCGCGCCGAGCCGCGACGGATCGGCGCGGAAGATCTCCCGTGCCCGCGCGCCGCCGATCGGCACGGTCCCGTACGTGTCGGCCTCGCGCGGATCGGGGTGGTACGTGTGCTCCAGGATCTCCGGGCCGTACGGGTTGAGCAGTCCGGGCGTGAGGATGCCGGGCCAGCGCCGCACCCGTACGGACGGGTGGGCGGCGGCCAGGTCCTCGTACGGGCCGAGCGCGGTGACGTGCTCACCGTCGACGAGGACGGCGGAACCGTCCGCCTCGGTGGTGTGAAGTGTCGTCAAAACGCGCTCAGTTGGAGGAGACGAGCTTGAGCTCGGGGTGGGCCGTGCCGCCCTCGATCGCGGTGGACGAGATGTGCGAGGAGACACGGTCGTCGACCGGGTCGTTCGCCGGGTCGTCGTGCACGACGAGGTGCTCGTACGTGGTGGCGCGCTGGGCGGGGACGCGGCCGGCCTTCCGGATGAGGTCGATGATCTCCATCCGGTTCGAGCGGTGCTTGGCTCCGGCGGACGACACCACGTTCTCCTCCAGCATGATCGAGCCGAGGTCGTCGGCGCCGTAGTGCAGGGAGAGCTGGCCGACCTCCTTGCCCGTGGTCAGCCAGGAGCCCTGGATGTGCTGGACGTTGTCCAGGAAGATCCGGGCGATCGCGATCATCCGCAGGTACTCGAAGAGCGTCGCCTGCGTGCGGCCCTTGAGGTGGTTGTTCTCCGGCTGGTACGTGTACGGGATGAAGGCCCGGAAGCCCCCGGTCCTGTCCTGTACGTCGCGGATCATGCGCAGGTGCTCGATGCGCTCGGCGTTGGTCTCGCCGGTGCCCATCAGCATGGTGGAGGTGGACTCCACCCCCAGGTTGTGCGCCGTCTCCATGATCTCCAGCCAGCGCTCGCCGGACTCCTTCAGCGGGGCGATGGCCTTGCGCGGCCGCTCGGGGAGCAGCTCGGCGCCGGCGCCGGCGAAGGAGTCGAGGCCCGCGGCGTGGATCCGCTGGATGGCTTCCTCGACGCTGACCTTGGAGATACGGGCCATGTGCTCGACCTCGGAGGCGCCGAGCGAGTGGATGACCAGCTCCGGGTACGCGGACTTGATGGCGCTGAAGTGCTCCTCGTAGTACTCGACGCCGTAGTCCGGGTGGTGCCCGCCCTGGAACATGATCTGCGTGCCGCCCAGCTCGATCGTCTCCGCGCAGCGGCGCAGGATGTCGTCGAGGTCGCGGGTCCAGCCCTTCTTGGTGTCCTTCGGGGCCGCATAGAAGGCGCAGAACTTGCACGCCGTGACGCACACGTTCGTGTAGTTGATGTTCCGCTCGATGATGTACGTGGCGATGTGCTCGATGCCCGCGTACTTGCGGCGCCGGATGGCGTCGGCGGCGGCACCGAGGGCGTGCAGCGGGGCGTCGCGGTAAAGGGCGACCGCCTCTTCGGGGGTGATGCGCCCGCCGTCGGCGGCGCGGTCGAGGACGGACTGCAGCGCGGCCTTGTCGGTCACCGGGCGGGCCCCTTTCAGAGTGTTTCTCAGGGTGTGGATCAGGGTGTGGAGCTGAAATCTCAGCGTACGTCAGGCGGCCAGGGCGCCCAGCAGAACCCCCGCGTAGGCCCCGAGGATCATGAACGGCCCGAACGGGATCTCGCTCTTGCGGCCCGCGCGCCGGGCGACGACGAGGACCAGCGCGTACAGGCCGTTGAACAGCACGCCCGCGAACGCCCCGATGAACAGCACGCCCCACCCGTACCAGCCGAGCGCCGCCCCGAGCCCGAGCGCCAGCTTCACGTCCCCGAACCCCATGCCCTTCGGATGGATCAGGAGCAGCACCAGATACCCGCCGCCGAGCCCGACCGCCCCGAGCACGGCCCCGCGCCACGACCCGCCGGGCTCCGGCAGCAGCGCGGCGACCCCGAGCGCGGCCAGGGCGAGCCCGGCGAACGGGAAGGTGAGCACGTCCGGCAGCCGGTGCACGGCGAAGTCCACGGTGGCCAGCAGCACCCCGACCGGCACGAGCACCAGCCAGGCCCCCAGCTCGGGCCGCGCCCCGGTGACCACGGCGACCCCCGCACAGGCCCCACCGGTGACGCCCGCAAGCTTCCCGGCCCCCGGCCCGACCCCGGCCCACCCCCGCGCAGGCCGCCACGGCTGCCCCGGCTCGACAGAGAGGCGGTAGGCGGGACGCGGCAGGAGGAGCCCGGCGAGGGCGCCCCAGAGGGTGGCGGCGACTGTGGTCAACTCGTCGGCGGACGGGGTCACGGAAACCTCTAGTAGTAGGGGTTGTAGAACTTGGCGCTGTAACAAGTGGCCTGCACGCTCGACCCCAGGACGTTGTCCACCTGCACTCTGGCGCTCACGATGCCGTCGGTGTGCGAGGCCGACGGCGTCCAGCTCTTCGTGGAGTTGTAGCCGTCGTGGTTCTCGTGCCAGCCGTAGTTGTAGCTCGCTCCGGTGCCCGTCGTGATGTTCACTCTCACCCGAACCCAGGCACCATCCTTGTCGGTGTCCTTGAGCCCGATGCCCGTGACCATGGAGGTCTTGCCCGCGAAGGAGGCGGAGAGCGCTCCTGAGGCGCCGCCGTCCGACGTCGTACACGATTTGACCGCCGACGCGGCCCCGGCCGGCACCGCTCCCAGTCCGACCGTGCTCATCACGGCCACCAGTCCCACAACAGCAGCACGAACCGACCTCATGGCATCCCCCTCGGGCCACGCCGAGCCTGCTTCCGGGCCCGAACTGCCCTGACCCTAGGGGAGTTCACACACTTATGTGTTCGATTCCGAAGCTTCCCGCGATCAGTCCGACCGTGTCAGACGTGCCGTCGGATTGCCGGCCTTCGGGTCGTCCGAGGTGAACCGCAGCGCGGTGCCGGACCGGCGCAGATGTACGGCATGCGGGGCCTGGATGCACTGCGCCTCGTTCCCCTCCTTGCCTCGTCCGGTGGCGGTGAGTTCCTTGTCCGTGACCGACTTGAGGGTGAGTACGTCGACACAGACACCGCCCAGGGCATCGGTCTGCGTCACCGTTCCGACGGTCTGCCCGGGCGCGGCCTGACGGATCACGATGTCGAACGTGCCCGCGGGCAGGGTCTGGCCCAAACTCTCCACCGTCCCCTTGCCCTGCCAGGAACCCACGTAGAACTTCGGCACCCCCGCATCACTCGCCGAAGCCGAAGCCGAAGCCGAAGCCGTTGCCTCCGGGGGGCGCGCCCCGCTGCCGCCGCTGTAGGTGTCGTCGTCGCCGTGGAGCATGTTCAGGACGACCACGCCGCCCACCGTCACCGCGGCCAGCGCTCCGGCCACCGCCAGGGCCACCGAGCAGCTCAGTCTGCGGCCGCGGCCGTTCTCGGTCGTCGGGGTGGAGGTCGCCGAGAGGGAGACGGAGAAGCGGCCCGGTGCGGCGTCCTTCTTCGGTTTCGGGAGTTCGGTGCGCGGGGGCGGCAGGGCGGGGGCGTACGACGCGTCGGGCGGGCCGAAGACGCCGGCGGGCGGAGCCGAGCCGCCGGTCACCGCCGGGCTGCTGAAGCCGGTCGGGCCCTCGGCGGGGGCGCCCTCCAGGTCGAGGAGTTGGACGGCGCTGCGCGAGACCTGCTCGACCAGCGCCCCGGGCAGCCAGCCCGCCGCGACGAGCCGGGCCGCGCCCTCGGGGGCGAGCCGCCGGGCGACCTCCTCGGGGGTGGGCCGCGCGGCCGCGTCCTTGGCCAGGCAGGCCGCGGCGACGTCCCGCAATTCTCCGCTCAGCGCGCCCAGTTCGGGCTCCTCGTGGACGACCTTGTAGAGCAGCGCGGCGGAGGAGTCGCCGGGGAAGGGCGAGTCGCCGGTCGCCGCGTAGACGAGCACCGCGCCCAGGGAGAAGACGTCGGCGGCGCCGGTGACGCCCTTGCCGAGGATCTGCTCCGGCGACATGTAGCCGGGCGAGCCGATGGAGACGCCGGTGGAGGTCAGGGACGCGGTGCCGTCCGTGGCCCGCGCGATCCCGAAGTCGATGAGGCGCGGCCCGTCCACCGTCAGCAGGACGTTGGACGGCTTCACGTCGCGGTGGACCAGGCCGAGGCCGTGCACCGCCGCCAGCGCCTCCGCGAGGCCCGCACCGAGAACCCGTACGGAATGCTCGGGGAGTCCGTGCCCCGGCCCCGCCGCCTGCGAGAGGGCGGGCCCGGCGACATAACCGGTCGCCACCCAGGGCACCGGCGCCCCGGGGTCCGCGTCGAGCACCGGCGCCGTCCACGCCCCGCCGACCCGCCGCGCCGCCTCCACCTCGCGCCGGAACCGCGCCCGGAACTCCTCGTCCAGCGCGAAGTGCGGATGCACCACCTTCACGGCGACGGTCCGCCCGCCCACGCTGCGCCCCAGGTACACGCGGCCCATCCCGCCGTGACCGAGGCGGCCCAGGAGCCGGTAGGGGCCCACCGCCGTCGGTTCGTCGGCCTGTAGCGGTTGCATGCTGGTGAACCCTCCCCCGGTCTCCCCCGTACGGCACGCGCGCCCCAGCAGGGTAGCCCCGGGGCGTGAATACCGTACGTTCACATCGATTCCACGCAGGGACCGCGGAAATCGGCAATACCGTTCACCGGAATTCCACCGGCGGAGCACAGCCGAATTCCGCACGCGCCCCGTGAAGGAACAGGACGCACTCAGGGAGCGAGCAGTTCGACCTTCACATCGGCGGGAAATCCCGTCGTCGGTCCGACCCGCCGCGCGAACTCCGTGACGCCTTCCAGCTGCGCCGCCCCGAACCGGAAGTCGAGCGTCGTGAAGTACTCCTCCAGAACGGTCTCGTCGAAGACCTCCCAGCGCGCCGCCTGCTCGGCGACCTTGGTGACCTCTTCGAGTGAAACGTCCCGCGACGCGAGGAACGCCTGGTGCACCTTGCCCGTGATGTCCGGCTCGCGCTCCACGTACTCCTTGCGCGCCGCCCACACCGCGAAGACGAACGGCAGCCCCGTCCACTCCTTCCACATGGCGCCCAGGTCGTGCACCTGAAGGCCGAGCCGGGGCGCGTCGTGCAGATTGGCCCGCAGCGCCGCGTCCCCGATGAGCACCGCGGCGTCCGCGTCCTGCATCATCAGGCCCAGGTCGGGCGGGCACGTGTAGTAGTCGGGCTGTACGCCGACACGCTCGGCGAGCAGCAACTGCGCGAGGCGCACCGACGTACGGGACGTGGAGCCGAGTGCGACGCGCCGCCCGTCGAGCTGGTCGAGCGGCACCTGCGACACGATCACGCAGGACATGACGGGGCCGTCGCAGCCGACGGCCAGGTCGGGGAAGGCGACGAGCTGGTCGGCGGCCTTCAGGAACTCGACGAGGGTGATCGGACCGATGTCCAGGTCACCCCTGACCAGCTGCTCGCTGAGCTTCTCCGGGGTGTCCTTCGTCAGCTCGAAGTCGAGGAGCGATCCCGTCCGTGCGAGCCCCCAGTACAAGGGCATGCAGTTCAGGAACTGGATGTGGCCGACGCGCGGCCGGATGCGCCGCGCGGCCGTGGGTGTCTCATGCTGGGTCTCGGGAGAATTGTCCACATCGGCGAGGCTAGACCTCGCGCGGCGCGACGCGGGCTCCGGGTCGGGGGGACGACACGGTCAACCCGCACCAACCCGTGATCAAACCTCCGGGTGACGTGATCTTGCCCCCTATTGCATTCCGGTCCCTGCGTGCTAGGCTCGCCGCAAGTTGCAGTTTGGTTTCCCTTGCAGTACAGAGCCTGCGGAGCATGTGACCGCGGGCTCTCGTCGTTTTCAGACTTTTGCATTATGCAGGTTCTGGAGCAGGGCGACCCTTTGGCCCATAGGAGGGCTTATGGCTACCGGAACCGTGAAGTGGTTCAACGCTGAAAAGGGCTTCGGCTTCATCGCCCAGGAAGGCGGCGGCCCGGACGTCTTCGTCCACTACTCGGCGATCAACGCGAACGGCTTCCGCTCCCTCGAGGAGAACCAGGCCGTGACCTTCGACGTCACGCAGGGCCCGAAGGGCCCGCAGGCGGAGAACGTCACCCCCGCCTAAAGCCTTCGTGATCTCACGGCAGGTGCCGTGACCTGATCCGGAACCTAGAGCAGTACCCAAGGAGCCCCACTCACCTCCGACTCCGGTCGGCGGCGAGACGGGGCTCCTGCCTTTGTCCGGGCCTTCACCGGGGCTCCAGCGCCCTCGCGACCGCCGCCTCCGCGTGCAGCCGGGCCGTCGGGAAGAGCGGAACCGGGGAGTCCGCCGCCGAGACGAGGAGTTCGATCTCCGTGCAGCCGAGGACGATGCCCTGGGCGCCGGCCTTCACCAGGTCGGCGATGACCGCGCGGTAGGCCTCGCGGGAGTCCTCCCGTACGACGCCCAGGCACAGTTCCTCGTAGATGACGCGGTGGACGAGGGTGCGGGCGTCGTCGGCCTCCGGGACCAGGACGTCCAGGCCGTGGGCGGCGAGGCGGCCGCGGTAGAAGTCCTGCTCCATCGTGAACGCCGTGCCGAGCAGACCCACTCGGGTCAGGCCCGCCGCGCGCACCGCCTCGGCCGTCGCGTCCGCCAGGTGCAGCAGCGGCACGGCGGTCGCCGCCGCGACCTGGTCGGCGACCTTGTGCATCGTGTTCGTGCAGATCAGGATCAGGTCCGCGCCCGCCGCCTCCAGCGCGCGGGCCGCGTCGGCGAGCAGGTCGCCCGCCTCCTGCCAGCGGGCGGTGGCCTGGAGTTCCTCGACCTCCGCGAAGTCGACCGAGTACAGGACGCAGCGCGCGGAGTGCAGGCCGCCGAGGCGGTCGCGGGTGAGTTCGTTCAGGAGCCGGTAGTACTCGGCGGTGGACTCCCAGCTCATGCCGCCGATCAGGCCGATGGTCCGCATCCCCCGATGTTAGGTGTGCTGCATCAGGAGGACGCAGGTGGTGCCCGGCTCCAGGGCCCGGCACGTGTGCGGGACGTCGCCGGGGTAGGAGAGGTAGTCGCCCGCGTCCAGTTCCACGGGGGCGTCCTGGGGTCCGGCGAGGACACGGCCGGTGGCGACGACGAGGTGTTCGGTGGTGCCGTGCTGGTGCGGGTCCGAGTCGCGGGGGCTGCCGGGTTCGACCTGGAGGAGGTAGAGGTCGCGGCGGGCGCCCGGCGGGCTGGCGGAGAGCAAGGTCGCGCTGTAGTCGGCCAGTTCGGAGGGGACGGCCGGGCCCTGACCCTTGCGGATCACCTGGACCGTGGGGCGCGGCGGGTCGAGGAGGGTGCTCGGCGGGACGTCGAGGGCGACGCTCAGGGCCCAGATCGTCTCCAGGCCGGGCTTGCCGTTCGCGGCCTCCAGCTGGGAGAGCGTGGATTTGGCGATGCCGGCCCGCTTGGCCAGTTCGGAGAGGGAGAGGCCGGCCCGGGTGCGCTCGCGGCGCAGGGCCGCCGCGATGCGGTCGAGGGGCAGGCGGCCGGCGCCGGGCGCCGGGTCCGGGTGGGTCATGGCAGCTCCCTGACACGGTTCGTTCGGTGTGGCGAGCCTATCGTTCGGCTTGACGAACGGCCAGCGACGGCTTCATGCTGCCGCTATGCGTTCGCCGTACCGAACAATGAGTCCGCCCTGCCGAACCACCGCGATCGCCGCGATCGATCCGCGGCTCGTGCGTGACGTCGCCCTCGTCTGTCTCGCCGACGCCGTCGTCGGCGTCTCCTTCGGGGCCGTCGCCGTCGCCGGCGGGCTTCCCGTGTGGCTGCCGGTGCTGATGTCGCTCGTGGTGTTCGCGGGGTCGGCGCAGTTCAGCGCCGTGGGGATCCTGGCCGCCGGGGGCGGGCCCGTCGCCGCTGCCGCCACCGGGCTGCTGCTCAACACCCGCACCGCCGCCTTCAGCCTCGCCGTCGCCGACGCGCTCGGGCGGTCCTGGCCGGCCCGCCTGGTCGGGGCGCATCTGGTGACGGACGAGACGGCCGCGTTCGTCCTGGCCCGCACCGACCCCGAACAGCGCAGGACCGCCTTCTGGGTGGCGGGCGTCGGGCTCTTCGTCGCCTGGAACGTGAGCGTGCTCGGCGGTGCGCTCGCCGGGGCCGCGCTCGGGGACACCGACCGGTTCGGCCTCGACGCCGCCTTCCCCGCGGTGCTGCTCGCGCTGGTGCTGCCCGCGCTGCGGGAGAGCCGCGAGGTGCGGCGGGCCGCGGCGGCCGGGGCCGTGATCGCCGTCGCCGCCACCCCGTTCCTGCCCTCCGGGGCGCCCGTCCTGCTGGCGCTCGCGGGGCTGACCCTGCTGTCCGTCCACGTCCGAGGGCGGCGCGGATGAACCCCCAGCTGATCGCCGTACTCACGCTCGCCGTCGGCACGTACGCCTTCCGGCTGGCCGGCCCCCTGCTTCAGGGACGGGTGGAACTGCCGGATCGGATACGGGAACTGCTCACCGCGGGGGCAACCGTGCTGCTCGTCGCACTGCTGGCGACGGGGGCGCTGACGGCGGGGCACGGATTCGCCGGGTGGGCGCGGCCCGCGGGGGTCGTCGTGGGCGGGGTGCTCGCGTGGCGGCGGGCGCCGTTCGCCGTGGTCGTCGTGGGGGCGGCCGCGGTCACCGGGCTGCTGCGGCTCGCGGGGCTGCCGTAGCGTCCCGCGTCGCCTGCGCCCAGCGGGCCGCCGGGCCGATCGCCGCGCTCGCGACCGCGAACAGCGCGCCGAGCAGCAGCCATCCGGGGACGCCCCAGGTGACCAGAAGCGCGGTGAGGACCAGCGGGCCCACGGTGCGGGCCAGCGGCACCCCCGTACCGAAGAAGCCCTGGTACTGGCCGACTTGATGGGCCGGGGCCAGCGAGAAGGCCAGCTGCCAGGAGCCCGCCGACTGCTGCATCTCCCCGACGAGCTGGAGGACGGAGGCGGCGACGAGGACGGCCGCGGCGCCCCACGGGCCGAGCCCCGCCGAGGCGGACGCCGCGAACACCGCGCACGAGGCCAGCATCACGACGCCCGAGCGGCGCACGCTGCGGGTGGCGGTGCGCAGGTCGTCGACGCCGCGGGCGACGCGGACCTGGAAGGCCATCACACCAAGGGTGTTGAGGACGAACAGCGCCGACACCAGCCAGCCGGGGGCGTCCGTGTGGGCCACGATCCACAGGGGCACGGCGAGCGAGAGCAGCGGCATGCGCAGCAGGAGCACGGCGTTGAGCAGGGTCACGAGGGCGTACGGGCGGTCGCGCAGGACGGCGAGCCGCGGGCCCGCCCCCGTACGGCCTGCGGGCGTGACGGCGGGCAGCCGCCACAGGATCAGCGCGCAGACCACGAACCCGGCGCCGTCCAGCGCGAACACGGCGAGGTAGCCGCCGCGGGTGCCGTGTTGCAGGGCGAGCCCGCCGAGCGCCGCCCCGACTGCCAGTCCGGCGTTGAGGATCGCTTGCAGCCGGGCGAGCACGGACGTGCGCCGCTCCGGTTCGACGAGGCCCGCGAGCAGCGCCTGCCGGGCCGCCGCGAGCCCGCACTGCGCCACCGCGTACGCGACGACGGCCAGCAGGAACGCCGGGTACGAGCGGATCACCAGGAACGAGAACACGGCCGCCGCGGTCGCGAGGGCCAGCAGGACGGAGGCGCCGCGCGGCCCGCGCCGGTCGGCGAGCGCGCCGAGCGGCACCCCGGCGACGGCCCCCACCGCCCAGGCCAGCGTCAGACCGAGGCCGATCCGGGTGGGCGAGAGGCCGACGACGAGCGTGAAGTAGAGGGCGGAGGTCACGTAATAGGCGCCGTCGCCGATGGAGTTGGCGAGTTGGGCGGCGGCGAGGGAGCGGACGCGCGAGCGGTTCGGCATGTGTCCACGGTAGGAACGATTGGCCCATGGCTCGTAGGCAACTTATGGGGTGAGGCTGTGGGCCACTTACGGGTGCATGCGCGCGCCCTTCAGGACCTTGTCGACCGCGTTGCGCGGGCCGTACACGGCGATCCCGACGACGTCGAGGTCTTCGGTGGGGACAGCGCGCACGGCGGCGCGGTTGTCCCGGTCGTTGCCGGTCGAGAACAGGTCGGAGGTGAACACCGAGCGGGGCAGGGCGCGGCGCAGGGCGCGTTCGTGCGCGGCCTTCAGGGTCTCCTTGCCGCCCTCGAAGACGAGCACCGGCTGGCGGAACATCGGCAGGTACGGGGTGTCGTCGGCGTCCGCGTACGGCTCGCCGATCACCTCGGGGAGCTCGGAACCGATCCCGCTGACGAGGAACGCGGTGACGTTCAGCCGCTGCCACGTCTCCAGGTCGTCCCGGAGCAGCACGGCGATCTTGGTGTCGAAGCGGACGGGGGCCTGGGCTGCGGTCTCTGTGCTCATGCCTTGAGACTGCCGAACGGGTCCCTGCCCGGTCTTGTACGTTCTTTGCATGGCGGCCGACCGGCCCTCGCCCCGCGAGGAGATCACGGCGTGGCGCCCTCGGGTGAAGGGCGTCGCGGAGGTCTTCCACGCCCACTTCACGCGGCACGCGTACCCGATGCACGTCCACGACACCTGGACCCTGCTCATCGTCGACGAGGGCGCCGTCCGCTACGACCTGGAGCGGCACGAGCACGGCACGCCCCTCGGCACGGTGTCTCTGCTGCCGCCGCAGGTCCCGCACAACGGCTCGGCCGCGACACCCGACGGCTTCCGCAAACGCGTCCTCTACCTGGACCCGGGCGCGGGCCCGCTCGACCCCTCCCTCATCGGGCCCGCCGTGGACAGCCCCGACCTGGTGGACCCGCTCCTGCGGCACCGCATCGGGCAGCTGCACACCGCGCTCGCGCAGCCCGGCGACGAACTGGAGGCGGCCGCCCGGCTCGCGCTCGTCGGCGAACGGCTGCGCGAGCGGCTGCGGCCGCGGCTCTCCGAACGGGGCCGGCCCGCGCCGGACCGGCGGGTGGCGGGCTCCCTGCGCGAGCTTCTCGACGCGCGGGTCGTCGAGGGGATCGACCTGGAGGAGGCGGCGGGGCTCGTGCACGCGCATCCGGCGCATCTCGTACGGTCGTTCGGCGCGGCGTACGGGATCGCGCCGCACCAGTATCTGATGGCGCGGCGCGTGGATCGGGCGCGGGGGCTGCTGCTTGACGGGGTGGCGCCCGGGGAGGTGGCGACGGCGGTCGGCTTCTACGACCAGTCGCATCTGACCCGGCATTTCAAACGGGTGGTGGGCGTGCCCCCCGGCCGTTACGCACGGGGCTTGCGAGCAGCCCCCTAAGGGGCGCGGGGCTGTATCGATTTGCGGCTCCGCCGCGTGAGCGCGAGCAACCACGACGGTGCTGCACCCGCGACGAAAACTCAACCGGCAACGGCGCTGAGGTCCCGGGGCTCTGCCCCGGACCCCGCTGCTCAATCGCCGCAGGGGCTTGATTTGCTCAACCGGCGTCGCAGGGGCTTGATTTGCCCAGCCCCCTAAGGGGCGCGGGGAACTGCGCGAGCAACCACGACGGCGCGGCGCCCGCCGACGAAAGCGCAACCTGCAACGGCGCTGAGGCCTGGGGCTCTGCCCCGGACCCCGCTGCTCAATCGCCGCAGGGGCTTGATTTGCTCAACCGGCGTCGCAGGGGCTTGGGGCCGGGCTCAATTGCCGGAGGCTGATGTGCGGGGGAGCAAGATCCAGGCCAGCGCCGCGGTCAGGCACAGAACCGACCCCGCGATCACCAGGCTCACCCGCATCCCGCCGAGCGAGAACCCGTCCCCCACCCCCGCCACGAGCGACCCGAACAGAGCCACGGCCAGCGCCCCACCGGTCTGCCGCAGCGCGTTCAGGAGCCCCGACGCGGTACCGGCCCGCGGCCCCGGGACGGAGTCCATCAGCATCGCCGTGACCGCGGGGATCGCGAACGCCCCGCCCAGACCGGTCGGCACGAGCAGCAGGATCAGCAGCCACAGCGGCGTGCCGACACCGACCGGGAGCAGCACGAACATGGCCAGCGCCAGCACGAGTTGACCGGTGACGATCACGGGGCGGCGCCCGAAGCGTTCGGCCATGCGCGGCGAGATCAGGTTCGTCGACGTGATGATCGCGGCGAGCGGGACGAAGACCAGTCCTGCGGCCACCGCGGACATGCCGCGCGCCTGCTGGAGGTAGAGGCCGAGCAGGAAGACCAGCCCGTAGAAGCCGACGTTGATGGCGAAGCCGACCGCGAGGGACACCGCGACCGTGCGCTGCCGCAGCATCTCCAGCGGGACCATGGGCGCCCGGTGGTGCTTCTCGGTGACGTAGAACCCGATCCCGGCCACGATCGCGACGCCGAGCGAGACCAGGACCGGCGCCGACGTCCACCCGGCGTGGCCGCCCTCGATGACCGCGAAGGCGAGGCCGGCGAGGGCGAGCACGGCGGACACCTGTCCGGGCACGTCCAGCGGGGCGGGCCGACGCGGGGACGGGGCGACGCGGGCGAGGAGGAGCAGGATCGCGGCGCCGACCGGGAGGTTGAGGAAGAAGACCGCGCGCCAGCCGACGGTCTGCGTCAGTACGCCGCCGAGGACCGGGCCCGCCGCCATCGCGACGGAGCCGCCGACGGTCCACAGTGCGATGGCCCGCGCCCGGTGCCGCGCGTCGTCGTAGGCCTGCCGGATCAGGGCGAGCGAGGACGGCATGACGATCGCGGCCGCCCCGCCCTGCACGACGCGCGCCGCGACGAGCGCCCCGATGCCGGGCGCGAGGGCGCAGGCCAGCGACGCGAGCGTGAACAGGCCGACGCCCCAGGCGTAGGCGCGGCGGGCCCCGGCCCGGTCGGCGAGCGCGCCGGCGGAGAGCATCAGGCCGGCGAACATCAGCGTGTACGCGTCGACGACCCACTGGAGTCCCGTCATGCCGCTGTGCAGCGACGTGCGGATGTCGGGCAGGGCGATGTTCACGGCGGACACGTCGATGGTGATGACGGTGAAGCCGAGCAGCGCCGCGATCAGGGCGGCGCCGGCGTGGGCCCCGGCCGGGCGGGCCGCCTCCGGCGAACCGGCGCCGATGCCGGTACCCGTACCGGTGTCGATGGTGGCGGTGGATGTCACGCGGGCCTCCCTGAGCCAAGCGAACGGGACGAGCGGGTGGGTGGGGGACGCGGGCCGCGGCCCTGCGACATGCGCTCCCTGGGCTCCGCGTCCCCCAGCCACCCGCAACGGGATCCACTCTCCCCGGGCCCGCGCCGAGGTGGCAGGCCGCGCTTCACCGGGGTCTCGCGTTCCAGGCCCTGACACACCCCCTCACGGCGCGGCCGGCCGGTGGACAATGAACACATGGCTGAGATCACGGAATTGGGCCGCTACCTGCGGGCCCGCAGGGCACAGGTCACCCCGGCCGAGGTGGGTCTGCCCGCGGGCACCGGGCTGCGCCGCACGCCGGGCCTGCGCCGTGAGGAGCTGGCGACGCTGGCGGGCGTGAGCGTCGACTACTACACGCGTCTGGAACGGGGCCGCGAGACGAACCCGTCGACCGCCGTGATCGACGCCATCGGGCGCGCCCTGCGGCTGCGCGGCGACGCCCACGAGCGCCTGCACGACCTGGCCGAACTCGCCTCGGGGCGGCTCACCGAACCCAAGCCGACCACGGACGACACCGTGCGCGACTCGGTGCTCCAGATGCTGGAGGCGCTGCGTCCGATGCCCGCGTACGTGGTGAGCCGGTACAGCTACATGCTGGCCGCGAACCCGGCGGGCCGCCGCCTCCTGCCGGGCATGTGGGACCTGCCGCCGGAGCAGCGCAACGTGACCCGCTACCTCTTCCTGCACCCCGTCGGCCGCACGCTGTACGTGCCGTGGGAGGAGACCGTCGCCAAGTCGGTGGCCCACCTGCGCGCGGTCGGCGGCGCCGATCCGGACGACCCGAAACTGACCGCACTGGTCGGCGAACTCCTGCTCAAGTCACCGGAGTTCGGGCCGATGTGGGAACGCTACGAGGTGCAGGAGCGCGGCGGCGGCACGAAGTCGTTCGACCACCCGAAGGTGGGCCCGATGACGCTCACGTACGAGGTGATGCAACTGGCCCGCACGGGCGGTCAGCGCCTGGTCACGTACCAGGCCCCGACGGGCTCCCCGGACGAGGCGGCGATGCTGCAACTGGACCCGGCAGCATCCTCGAGCCCCGCCGAATCAAGCCCCTCAGGGGGCACCTCCCAGCGTTAGCCGGGGGAGATCGAGGAGCGGGGTCCGGGGCAGAGCCCCGCGACCTCAGCCCCGTTCCAGCACAGCCGTAACCCCCTGTCCACCAGCGGCACAGATCGAGATCAACCCGCGCCCGGACCCCCCGCGCTGCGCAAGCAACTTCGCCAACGTGGCAACGATCCGCGCCCCGGTGGCGGCAAACGGATGCCCCGTGGCCAGCGACGACCCGGCCACGTTCAGCCGTTCCCGGTCCAGCGGAGCGAGCCCCGCCTTCTCCCACGCGGCCAGCGTCGCGAGCACCTGCGAAGCGAACGCCTCGTGCACCTCGAACAGGTCGAAGTCCTCGATCCCGAGCCCGGCCCGCTCCAGCATCCGCGGCACGGCGTACGCGGGCGCCATCAGCAAACCGTCCTCGCCGCCCACAAAGTCGACGGCCGCGGTCTCGTACGCCGTCAGATACGCCAGCGGTTCGAGGCCCCGCTCCCGCGCCCACTCCTCGCTCGCGAGCAGCACGACCGCGGCCCCGTCCGTCAACGGCGTCGAATTCCCCGCTGTCATCGTAGGGTTGGGGCCCTTGGTCCCGAACACCGGTTTCAGTTTGGCGAGTTGCTTGACGCTCGACCCCGGCCGCAGGTTCTGGTCGCGCTCAAGCCCCCTGTAGGGAACGACCAGTTCATCGAGAAGGCCCCGGTCGTACGCGGCGGCGAGCCGCTGGTGGCTGGTGGCGGCCAGTTCGTCCTGGGCCTCGCGTCCGATGCCCCATGCGCGGGCGGTGACGGCCGCGTGCTCGCCCATCGACAGTCGGGTGCGCGGCTCGGCGTTGCGCGGGATGTCGGGGACGAGGTGCTGCGGCCTGATCCGGGCGAGGGCCTTGAGCCGGTCGCCGGTGGACTTCGCGCGGCGGGCGGCCAGGAGGATCTTGCGGAGTTCGTCGTTGACGCCGAGCGGGGCGTCGCTCGCGGTGTCGGCACCGCCCGCGATCGCGCTCTCGGTCTGCCCGAGGGCGATCTTGTTGGCGGCGGCGATCACGGCCTGGAGGCCGGTGCCGCAGGCCTGCTGGATGTCGTACGCGGGGGTGCGCGCATCCAGCATCGAACCGAGCACGGTCTCGCGCGCGAGGTTGAAGTCCCGGCTGTGCTTGAGGACGGCGCCGGCCACGAACTCCCCCACGGCGCCCGGCTCGTGGAGCCCGTGACGCCCGACGAGTCCGTCGAGCGCGGCGGTCAGCATCTCCTGGTTGGAGGCCGTGGCGTACGGGCCGTCGGAGCGCGCGAAGGGAATGCGGCTGCCGGCGACGACGGCGACGCGGCGGGGCAGCGCCGGCGAGGCCGGGGATTTCGCGGGACGTACCATCTCGACAACTCCTGACTACTGAGTAACCTTACTCCGAAGTAAATTTACGACCGCGCAGGGAGTTGGACAATGGCCGACCGCTATCTGAACTTCACCGGCACGCCTCCCGGCCGCTTCCTGACCCGGCGCCTCGGCCTGCCGCAGCCCGCGCCACTGCGCCGCTGGAGCCCCGAACGCCCGTCCCTGGAAGGGCAGTTGCTGCACGTCACGGCCGGGGAGTCGGCGCACCGCGAGGCGCTCGCCTCCGTCCTGGCGGGCACCGGCCTCGACGTCGTACAGGCCGCCGAGCGGCCCGCCGGGGTGGTCGTCGACGCCACCGCCGTCGCCGGCCTGGACACCCTCGCCGAGGTGCACGCCGCACTCCACCCGGTCGTACGGTCCGTCGAGGCGAGCGGCCGCGTCGTCGTCCTCGGCGCACTCCCGTCCGCCGACGACCACCACCAGGCGGCGGCGCAGCAGGGCCTTGAGGGCTTCGTCCGCTCCCTCGGCAAGGAGATCGGCCGCGGCCGCACGGTGAACCTGGTGCGGATCGCGGCCGGGGCCCCGGCGACGGCGGCGGAGTCGACCCTGCGCTTCCTGCTCTCCCCCAAGTCGGCCTACGTCAGCGGCCAGGTCATCGAAGTGGGCGGCACAGGCGGCGAGTTGACGGTCCCGGAGTCCTGGGAACGGCCGCTCGCCGGGCGTACCGCGCTGATCACCGGCGCCGCGCGCGGCATCGGCGAGGCCGTCGCCGAGACGCTCGTACGGGACGGGGCGCAGGTCGTCCTCCTCGACGTGCCGTCCGCCGAGGCCGACCTCGCGAAGGTCGCGGAGCGGCTCGGGGGGCGGGCGCTGCCGCTGGACATCACGGCGGCGGACACGGGTGAGCGGATCGCGGAGTTCGTGGACGCGCTGGACGTCCTCGTGCACAACGCGGGCATCACCCGGGACCGCCGCCTCGCCAACATGCCTGCGGAGCGCTGGAGTTCGGTCCTCGACGTGAACCTCGCGAGTGTGCTGCGCACGACGGACACGTTGCTGAAGGCGGGGGCCGTGCGGCGCGGCGGCGCCATCGTCGCCACGGCGTCCATCGCCGGGATCGCGGGCAACGCCGGCCAGACCAACTACGCCGCGTCGAAGGCCGGCATCGTCGGCCTCGTACGGTCCCTGGCGCCGCGTGCCGCGGCCGAGCACGGGGTCACGGTGAACGCGGTGGCGCCCGGGTTCATCGAGACGAAGATGACGGCGGCGGTTCCGCTGTTCATCCGGGAGGCGGGGCGGCGGATGAACTCCCTTGCGCAGGGCGGGCTTCCGGTGGACGTGGCGGAGACGACGTCGTGGCTCGCGTCGCCGGGGTCCGGGGCGGTTTCCGGGCAGGTGGTGCGGGTGTGCGGGCAGAGCCTGCTGGGCGCGTAGGCCGCGCTTCAGCTCCGCTGGGGTGCGCCGTGGGCGGGGTGCGGCTCTCGTTCGTGGCTGGTCGCGAGCCGGCTCGGGTGGCCTTCGCCGTCGGCGGGTGCGCCGCCATCGTGGCTGGTCGCGCAGTTCCCCGCGCCCCTGAGATGCGCACCTCCGGTGCGGCATCTCCCCGATGAAGGCTGCGCGCAGCGCATGCCTTCCAGGGGCGCGGGGAACTGCGCGACCAGCCCCCACCAACCCGCAGACAACCCCTCACCCCCAAGGACCCGACATGACCTCGACCCCCCGGACCCACGACCTGCCGGCCATCCCCCCGCTCGGCCCCGCCATGCTCCGAGGGGCCCTGCTCTCGCCCCTCAAAAAACCCCGCGGCACCGAATCAACTCCCGCCACGGCACGGCTCCGCGTCGCCGCCGTGCGGATCCGCACGCCCCACCTCACCGCCTACGAAAACGTCTGCGGCTACCCCACCGGCCGCCCCGAACTCCCGCTCACCTACCCGCACATCCTCGGCTTCCCCCTGGCCATGCGCCTCATGGCGGCCCGCGCCTTCCCCCTGCCGCTGCTCGGCCTCGTCCACACGTCGATCGAGATCACCCAGCACCGTGACCTCTCCCCCGCCGAGCCGTACGAACTCACCGTCGAAGCGACCGAGTTGCGCCCCCACCACCGCGGCACCGAAGCCGTCGTCGTCACCGAGCTGCGCAGCGGGGGCGCCCCCGTGTGGCAGTCGACCAGCACATACCTCTCCCGGCACAGGACAACCACGCCGCCCACCCCGGCCAGGGAACCCGCACCCCTCCCCCCGCTCACGGAGTGGCACCTCGGCGCCGACCTGGGCCGCCGCTACGCCGCCGCGTCCGGCGACCGCAACCCCATCCACCTGCACCCGCTCACGGCCCGCCTCTTCGGCTTCCCGCGCGCCATCGCCCACGGCATGTGGACGGTGTCCCGGTGCCTCGCGGAGTTCGGCGCGCGAGGACCCGTACACGTACAGGCGCGGTTCAAGGCTCCGGTGCTGCTGCCGGGTTCGGTGACGTACGCGGCGAAGGGCACCGCCTTCGAGCTGCGGTCGGCGAAGGACGACCGCACCCACGTGACCGGCACCGTACGGACGCTAGGCGTCTGACCAGCGCCGCCCGTCCATGAGGCTGCCGAGCCCGGACCACGCGAAGTTCATCATCGTCGTGGCGGCCTCCTTGGCGGAGACGGTGGCATCCGCGTTGGCCCAGCCCGCGAGCGCCTCCGCCGCGCCGACCAGCGCCTGGGCGAGGCCCACCACCTCGCGCTCGGCGAGTTCGGGATCGCCGTGGGCCTCGCGCGCGGCCGCCGCGATCAGCGCGGTCACGAACGCCACGATCTCGTCCCGCATCGCCCCGACCTCGGCCACGAACGGCTCGCCGCCGGTGCGGGCGTGGCTGTGCAGGACGGCCCAGCCGTCGGGGTGTTCCGCGGTGTGCGAGAAGAAGGCCGTGAGCCCTTCCCACAGTTGCCGGTCGGCCGGGGCGTCGGCGCGGACGCCTGCCCGTACGGCGGCGACGAGCGCGGCCGCCTCCCGCCGGATGCAGGCGGTGAAGAGGTCTTCCTTGGAGTTCAGGTACAGGTACACCAACGGCTTGGAGACGCCGGCGAGTTCGGCGATCTCGTCCATCGACGCGGCCCGGTAACCGCGCTCGCCGAACACCCGTACCGCGGCGTCCGTCATCTGCCGCTCGCGCTCGGCCCGCGGCAGCCGCTTGGCCCGCCCGTCCTGCTGCCCGGCCTTCACGCCGCCCACCCCTGCCGCCTTTCGTTCTGCCTTGTGCACTGCCCAGGGTACGCAGCGAGAACGGCCGTGCCCCGCCCCCGGAGCTGGTCCGGGGAGCGGGGCACGGCCGGGGGTGGCGCGCCGGGGGACGTCAGGCGGCGGCAGCCACCGCCTGCTGCGGCTCGTCGATCGGAGACGCGGTGACCTGGTTGTACTTGTCGTGGTCGAGGATCTTCTCGCGGGCGGCGACGATCACCGGGATGAGCGCCTGGCCGGCGACGTTCGTCGCGGTGCGCATCATGTCGAGGATCGGGTCGATGGCGAGGAGCAGACCCACGCCCTCCAGCGGGAGGCCCAGCGTGGAGAGGGTCAGGGTGAGCATGACCGTCGCGCCGGTGAGGCCGGCGGTGGCGGCGGAGCCGATCACCGAGACGAACGCGATGAGCAGGTACTCCTTGATGCCCATGTCGACGTCGAAGAAGTTCGCCACGAAGATCGCGGCGATGGCCGGGTAGATCGCGGCGCAGCCGTCCATCTTCGTCGTCGCGCCGAACGGCACGGCGAAGGAGGCGTAGTCCTTCGGGACGCCGAGGCGGATCGCCGACTGCTGGGTGACCGGCATGGTGCCGACCGAGGAGCGGGAGACGAACGCCAGCTGGATCGCGGGCCAGGCGCCCTTGAAGAACTGGAGCGGGTTCAGCTTGGCGACGGTCGAGAGCAGCAGCGGGTAGACGCCGAACAGGACCAGGGCGCAGCCGATGTAGATGTCGGCGGTGAAGGTCGCGTACTTGCCGAGCAGGTCCCAGCCGTACTGGACGATCGCGTTGCCGATGAGGCCGGCGGAGCCGATCGGGGAGAGCTTGATGACCCACCACAGGGCCTTCTGCAGCAGCTCCAGGACGGACTCGGAGAGCGTGAGGACCGGGGCGGCCTTCTCGCCGATCTTCAGGATGGCGATACCGGCGACGACGGCCATGAAGACGATCTGGAGCACGTTCAGCTCGGTGAACGGCGTGATGATGTCGGTCGGGATGATGCCGGTGAGGAAGTCGAGCCAGGAGCCCTGGGTGTCGGACTTCGCGGCGTCTGCGGCCGACAGCGACGTGCCGTTGCCCGGGTTGGTCAGCAGGCCGATGGCGAGGCCGATGACGACCGCGATCAGCGACGTGATCATGAACCAGAGCAGGGTGCGGCCGGCGAGCCGGGCGGCGTTGTCGACCTTCCGCAGGTTGGTGATCGACACGAGGATCGCGAAGAACACCAGCGGGGCGACGGCCAGCTTCAGGAGCTGGACGAAGATGCTGCCGACCTGCTCGAGGGTCTTGCCGAGCCAGGCGACGTCGGCGCTGCGGGCGATGTAGCCGAGGACCAGACCGGCGACGAGGCCGAGCAGGACCTGCGCCCAGAACGGGATCTTCGGTATGCGGAAGCCGGTCTTCTGATCGGCGACGGGGGTGTTCGCGGACACGGAGGCACTCCAGTGATGACGCGCGGGGACAAGAGGGGACGTACAGGAGCGGCGACCGCGGGATGAGGTCAACGGCGCCGCTGCATCGGGGAGATCGCGTCAGGCGCGACAGGCCGCGGACATGCAGCGGCAGAGATCGACATGCAGGCGTGCCACGAGCGGGACGCTCGTCCGGTGCGCGGCTGATGTCTTCATGACAGGAACGTTAACACCAGCGCTTTGAGAACATCAAAGGGGTTCTTTGGGGGAAACGCGATGCTCGTATGCCCCTTAAGCCGCATTTACCTTGAAAACACAGGCGGCCCCGACACCTGATCGGTGTCGGGGCCGGCGTCTGTTGTGACGTAACTTACGCGCCCTGCGTGTGCGCGCGGGACCGGGCGGCGTCGTCCGCCTCGTCCTCCATGGAGCGGTTCGCGGCCATGTTGGCCTTCGCGCGGTCGACGCGGGCGACGATCTTCTCGGAGGCCCGGTCGCGCTCCTTGCGCAGCAGTACGAAGCTCAGCGGCGCGGAGACCACCAGGGCGAGCAGCGCGATCCACAGCCAGTAGGAGCCGCCGATGCCACTGGGCACGATGCCTACGGCCACGAGACCCCAGACGACGAGAAAGCAGCCCCCGAGGACTCCGAGGCGCATCAGCGTGTAGCGGCCCATGTCAATCCACTCTTCCGTTCCTAAAAGGTACGAGCGCTCATCCAGTGAAGCACGCACGCGAGCGCCCGGGAACGGCGGGGTGACCGAGGCCTGACTACCCTCCCCCTATGTCTCCGCTGTCTCCGCGCTTCGAACTGGACCCGTCCGTCACACCCGCCCTGCGCGACGGACTGCTCACTCTGTGGGCGGACGTCTCGAACGCCGGCGGCGCCGTCGGCTTCGTCCCGCCCGTCACGCCCGACGAGATACGCCCCGAGCTGGTCAAGCGCCTGGCCGAGCTGGCGGAGGGCCGCACCCGGCTGCTCGTGGGCCGCGACCCCGAGGACGGGAGCGTCGCGGCGTCCGCGTTCCTCGCGTACAACCCGCACCGCCTGATGAAGCACCACCTGTGGCTCTACGTGGTGATGGTGCACCCCGCCCACCAGGGCAAGGGGTACGGCCGTGCCCTGATGTCGGCGGCGGCGGACGCGGCCCGCACCTTCGACGGCATCGAGGCCATCCGCCTCACCTGCCGCGGCGGCACGGGCGCGGACCACTTCTACGCGGCGTGCGGCTACAAGGAGGTCGGCCGTGTCCCGGGCGCGATCCGCGTGGCCCCGGGCGACGACCGCGACGACGTCCACATGATGCTGCCGCTCTGACCGGGACTTCGGCTGACGGCCGGTGGGGGGGCTGGTCGCGCCCCGCGGCGGAGCCGCTGATGTCACAGCCCCGCGCCCCTGAAGGCGAGCGGCTTCGCCGCTCAGCCTTCATCGGGGAGATGCCGCACCGAAGGGGCGCATCTCAGGGGCGCGGGGAACTGCGCGACCAGCCACGACGAGCCCCGCACCCGGCAACGGCCTGCTCAGACCCGCATCGGCTGCGGCGAGTCCCGGCGGGCCGGATCCGCACCCTCGTACTCGCGAATGATCTCGTACCGCGTGTTCCGCTCGACGGGCCGGAACCCGGCATCCCGGATCAGGTCGAGCAGGTCCTCACGGGTCAGCTTGTTCGGCGTGCCGTAGTTGTCCGCGTCGTGCGTGATCTTGTACTCGACGACCGAGCCGTCCATGTCGTCGGCGCCGTGCTGGAGCGCGAGCTGCGTGGTGTGCAGGCCGTGCATGACCCAGAAGCACTTCACGTGCGGGACGTTGTCGAACAGGAGGCGCGAGACCGCGAAGGTCTTCAGCGCCTCGGCGCCGGTGGCCATGGTCGTACGGGCCTGGAGGCGGTTGCGCACCTTCCCGTCCTTCATGTCCACGAAGTCGTGCTGGTAGCGCAGCGGGATGAAGACCTGGAAGCCGCCGGTCTCGTCCTGGAGCTCGCGCAGCCGCAGCACGTGGTCGACGCGGTGCCGGGGCTCCTCGATGTGCCCGTAGAGCATCGTGCTCGGCGTCTTGAGGCCCTTCTCGTGCGCGAGCCGGTGGATCCGCGACCAGTCCTCCCAGTGGGTGTCGTGGTCGACGATGTGCTGGCGAATCTCCCAGTCGAAGATCTCGGCGCCGCCACCGGTCAGCGACTCCAGACCGGCCTCGATCAGCTCGTCCAGAATCTCGGACGCGCCGAGCCCCGAGATCTTCTCGAAGTGGTGGATCTCGGTGGCCGTGAACGCCTTCAGGCCGACGTTCGGCAGGGCTTCCTTGAGCGCCTTCAGGGAGCGCGGGTAGTAGCGCCACGGCAGGTTCGGGTGCAGGCCGTTGACGATGTGCAGCTCGGTGAGGTTCTCGCTCTCCATCGCCTTGGCGAGCTTGACGGCCTCCTCGATGCGCATCGTGTACGCGTCCTTCTCGCCCGGCTTGCGCTGGAACGAGCAGTAGGCGCACGAGGCGGTGCACACATTGGTCATGTTGAGGTGGCGGTTGACGTTGAAGTGGACGACGTCGCCGTTCTTCCGCGTCCGCACCTCGTGCGCGAGGCCGCCGAGCCAGGCCAGGTCGTCCGACTCGTAGAGCGCGATGCCGTCCTCGCGGGACAGCCGCTCACCGTCCCTGACCTTCTGCTCCAGCTCGCGCTTGAGCCCTGCGTCCATGCCCGTACCTCTCCCTGACTTCAAAGACTTGACCCACCGTACGCCCAGGCACCGACAGGCCCGCTCACACCTCTTCGGGAAGCTCCCCGACCCGGTTCTCCCACTTGGTGGAGAGCACGATCGTGGTCCGCGTACGGGACACGCCCTTCGTGCCGCTGAGCCGGCGGATCGTCTTCTCCAGGCCGTCCACGTCGCTGGCGCGCACCTTGAGCATGTACGAGTCGTCGCCCGCGATGAACCAGCAGTCCTCGATCTCGTGCAGGTCCTTCAGGCGGCGCGCGACGTCCTCGTGGTCGGCGGCGTCGGAGAGCGAGATGCCGATGAGGGCGATCACGCCGAGGCCGAGGGAGGCGGAGTCGACGGTGGCCCGGTAGCCGGTGATGACGCCGGCCGCCTCCAGGCGGTTGATGCGGTCCGTGACGCTGGGCCCGGACAGGCCGACGAGACGGCCCAACTCGGCATAAGAAGCGCGGCCGTTCTCGCGCAGGGCCTGAATGAGCTGCCTGTCCACGGCGTCCATAGGTCCTTGAGCCTTTCGCTGTTGTCGACATTGGCCGGCGTTGACCGGAGTTTACGTAGCCACCCGGGCACGGGCCGGGGTCGGCAGGGTGGTTCGGCCGGGGGTTCAGCTGGGCCGCAGCCGCTGGTCCCGGCTCTCCTGGCCGCCGCCGAGCTCGCCGGCCCACCGGCGGTACAGCGTGTGCGGCACTCCCGCCGCGTCCAGCGCCCGCCCGGCGACGAAGTCCACCAGATCCTGGATGTGCGTCGCGCCCGCGTAGAACGCCGGAGAGGCCGGCAGCACCACGGCACCCGCCTCGTCCAGCGTCACCAGGTGCTTGAGGGTCTGCCCGTTCAGCGGCGTCTCGCGCACGGCCACGATCAGCGGCCGCCGCTCCTTGAGCGTCACACTCGCCGCGCGCTGCAACAGGTCCTTGGAGAGCCCGAGCGCGACACCCGCGACGCACGCCGTCGAGGCGGGCACGATGATCATGCCCTTGACCGGGTACGAGCCCGAGGACGGGCCGGCCGCGAGATCACCGGCGGCCCAGTGCCGCACGCCGCTCAGGTCGATCCCGCCGAACGTGCCCGGCTTCCCGTCCGCCCCGCGCGCCAGCCACTCGCCCAGGTCCTCGCGCCAGTGCGCGTCCCGGAACGAGATGCCGGTCTCGTCGAGCAGGGTCAGCCGCGAGGCCCGCGAGACGACCAGATCGACCGCCTCACCGGCGTCGATCAGCGCGCGCAGCACGGAAGCGGCGTACGGGGTCCCGGACGCGCCGGACACCCCGACGACCCAGGGCCTGCGGCTGCTTGAGTTGACGTGCTCCACACCACCGAGCCTATCCGGCATGCTGGTACGGGAACTTGACCAGGGGCCTGGTCGTTCATCCCGCAACAGTGCGGGCCCAGGGGTGGGGGCTGAGTTGATGGACAAGACAGTGGACACGGCACAGTGGTCGGCGCGGGATCGCGCGCTGGCCGCGGGGAAGCTCATGGTGGGCTGGGTGGCCCTGCTGTGGGCGCTCGAAGTGATCGACGTGGGCTCCGGTCACGCCCTCGACCGCTTCGGCATCCAGCCGCGCGATCCGGCGGAGCTGGCAGACGTCGTCCCGGCGTCCTTCGTCCACTTCGGCTTCGGCCACGTCGCGGCGAACTCGGTCCCGCTCCTGGTCCTCGGCTTCGTCGCGGCGCTCTCCGGCATCCGCCGCTTCTTCCTGGCGTGCGCGCTGATCATCGTCGCGGACGGCCTGGGCGTCTGGCTCGTCGCCCCGGCCCACACGAACACGGCGGGCGCGTCGGGCCTGATCTTCGGCCTGTTCGGCTTCGTCGTGCTCAGCGGCTTCGTGGAGCGCAGGCCGCTCGGCATCGTCGTAGGCCTGCTGATAGCGGCCTACTGGGGTACGACGATGCTCGCGGGCCTCTCCCCGGCGAACGAGGGCGTCAGCTGGCAGGGCCATCTGATCGGCCTCGCGGCGGGGGTGGCGGCGGCGTTCGCCGTCCGCCGCCGCCCCGGCCGGCCCCGGGAGCTGCCCCCTATACGGTGAGGCCGCGCACCAGCAGATCGAGCAGCGCGCACACGAACAGGGCGATCCCGATGAAGCCGTTGACCTGGAAGAAGGCGCGGTTCAGGCGGGACAGGTCGTGGGGCTTGACGATGGTGTGCTCGTAGATGAAGGCGCCCGCGACGATGACGAGGCCGACCCAGAAGAACGTTCCGGCGTCGGTGGCGAGCGCGTACCAGACGAACAGGGCCGTCGTGATCGTGTGGCAGACGCGGGCGCCCCGGATCGAGGCCGGGATGCCGAAGCGGGCCGGGACCGACATGACGCCGACCTCGCGGTCGGTCTCGACGTCCTGGCACGCGTAGATCAGGTCGAAGCCGCCGATCCAGATGCCGACCGCGAGACCGAGGATGACCGCGTCCCACGACCACTCGCCGGTGATCGCGATCCACGCGCCGATCGGGCCCATCGCCTGCGCGAGACCGAGGATGGCCTGCGGGAAGTTCGTGAAGCGCTTGCCGTAGGGGTAGACGACCATCGGGATCACCGCGATGGGGGCCAGCGCCAGGCAGAGCGGGTTCAGGAGCGCCGCCGAGCCGAGGAAGATCACCAGCGCGATCAGGGCGCCCGTCCACGCCGACTTCACGGTCACCGCGCCCGTCACCAGTTCACGGTGGGCCGTGCGCGGGTTGCGGGCGTCGATCTCGCGGTCGATGATCCGGTTCGCCGCCATCGCGAAGGTGCGCAGGCCCACCATGCAGATGGTGACCAGGAGCAGGCGGCCCCAGTGGATGTTCTTGTCCAGCTCGAACATCGCCGTCAGGGAGGCGATGTAGGCGAAGGGCAGCGCGAACACCGAGTGCTCGATCATGACCAGGCGCAGGAACGCCTTGGTGCGGCCCGGCTGCTGCGGGAGCGCCGCGGATGCTGAGCTCACTAGAGTCCGTACTCCTTCCAGCGGCGGTCCACGAGGGACGCCGTCCGGGGATCGGAGACGACCATCTCGGGCCAGCCCCCGTCCCGCGTGTAGCCCTCCTCGGGCCATTTCCGCGTTGCGTCGATACCGGCCTTGCCGCCCCAGAACTGCTGGTACGAGGCGTGGTCGAGGTGGTCGACCGGGCCTTCGGTGATCATCAGGTCACGGGCGTAGTCGGTGTTGCCGAGCGCCCGCCACGCGACCTCGTGCAGGTCGTGCACGTCGCAGTCGGAGTCGACGACGACGACGAGCTTCGTCAGGGACATCATGTGCGCGCCCCAGACCGCGCTCATCACCTTCTGCGCGTGCTTCGGGTACTTCTTGTCGATCGAGACGATCGCGCAGTTGTGGAAGCCGCCCGCCTCGGGGAGGTGGTAGTCCACGATGTCCGGGACGATCACCTTGAGGAGGGGGAGGAAGAAGCGTTCCGTGGCCCTGCCCAGCGGGCCGTCCTCCGTGGGGGGCCTGCCGACGACGATCGACTGGAGGAGCGGGCGCCGCCGCATCGTCACGCAGTCGATCGTCAGCGCCGGGAAGGGTTCCTGCGGCGTGTAGAAACCCGTGTGGTCGCCGAACGGGCCCTCCGGGAGCATCTCGCCCGGCTCCAGCCAGCCCTCGATGACGACCTCGGCGTTGGCCGGGACCTGGAGCGGGACCGTCTTGCAGTCGACCATCTCGACGCGCTTGCCCTGGATGAACCCGGCGAGCAGGTACTCGTCGATGTCACCGGGCAGCGGGGCCGTGGACGCGTACGTGACCGCCGGCGGGCAGCCGAAGGCGATGGCGACCGGGAGCTTCTCGCCGCGTTTGGCGGCCACTTGGTAGTGGTTGCGGCTGTCCTTGTGGATCTGCCAGTGCATGCCGATGGTGCGCTTGTCGTGGCGCTGGAGGCGGTAGAGGCCCAGGTTGCGGACGCCCGTGTCCGGGTCCTTCGTGTGGGTCAGACCCAGGTTGAAGAAGGAGCCGCCGTCCTCCGGCCACGTGAACAGGGCCGGGAGCTTGTCCAGGTCGACGTCGTCGCCGGTCAGGACGACCTCCTGCACGGGGGCGGCGTCGGACTTCACCTTCTTCGGCGGCACGTGCACCATCGAGCCGAGCTTGCCGAACGCCTCGCGCATCCCGACGAAGCCCTGCGGCAGCTCCGGCTTGAGCAGGCCGCCGATCTTCTCGCTGATGTCGTCGTACGTCTTGAGGCCGAGGGCTTTGAGGAGCCGTCGGTCGGTGCCGTACACGTTCATCGCGAGGGGCATCGCCGAGCCCTTCACGTTCTCGAAGAGGAGGGCCGGGCCGCCTGCCTTGTTCACCCGGTCGACGATCTCACCGACCTCCAAGTAGGGGTCGACTTCAGCCTTGATGCGCTTCAGGTCGCCCTCGCGCTCCAGCGCCCGGAGCAGGGAGCGAAGATCGTCGTAAGCCATGTGTTCCAGTTTGTCATCCCGCGCGACGGATCTTGGCGGGGGCTGTCACCCGTTCCCGCTACCCTGTGCGCGTCGTCTCACATGGGGGTAGTCCGGTCGTGTTCAGGTATCTGCCGTTCCTGTTGGTCCTGGCGTTGTGGATCTACGCCTTCATCGACTGCCTCAACACCCCGGAGGAAGAGGTCCGCGGGCTGCCCAAGGTGGTCTGGGTCATCATCATCCTGCTCTTCGGCGAGGTCCTGGTCGGGCCGATCGCCTGGCTCGTGGCCGGGAAGGTGCGGCACGCTCCCGCCGGCGGTTCCACGCCCTCCGAGTGGCACCGCAACCACCGCGTCCAGTACGTCGCGCCGGACGACAATCCCGAGTTCCTCGCGTCCCTCAAAGAGGAGAACAAGAAGGACGAGTCGCTGCTCAAGGACTGGGAGGCGGATCTGCGCCGCCGCGAGGAGGAGCTCAAGCGCCGCGAGCGCGAGCAGGGCACCGACTGAGCGGCATGTGACCTTGGGCCTGTTCCCGACGGAGATCGGTGTAGCGCACACTGGTGGGTGATCCCCGCCCCGCACCACCCCCGTGAAGGCCCATGTCCAGATCCCCGCATGCCCCCGCGCCCGAGGTCGTCACCGGCGCCGAGAAGCTGATCGCCGTAGAGGAGCACGGGGCCGATCCCGTGCCGCCCGAGCGCCGGCACGGCTCGCCCCGCCAGCTGCTGTGGACCTGGGCTTCGCCCCAGGTCGGTTTCGCCACCGTCTTCATCGGGGTGCTCTCCGTCTCCGCGTTCGGTCTGAGCTTCTGGCCTGCCGTCGCCGCGCTCGTGCTCGGTGCCGGGCTCGGGTCGCTGGCCCACGGTGTGCTGTCCACGGACGGGCCGCGGTTCGGCGTCCCGCAGATGGTGATCGGGCGGCTCTCCTTCGGGCACAGGGGCAACGCGCTGCCGTCCGCCGTGAACGCGTTCGTCGCCGGTGTCGGCTGGTTCGCCGTGAACACCGTCGGCGGCGCCTTCGCCCTCAACTCGCTCACCGGGCTCGCCCCGCTGCCGAGCCTGCTGATCCTCGTCGTGCTCGAAGTCGTCATCGGCTACGTCGGGCACGACCTGGTGCACCGCTTCGAGCAGTACGCCTTCCCGGTCCTCGCCGTGATCTTCGTGCTCGCCGGGGTGTGGATCTTCATGGACGCCGACCTCAGCGGGGCCGCCGGGTCCGGCGGCGGCTTCGGCGGGTTCATGCTCGCCTTCAGCGCCTGCTTCGGCTTCACCGCGGGCTGGAACCCGTGCGCCGCCGACTACGCCCGCTACCTCCCCGCCGGCACCTCGCGCCGGGCCACCGCCTGGTACGCGGGGCTCGGCCTGTTCGTCTCGGTCGCCGTCGTCTCGGTGATCGGCGCGGCCTCCGCCACGCTGGCCGCGCCCGCCGACGCCTCCCCCACCGACGCGTTCACCGGTCAGCTCCCGGGCTGGCTCGGCAACCTCACGCTCGTCGCGATCATCCTGGGCGCGATGGCCGCCGCCACCCTGAACGTCTACTCGGCGGCCGTCTCCATCTCCTCGCTCGACCTGACGCTGCCCCGCTGGATGAACCGCGGCGCCCTCGTCGCGCTCGTCGGCGCCATCGGCACCGCCGCGGGCTGGGCCTCGCTCGCCGACGCCGGGCACGCCTTCGAGAACTTCCTGCTGGTCATCGCGTACTGGATCGCGCCCTGGCTGGGCGTCGTCCTGATGGAGCACTGGCTGCGCGCCCTGCCCGACACCGAGCTCGCGGACCGCCTGCAGAACCGTACGTTCAGCAATCACGCCGGGCTCGTCGCGCTGCTCGTGGGTGTCGCCGTCTCCGTGCCGCTGTTCTCCAACCAGACCCTGTTCGTCGGCTGGGTGCCGGGCAACTGGCCGGCCGTCGGCGACCTCACCTGTCCGGTCGGGTTCGTCCTCGGCGCCGGGCTCTACGCTCTGCTGCGCCGCCGCGACCGTACCGACCTCAACACCGCCGCCTAGAAAGGCCGTACGTCATGGATCTCGATCTCGCCCGCACCTGGCTCGCCACCGCCGTCGAAGAGGCGCGGGCAGGCCGCGCCGAAGGGGGCATCCCGATCGGGGCGGCCCTGTACTCGGCCGACGGGAAGGTGCTCGGCCGCGGGCACAACCGCCGGGTGCAGGACGCCGACCCGTCGGTGCACGGGGAGACCGACGCGTTCCGCAACGCCGGGCGGCAGCGCTCGTACCAGGGCACCACGATGGTGACCACGCTCAGCCCGTGCTGGTACTGCTCGGGCCTGGTGCGGCAGTTCGGGATCTCGCGGGTCGTGATCGGCGAGGCGCGCACGTTCCACGGCGGGCACGACTGGCTGGCGGAGCACGGTGTGGAGATCGTGCTGCTTGACGATCCCGAGTGCGTCGGCATGATGGAGGACTTCATCGCGGCCGAGCCGCAGCTGTGGCACGAAGACATCGGGGACATCGGCGAGTAGCCGACCCGTACAGCTTGTACGCCGTCGCGCCCCCTGAAGCGGACAGTGCGCCCCTGTGCGGCGCCTGCCCGTGCCCGGACACTCAGGGGGCATGACGACCGCCTCCACCAGCACCGACATCGCTCCCCTGCCTCCTCCCGCGTACGGCGACAAGGTCATCGCCGTAGAGCCGGCCGGGTCCGAGCCCATCCCCGACAGTGAACGGCACGGCGGCCCGCGGCAGTTGCTGTGGACGTGGGCCTCGCCGAACATCGAGTTCGCGACGGTCTACATCGGCGTGATCTCGGTCCTCTTCTTCGGCCTGAACTTCTGGCAGGCCGCGGCCGCGCTGCTGCTCGGCACGGCGCTCGGCTCGCTCACGCAGGGCGTGCTCTCGCTCGACGGGCCGCGCTTCGGGGTGCCGCAGATGGCGATCGGGCGGTTCGCGTTCGGCTACAAGGGCAATGTGCTGCCGGCCGGCGTCAACGCCCTTGTGGCGGGCGTCGGTTGGTTCGCGGTGAACAGTGTCAGCGCCGCGTTCGCGCTGAACACGCTCACCGATCTGCGGCCGCTGCCCTCACTGTTGCTGGTCGTCGCGGCCGAGATCGTCATCGGCTTCATCGGGCACAACTTCGTGCACGCCTTCGAGAAGTACGCGTTCCCGGTCCTCGCGGTGGTGTTCCTGCTCGCGGGCGTTTGGACGTTCGGCAAGGCGGATCTGTCGGCGTCCGGCGGCGGGGGCGGCATCGGCGGGTTCCTGCTCGCGTTCAGTACGGCGTGGGGGTACGCGGCGGGCTGGAACCCGGGCGCGTCGGACTACTCGCGCTATCTGCCGCGCACGGCGGACCGGCTGCGCACGGTGCTCCACCCGGCGCTCGGCCTGTTCCTGTCGGTGTCGGTCGTCTCGCTGATCGGCGCGGCATCGGCGACGATCGCGGCGCCCGCGGGCGCGACGCCGACGGCGGCCTTCACCGGCCATCTCCCTTCCTGGCTCGGCGACTTGGTGCTGCTCGCCATCATCCTGGGCGCGGTGTCGGCGAACGCCCTCAACATCTACTCGTCCGCGATGTCGGTCACCTCGCTCGGGCTGCGGCTGCCGTCGTGGCTGGGCCGCAGCACGCTCGTGGTCGTCTCGGGCCTCGCGGGGACGGCAGCGGCATGGTCGTCCCTGTCCGACGCCGGGCACGCGTACGAGGCGTTCCTGCTGGTGATCGCGTACTGGATCGGGCCGTGGCTGGGCGTCGTCCTGGTCGAGCGGTGGCGCAGGGCGCGGACGCCGGACGCGGAACTCGCGGACCGGCTGGCGAACGGGAACTTCACCAACTGGCCGGGATTCGCCGCCTTGTTGACCGGCATCGCGGTCTCCGTCCCGCTCTTCTCCAACCAGGAGAAGTACGTGGGCTGGGCGCCGGAGCGGTGGCCGTCGCTCGGTGACGTGACGTGCGTGGTCGGGTTCGTGGTGAGCGCGGCGGTGTACGCGATCGCTTGCCGAGTGTTCGCTTCGCGTCGTACAGTCTGAGCCTCGGGTGTTCGTCGACCGACGAACACCGGTGGTTCTCCCGACGGAAGGCGTGCGTCATGCGTGCGGTGCGGTTCAGCGAGTACGGCGGCCCGGAGGTCCTGACGACGGCGGACGTGGAGGTCCCCGAGCCGGGCCCCGGGCAGGTCTCCATCGACATCGCGTACGTCGGCGTGAACTTCGCCGACCTGAAGGCGCGGTCGGAGGGCTACCGGGTGGCGTCGCTCCCGTACGTGCCCGGCCTGGAGGTCTCGGGCCGAATCCGGGCCGTGGGGGCGGGAGTCGACGACCTCGCCGTCGGCCAGGAGGTGGCCGCGCTGACCGAGGGCGGCGCCTACGCGGAGGTCGTCGTGGCGGACGCCGTCACCACGTTCCCGCTCCCGGCCGGCCTCGACCTGCGCACGGCCGCGACCCTGCCGACCGTGCTCCCGACGGCGTACGCGCTGCTGCACGCGGTGGGGCGCCTTCGTGAGGGCGAGACCGTGCTCGTGCAGGGCGCGGCGGGCGGGGTCGGCACCGTGGCCGGGCAGTTGGCGCGGGCGGCCGGGGCGGGCCGGGTCATCGGCGTGGTGTCGAGCCCGGCGAAGGCGGAGTACGCGCGCAAGTACGGGTACGACGACGTGGTCCTCGCCGACGGATTCGGCGCCGCCGTACGGGAGTTGACCGGCGGTCGGGGCGTCGACCTGGCGCTCGACCCGGTCGGCGGCGAGACGCTGCGCGAGACCCGGGAGGCGCTCGCGGTGTTCGGCCGTGTCGTCTCCTTCGGCAACGCGTCGTCGGCCCCCGCCTGGCAGGTCGGCCAGCCCGAGCTGTACCCCACAGGGCTCTCGGTCGGCGGCTTCTCCATCCTCGGCCTGGCGCAGACGGCCCCGCGCGAACTGCGCGCCCTGGCGGAGCGCGCCTTCGCCGTCCCCGGCATCGACCTCCCGGTCACGGGCGAGTACCCGCTGTCCGACGCGGCCGGCGCCCACCGCGCGATGGGCTCCCGCACGACCACGGGGAAGCTGCTGCTGCGGGTCGCGGACTGAGAGCCTGCATCCGAGGCCCGCTTGGTGAACGGGCGGTGCGTACGGTGCGGACGTCCCCTCCGGCGCCCGCGCCGTACGCGCCGCCCGTTCGGTCATCGGGCGTAGGAGCCGAGTCCCACGAGGCAGTACACGTATTCGTTGATGACGGTGCCGTTCATCGTGTAGCGGGACGAAAAGGCGTACTCCGTAGCGGAGTTGCCGGAGCACCGGGTCAGGTCGGACGTCATCGGGATGGTCTCGATGACCTTGTAGTGCGCGTCCGAGGCGGAGCAGTCGACCTCGTCGACGTCGTCGACCTCCTGGGCGGTGGTCGAGTCGGGGAGCGCGCCGTTGAGACAGGTGCCCGAGGTGTAGGGGCTGGGTTCCTCGGTGGTGGGCGCCGCGTAGGTGGGCGTGGCGTAGGGGTCGCTCGTCTCGTACGGGTCGTCCGTCGTCGTCGGCGCGTACGTCGAGGGCTCGTAGGCGGGCGACGAGTACGAGGACGACGCCGAGTCGTCCGTGTCGTCGCCGTCGTCACCGCCGAGCTGGATCAGGAGCAGCACGACGAAGGCCATGGCCGCGACGGTGGCGACCGCCGCGAGGCAACCACGGGCGTTGCCCGGCGGCGGCGAAGGCGGCGGGGGCGTGGGGGGTATCTGCTGGGACACGATGATCAGTGTGGCCCAGCAGGTGTGCGAATTGGAATGACTTTCTAGAAGTTCACTACACCCATCACGAACGGAACCCGGTGTTCTACGCTGACTGTCACCATGACCCCCAAGCAGCAGCGCGGCGCCGAGACCGCCGACCGACTCCTGGACGCCGCCCTCCAGGTCTACGCCGACGCCGGTGAGCAGGGCGTCACCGTCAGCGCCCTGACGCGGACGAGCGGTGTGAGCCTCGGCAGCATGTACCACCACTTCGGCAGCGTCGACGGGCTGATGGACGCGCTCCTGATGCGCTGGCTGACCCGGCTGCTCGGGGAGCTGACCGCCGCCCTGGAGCGTTCGCGCACCGCCCGCACCGGCATCAAGGCCGTCGTGCGGGCGTATCTGGGGTTCGTGCGGGAGCACCCGGACGCGGCCCGGCTGCTGCACTCCTCGTACGCGGACCGGATGAACATGGCGCAGGCCAGGCAGGTGCGCGACGCGCAGGAGGCACGCCTTTCGCCGATGGCCGCGTGGGTGGACGGGCGGATCGCCGCCGGTGAGCTGGCGCCGCTGCCGCTGCCGCTGATCGAGGGGCTGATCCTCGGCCCGGTCGTGGCGACGGCCCGCCGCCATCTGTCCGGGCTCGACGACGTCGACCTCGCTCAGGCGGCCCGGGTCCTGCCCGACAGGATCTGGCGCTCGCTGGCGCCCTGAGGCCGCACCACCCGGGCGGCACAGGCCGCCGCGAGGAGTTCGCCGAGCAGTTCCGGGTCGCCGACCTCCACGCCGAGCAGCGACTCGATGCGCTCCAGGCGCTGGTAGAGGGACTGCCGCCCGATGTGGAGCAGCGCCGCCGTGCGGGTGGGGCTGCACCCGTGCCGCAGGTGGACCTCCAGGGTGCGCACGAGGTCGCTGCCGTGCGTGGCCTCCCACTCCAGGAGCGGCCCGAGGACGTCGTCGACGAGCCGGTTCAGACGGTCCCGGTTGGCCTCGACGCCGCCGCGCGTCAGCTCCCGCTCCAGGGCGAGCGCACGCGAGGACGTCACCAACGGGCCTTCCCCGTACGCCGGTTCGGCCGCGGGCACGGTCAGCGCGAGCTCCAGGGTCGTACGGGCGGTGCGCAGGGTTTCGCTCCAGCGCAGCCAGCCGTCGTCGGCGCCCACGGCGTGCCCGACGGCGACGGTCAGGCCGGGCTCGGCACTCGCCAGGAACGCGTCGCGCACGGCCCGTACCGTGTCCCGGCCGGGCGGCGCCACGAGCAGTGCGAGGACGTCGCCGGGGAACGCCGCCCGCAGCGACCTGCGCCCCGCGACCCGGTCCACCGCCGCGAGGGCCGCCGCGCTCGGCCCGTGCACGGAGACGCCGACGAGCCGCGCCCCCGGCCCGGCCCGGAACCCGGCGAGCGCCGAACGGGCCTGCACCTCCGGCTGGTTGAGGGCCTGCCCGTCGGCGAGGTCGGCGAGCAGCGCCGCCCCTTGGTCCGCGTCCCGTACGTGGGTGACGGCGCGGGCGGCGAGGCCGTGCGTGACGATGGCCCGGTTCGCGGCCTCCGCGATCCGCACGAACGGCACCACGCGCCGCAGCGCCACCAGCGGGAGCCCCAACTCCCGCGCGGCGGCGACCACTTCGCGGGGCATCCGTTCCAGCGAGCGGCCCACCTCGACGGCGAGCCCGGCGACACCGCGGGCCGCGAGTTCACGGACGTACAGCCGCAGCGCGCCCTCGTCGGCGCCGAGGAACGCGAAACCGTTCGTCAGGAGCAGCTCGCCGCCGTCGAGGAAACCGGCGCCTTCGTAGACCTCGCTGGAGTGCACCCAGCGCACGGGCCGGTCCAACGCGCCCTCCCCCGCGAGGAGTTCGGGAAACGCGTCGGCGACGACGTCGAGGGCCAGGATCTCGCGGAGCGTGAGAGCGGGCACGGAGACCTCCGGGGTGCGCGGGACCGGTGCGGACAATCCGTCGGGGTGCGGGCTGCCCGGAGAGTACGGCGCGCACGTTGCCCCGGTGTTTCCTTGCCCCGAGAGTGGACGCATGACTGCTGCTCCGGGCCTTCCGACGGGCCTTTCGAACGAGGCCGCCGCGCCCCGCGTCCCCACCATCGACCTGAAGCCGTGGCTGTCCGGCGACCCGGCGGCCCGCGCCGAGATCGCCCGCACCGTCGACCAGGCGCTCCGGACGGCCGGGTTCCTGCTGGTCACCGGGCACGGCGTCGACCCGGCGCTGCGCACCGCGATCCGGGACGCGGCCCGCGCGTTCTTCCGGCTGCCGCCGTCGGTGAAGGAGCCGTACGCCGTGAAGGTCGGCGGCCGCGGCTGGCTCGGCCCGGGCGCGGAGGCCAACGGCTACTCGGAGGGCACGCAGACGCCGCCCGACCTGAAGGAGTCCCTCTCCTACGCGACGGACACGGCCTTCGACGACCCGGCCGTGCACGAGGAGTGGTCCGGCGAGAACGTCTTCCCGGCCGAGGCGCCCGAGCTGCGCCCGCTCGTGGAGACCTACCTGACCCAGATGCGGTCGCTCTCCGACCAGCTCCTGGAACTGCTCGCGGTCGCCCTCGACGAGCCCGCCGACTTCTTCACCCGGCACACCGCGCACCCCACATGGGGCTTCAACATCAACTGGTATCCGGGCACGGACGTCGTCGGCGCCCCGGAGCCCGGCCAGTTCCGGATCGGCCCGCACACCGACTTCGGCACGGTCACCGTCCTCGACCGGCAGGCCGGCAAGGGCGGCCTCCAGGTCTTCACGGACGAGGGCGGCTGGGAGGACGCGCCCTTCGACCCGGAGGCGTTCACCATCAACATCGGCGACCTCATGGCCCGCTGGACCGGCGACCGCTGGCGCTCGGGCCGCCACCGCGTGCTCCCGCCCCCGGCGGACGTACCCGCCGAGGAGCTGATGTCACTCGTCTACTTCTACGAGTGCGACCCGCGCACCACGGTGGAGCCGGTGCCCGCGCCCAAGGGCAGGGTCGCGTACGAGCCGGTGGACTCGCACGCGTACCTGCGCGGGAAGCTGGACGCGATCACCGTCGGCTGAGCCTTTCGGAAGGCTCAGACGCCCGCGTACGAGTGCTTGCCGGTGACGAAGATGTTGACGCCGTAGTAGTTGAACAGCCAGCAGCCGAACGCGATCAGCGCCAGGTAGGCGGCCTTGCGGCCCTTCCAGCCTGCCGTCGCGCGGGCGTGCAGGTACGCGGCGTAGGCGACCCAGGTGATGAACGACCAGGTCTCCTTGGGGTCCCAGCCCCAGTAGCGGCCCCACGCGTCGCCGGCCCAGATGGCGCCCGCGATGATCGTGAACGTCCACAGCGGGAAGACCGCCGCGTTCACGCGGTACGAGAACTTGTCCAGGGACTGCGAGGCGGGCAGCCGCTCCATGACCGAGGTCGCGAACCGGCCGGGCTGTCCGCCGCTCGCGAGCTTGTTCTCGTAGGAGTCCTTGAAGAGGTACAGGATCGTGCCGACCGCGCCGACGTAGAAGACCGCGCCGCAGAAGATCGCCGTCGAGACGTGGATGTACAGCCAGTACGAGTGCAGCGCAGGGACCAGCTGGTCGCTCGCGGTGTAGAGGACGGTGACGGCGAGGCCGAGGTCCAGGAGGACCGTGGTGACCAGGGGCAGGCCGAGCCAGCGGACGTTCTTCTTCAGCGCGAGCAGCGTGAGGTACACGCCGACGGCCACGGTGGAGAAGGTCAGGTTGAACTCGTACATGTTGCCCCACGGCGCGCGCTGCACCGAGAGCGCGCGGGTGAGGACGCCGGAGAACTCGACGAGGAACGCGAGCGCCGTCAGCGAGATCGCGATCCGCCCGTACAGGTCGCCCTGCTCGTCGCCGCCGGAGGCGCCGGGCCCGTCCGGCACGTCGCGGGCGCCGGCGGCGGCGCGGGTGACGACCTTCGGGCGCTCCAGGACGGCGGTCGTGCCGTTCTTCTGCTTGACCGTCACGGCGGGCGCCGCGGCGGCGGACGCCGCTTCAGCCTTTCCGGTCAGGGCCGCGGCGGTACGGCCGACCTTGCTGCGGCTGCCGAAGATCCACTCGGCCATGTTCGCGAAGAAGGCCAGCAGGTAGACGGCCATGGACGAGTAGATGAGGACGTTACTGGTGTGCGCCAGGTTCTCATTGGTTGCGGCGGCGAGAATCACTTGGTCTCAGCCCCTTCGGCGGCAGGAACAGCAGTGGATGGTTCGTCCGAGGACGGTGCCTCGGCTGGTTCGGGGGCGGTCGGCGCTTCGCTGTGCAGCAGGCCGACCAGGTCGCCGAGCTCCTCGGGGAGCTTCGCGGACTCGCTGCGGCCGAGGCCCGCCATCTCGACGACGGTCACACCGTCGGGGCCCTCGACGGCCCGCACCCACACGCGGCGGCGCTGGATGAACAGGGAGCCGGCCAGACCGAAGATCGCGGCAATGGCTCCGCCGAGCGCCCAGGTGTCACCGGGCTGGTGGGAGATCTGGAAGGTGACCCATTCCTTGATGTCCTTGTCGAACGTGATGGAGCCCGCCCCGTTGGGCAGCTTCATCGTCTCGCCGGGCAGCAGCCGCTGCTTGAGCGCGTCGCCCTTCGCGTCCTTGAAGGGCTTCATGTGGGTGGTGTCGAGCTGGTACACGTTCTGCGGCAGGCCCGCGTTGACGCCGAGGTCGCCGTGGGTCGCGTTGAGCGCGAGGACGGGGAAGTCGAGCCCGGGGAACTGGGAGAACATCGTGCCCTTGCCGGCGCCCGCGAACGTCGGCACGAACCAGGCGCTGAAGCCCAGCTGCTCCTTCTCGCCCTTCGCGTTGCGGTAGCCGTCCATCACCTTGATCGCGCCCTGCGAGGTGATGTTGGAGTCGACCGGCAGCATCGGCACGGTCTGCTGCGAGACGACCTTGCCCTTGCCGTCGCGGACCGTCACGTTCACGGCGTAGCCGTGCCCGTTGAGGAAGATCTTGGTGCCGTCGATGTCCAGCGGGTGGTTCGAGCGGATCGAGGCCTTCTTCGTCCTGCTGTCGGCGCCCTCGCTGTAGCTGACGTCGGCGCGGAAGACGCGCGGGGTGCCCTGCTCGGGGCCCGTGCGCTCGTACGTCGCCGTGAACTTGTCGAGGTTGAAGCTGAACGGCGCCAGGTCGTGGTCGCGGTCGAAGAGGCTGCCGGACTTGAAGTCGTCGTACTGGGTGAGGGTGTTGGCGAAGCCGTCGCCCTCGACGACGAGCTTGCCGCCCTCGAACTTGAACAGCTGCCCCCAGGCGAAGGCGACCAGCATCACGATCAGCGCGATGTGGAAGGCCAGGTTGCCGACCTCGCGCAGATAGCCCTTCTCGGCGGCGACCGCGTCACCGGCGAGGTGGGCGCGGAAGCGCTTCTTCTTGAGGAGCTTGAGTGCGGCGTCGCGGACGTCGGCCGGATCGGCCTCGGTGCGCCAGGTCGCGTACGCGGGCAGCCGCGTCAGGCGCTTCGGGGCGCCCGGCGGGCGGCCGCGGAGCTGGCCGACGAACTGCCAGGTGCGCGGCACGATGCAGCCGATGAGCGAGACGAACAGCAGGATGTAGATCGCCGAGAACCACACCGAGCTGTACACGTGGAACAGGCCGAGCTTCTCGTAGATCGGCCCGAGCGTGGTGTGCGCCTTCTGGAAGTCGGAGACCTTCAGCGGGTCGACGCCCTGCTGCGGGATCAGCGATCCCGGGATCGCGCCGAGCGACAGCAGGAAGAGCAGGATCAGGGCGACCCGCATGGAGGTCAGCTGCCGCCAGAACCAGCGGACCCAGCCGATGACGCCGAGCTTGGGCAGGTTCGGGGAGCGGTCTTCCGTCGGGGCCGTGCTCAGTTGGGACGCGGCTTCGAGGTCGGTGGTGTCGGGGCTCTCAGGACCCGCGTTCGTCTTGCTCATGGATCAGATTCCCACCGAGTAGCCGTTGGACCAGGTCTGCATCTGCTGCACCAGGGTGTCCCAGACACCGGTGAGCAGGAGGACGCCGGTCGCGATCATCATGATGCCGCCGATGCGCATCACCCAGGCGTAGTGCTTCTTGACCCAGCCGAAGGCGCCGAGCGCCTTGCGGAAGGCGACCGCGGCGAGCACGAAGGGCACGCCGAGTCCGAGGCAGTACGCGACCGTCAGTATGGCCCCGCGTCCGGCGCTGCCCTGCTGCGAGGAGAGGGCGATCACGGAGGCGAGGGTCGGGCCGATGCACGGGGTCCAGCCGATGCCGAACAGCGCGCCGAGCAGCGGTGCGCCGACGAGCCCGGCGGTGGGCCTGCGGTGGAAGCGGAACTCCCGCTGCGTCATCCACGGCATGAGCCCCATGAAGAAGACACCCATGACGATCATGAGGATGCCGAGCACCTTGGTGAGCGTGCCCTGGTACTCCTGAAGCGTCTGCCCGAAGTACCCGAAGAGGGCGCCGCCCGAGACGAACACGACGGTGAAGCCGAGCACGAACAGCGCGGCCCCCGACGCCATCCGCCCGCGACGGGCCTCCATGAGGTCCGTGCCGCTGACCCCGGTGACGTACGACAGGTAGCCCGGTACGAGGGGCAGGACGCACGGGGAGAAGAAGGAGATCAGACCGCCGAGCAGGGCGACCGGGATGGCGAGGATCAGGGCACCGCTGAAGACGGTGTCGTTCATGCCGTCAGCGGCGAGGGTGGTGACAAGCGTGGGGGACACCGTCGCTCACTTCTCCGCGACTACCGGGTCGAGCATGTTCCGCAGGCTCTTCTCACTGAGCGGCTTCAGGGAGCGCGCGGCGATCTTGCCGTCCCGGTCGACGATGATCGTGGACGGGATGGCCTGCGGGTTCAGTGTGCCCTTCTCGAACTGGAGGAGGAGCTTGCCCGTCGGGTCGTAGAAGCTCGGGTACGTGACGCCGAAGTCCTTCTCGAACTCCTTGGCCGGACTGGTGCTGGTGTCACGGGTGTTGATCCCGAGGAACTGCACGTCCTTGCCCTCGTTGGCCTTGTCGACCTTCACGAAGTTGGGCGCCTCGGCACGGCAGGGCGGGCACCACGAGCCCCAGACGTTCAGGACGACGACCTTGCCCTTGTAGTCGGCGAGCTTGATCTTCTTGCCTTCGAGGTCCTTGCCGGTCAGGTCGGGAGCGTCGTGCCGCTCACCCTTCTTGACGGTGGAGATGCCTCCGGAGCTGGTCACGAAGTTGGTGTTGCCACCGCCTCCGTCGGTGCTGCCCGAGCCGCACGCCGTCAGCGCGAGGGCCGCGACGGCGGCTCCGACGGTCAGCTCGACGGCGCGGCGCGTGGTCGCGGCAGTGCGGGGGGCGCGGCAGGCGGCACTCATGTGAAAAGTTTCGCATGTCTGTTTAGGGGATCTTCCGCACCCCCCTCGGGGCGGGAAAAGCCCACTTCAGGAGGGGTTTGCGAGGAACTTCTTCCAGCCGTCCGCCGGGGCCTGCCCGACGTCGAGCGTCCGCATCTTCGCGAGCACCTTCGGATCCTGTACGTCCATCCAGTCGACGAACTGCCGGAAGGACACGAGCCGTACGTCGCCGTGCTTCTCGGCGGTGGCGGAGATGTGCTTCAACGCCTGTTCCACGGCGTCCATGTAGATGCCGCCGTTCCATTCCTCGAAGTGGTTGCCGATGAAGAGCGGCGCCCTGTTTGTCTCGTACGCCCGCTTGAATCCCTGGATGTACGCCTCGGCCGACTGCTTGCGCCAGGCCGGGTAGTTGTAGGCGGGGGCGCGGGTGGTGGACAGGGACTGGTTCGCGAGCATGTTGTAGTCCATCGACAGGACCTCGAAGCTGCGGCCGGGGAACGGGACGGCCTGCAACGGCAGATCCCACACCCCGAGCCGCTTGCCGGGCCAGCGCTGCCGGCCGCCGGGCGACGAGGCGTCGTAACGCCAGCCGAGGTCGCGGGCGGCGGGCAGCAGGTTGCTCTGGCCGAGCAGGCAGGGCGTGCGGCCGCCGACGAGTTCCTTGTCGTAGTCGAAGGGGAGCGACGGGAGGTCGGTCCAGCCCGTGTTCGTACGCCACTTCTTCACGAAGGAGACGGCCTGGTCGATCTCGCTGCGCCACTGCGCGGACGTCCAGTTCGCCACGGAGCCGGTGCCGGCGCAGAAGTGGCCGTTGAAGTGCGTGCCGATCTCGTGCCCGTCGAGCCAGGCCTGACGCACGTACTTCAGGGTCTCCTTGACGTGGGCGTCGGTGAGGTAGCCGATGTCGGAGGCGCCCACCGCGTTGTTCGGCGGGCGGTAGAGGCGCTTCTTCGACTCGGGCAGCAGGTAGAGGCCGGAGAGGAAGAAGGTCATGTGGGCGTCGTGCTGCTTGGCGAGGTCGAGGAAGCGGGGGAACAGGCCGTTGCCGACCTCGCCCGCGCCGTCCCAGGAGAAGATCACGAACTGCGGCGGCTTCCGGCCCGGTTCGAGCCTCTCGGGCGCGGCCGGCTGGTGCGGCTGCTTGCCGGTGTACGAGGTCGAGCCGTCGCCGATGGGCTTGGCCGCGGGCCGCTTGGGCGGGCCCGGGTGGCCGGGCTCCCCCTGCCTGCCGGGCGAGACGGTCGGACGCTCGCCCTCGCCGGAACTCGATCCGCAGCCGGCGAGCGCCGCGGCCGCGGCCGCCCCCGCTCCCAGGCCGAGAAGTCCCCTACGACTGACATCGCGCATATCGTCCCCATTCGTCGCGCCGTGCACCCATTCATGGCGGGCGCACAGTTAGAGGGCGCGACAAACACGCGGGTTCCGATAACTCGGATGTATTTGCGGTGTTTTGACGGGGGACGCGAAAGGCCGCCGGTTGACGGCGGCCCCTCGTCATATGGCTGGCGGGCCGGTCAGGCGCCGAACGCCTTGTCCTTGCCCTTCACCGGCTTGGCGCCGGCCCGCAGATGGGCCGGTACGAGATCGATGGCGGGCTCGCTGTAGCCCACGGACACGATCTTGTCGCCGCGGTAGGTGAACGAGGTCAGCGAGGCCAGCGTGCACTGCCGCTTGCGCGGGTCGTGCCACAGGCGCCGCCGCTCGACGTAGCTGCGCACGGTCCAGATGGGCAGCTGGTGGCTGACGCACACCGCCTCGTGCCCGCGCGCCGCGTCCTTGGCGGCGTCGAGCGCGCCCATCATCCGCACGACCTGGTCGACGTACGGCTCGCCCCACGACGGCTTGAACGGGTTGACGAGGTGCTTCCAGTTGTCCGGGTTCTTCAGGGCGCCGTCGCCGACGCCGAAGGTCTTGCCCTGGAAGACGTTGCCCGCCTCGATGAGGCGGCCGTCCGAGTTCAGGTCGAGGCCGTGCGCCTTCGCGATCGGCGTCGCCGTCTCCTGGGCCCGCTCCAGGGGCGAGGCGACGACGTGCGTCACGTCACGCGTGGAGAGGTGCTCGGCGACCCGGTCGGCCATCTGCCGGCCGAGCTCGGAGAGGTGGTAGTCGGGCAGCCGCCCGTACAGGATCCCCTCCGGGTTGTGCACCTCGCCGTGCCGCATCAGGTGGACGACGGTGATGTCCTCGTCGGACGTCGGATACGTGCTCATGCGGTGGCCTCCGCAGCCGCGCGCGCGGCAGCCGGGAGCGCGGCGGCGATGCGCTCGACCGCCCGCTCGTCGTGGGCGGTCGAGACGAACCAGGACTCGAAGGCGGAGGGCGGCAGGTAGACGCCCTGCTCCAGCATCGAGTGGAAGAACGGCGTGAAGCGGAAGGACTCCTGGCCCTTCGCGTCGTCGTAGTTCCGTACTGGTTCGTCGGGGGACTCGGTGAAGAAGACGGAGAACATGTTGGAGGCGTTCTGCACGCGGTGCGCGACGCCTTCCTTGGTGAGCGCGTCACTGACGAGCGTACGGAGCTGCGCGCTGACCGCGTCGACCTTCGCGTACTCGGCGTCGCCGAGCAGGCGCAGCTGGGCGAGGCCCGCGGCGGTCGCGATCGGGTTACCGGAGAGGGTGCCCGCCTGGTAGACGGGGCCTGCCGGGGCGAGGTGCGCCATGACGTCGGCGCGGCCGCCGAACGCCGCGGCCGGGAAGCCGCCGCCCATGACCTTGCCGAACGTCATCAGGTCGGGGACGACGCCGTCGACGCCGAACCAGCCGGCCTTCGACGTACGGAAGCCGGTCATCACCTCGTCGGAGATGTACAGCGCGCCGTTGTCCTGGCAGAGGGCCTTGAGGCCGGCGTTGAAGCCGTCGCGGGGCGGCACGACGCCCATGTTGCCGGGCGAGGCCTCGGTGATGACGCAGGCGATCTCGCCGGGGTGCGCGGCGAACGCGGCGCGCACGGCGTCGAGGTCGTTGTACGGCAGGACGATCGTGTCGCCGGCCTGGGCGCCGGTGACACCCGGGGTGTCCGGCAGGCCGAACGTGGCGACGCCGGAGCCCGCGGCGGCGAGCAGCGCGTCGACGTGGCCGTGGTAGCAGCCGGCGAACTTGACGACCTTCGCGCGCCCGGTGAACCCGCGGGCGAGACGGATGGCCGACATGGTCGCCTCGGTGCCGGAGGAGACGAGGCGGACCTGCTCGACCGGGGCGATCCGGTCGACGATCTCCTCGGCGAGGGCGACCTCGCCCTCGCCGGGCGTGCCGAAGGACGTGCCGCGGGCGACGGCGGCCTGCACGGCCGCGATGACCTCCGGGTGGGAATGGCCGAGGATCATCGGCCCCCAGGAGCACACCAGGTCGACGTACTCGCGCCCGTCGGCGTCCGTGAGGTACGGACCGGTGCCGGACACCATGAAACGGGGCGTACCGCCCACGGCGCGGAACGCGCGCACCGGGGAGTTCACGCCACCGGGCGTGACGACGGACGCCCGGTCGAAGAGCCCCTGCGAAACGGGCGCCTCGTAGGGATAGGGGGTGTTGTTCGCCTCTGCCATGCCTCTCAGCGTACGGCCAGTGCCTGCGGCACCCTCCGCGTGGACCCGTGGCGCCATAGACTCGGGGCTGTCGGAACCCTGTGGGCCTCTGGGGGCCGCCTGCCGGGGACTCGCGCAGTTGTCCCAGTCGGACGTTTCGGCGGGTGACCGTGGGGGAGGTCACTGACACGATGATCGGGTTGCGCGTCGGCGGTCGCGCGGCCTAGAAAAGGGCGAGGGCGCCCTGAGAACAGCAGTCGGGTGGAGATATGCATCGCGGTGGCGGCGGACTGGGCGAGGGGACCGACGACCTGGGCCCCCGGCGTGCCCGGCGGGGGAAGCACCGGCGCGACGGCCATGACGAGGCGACAGCACGGATCCAGCGGGCGGCGAGCGGGGACAGCGGGAATGGTGGCCGGGTGGGGGTGACGTACAAATACTTCGGCGCGCCCGACGGTGCGACGGCCGCCCGCGTACCGATCTCCATGCGGCCCGAGGAGCTCGGCGGGGACGAGCTGGGCATGGGCGGCATGTTCACCAAGATCAAGCCGGAGACGATGGCCGCGATGGTCCTCACCGGCATCGAGGGCATACCCCTGCACAAGGTGCCGCCGCTGGAACTGGTCGTCCTGCACCCCGACTACGCGGTGGTCAAGCTCCCCATGACGGTCGTCGACCCGCTGCGCGGCGTCGGCGAGGAGGCGGTCGGCGCGGCGGCGTTCATCTGGTCGACGGTCCCGGACCGCGGCGGCCCCCGCGACGCGTTCAACGTGTACCAACTCCTCCACGAATGGCAGGACTTCAGCCACCGCCTGCACGAGGCGGGCCACCAGCCGTACTGCCTGGTGTGGCCCTGACCCAGCCGTGGCCGGCGGCTCCCGCGCTGGAGTCGGAGCGGCTCGCCCTCGAACCCCTGACGGTGGCGCACGCCCGCGAGGCGTTCGCCTTCCTCGACGACGCGCGCCTGCACCGCTGGACCGGCGGCGCGCCCCCCGCCTTCGAGGACCTCGAACTCCGCTTCCGCCGCCAGGCCGCCGGCCACTCCCCCGACGGCTCGCAGGGCTGGCTCAACTGGATGGTGCGCCGCCGCTCGGACGGTGTCCTGGTCGGCACGGTGCAGGCGACGCTCGACGCCGACGGCGGCGCCGAGATCGCATGGGTCGTCGGGTACGCGTTCCAGGGCCATGGCTACGGGACCGAGGGCGCCCGCGCGATGACGCACTGGCTGCGCGATGCGGGCGTCCGGCGCCTGACCGCCCATGTGCACCCCGAGAACATCGCGTCGGCAGGGATCGCCGGCGCCCTGGGCCTGACGGCGACCGATGAGGTCGACGACGGCGAAATCCGCTGGGCGCGGACCGTGGTCTAGGGCCCGGCGGGGCCGCCGCGGTGGGCGTCGGCCGGGAGGCAGTCGCGGGAGCATGCCTGGATGAGCAGCGGGAGGTCGTCCGTCGCCACGCGGCGCGTGGCCCGGGCCCACTGCGCCGTGCCGTCCGTCGATGTGGCGGCATCACAGCCGGGGCGGGCCCGCCTCGATGCGGCGCATCACGGCGTCGTAGGAGTCGATGAACCCGCCCGTCTGGAGCTGGCGTTCGTCCCACCAGGTGGCGCCCGCGTCGGCGAGCGGGCCGACGATGTCGCGGGCCTTGGCGGGATCGGCCGGGGTGAGGCCGCCGACGACGAAATCGAAGGGCCCGCGCGGGACGTCGCGGTGCTCGTTCACGTACGCGACGACGTCCGCGAGCTGGTCGGGGCGCGGCGGGACACCGTGCAGGGCGTCGGCGAAGAGCGGGGCCGCGCCGTCCCAGGCGGCCGCGCGGCGCATCGGCCGGCGGTTGGGCCAGAACCCGCCGAGCCAGACGGGCGGCCGGGGCCGCTGCACGGTGGCGGGCAGCAGCTGGGTGTCGTGGACGCGGTAGTGGTCGCCGGGGTGGGTGACGCGCTCCCCGGCCCAGTAGCGGGTGAGGACGCCCAGCCCCTCGTCGAGGCGCTCGGCGTGCACGCGCCGGTCGACGGTGTCGCCGAAGCTGCCGTACTCGTCCTCGGCGGGGCCGCCGAGCCCCGCCCCGAAGACGACCCGGCCCTCGCTGAGCGCGTCCAGCGTGGCGACCTGGCGGGCGAGCTGTTCGAGCCGGTAGCGCGGCACCGCGGTGACCAGCGTGCCGACCGTGAGCCGCGTCGTGGCGAGGGCGGCCGCCGTCAGCAGCATCCACGGGTCACCGAACGGCTTGCCCCGCTGCTCCTCCTTGTCGTGCACGACGTGGTCCCACAGCAACAGGCCGTCCCAGCCCGCCTGTTCGGCCGCGACCGCCGTCCGCGCGACCGCACGGGCATCGGCGAAGTCCCCGAAGTTCGGGATGTTGATCGAGAAGCGCATACGGGCATCGTGCCGGGCGCCGCACCACCCCGGCCACCCGATTGACTCAGAAGTCCAAACCCCTTGCCAGCAAAGGGAGATAACGCTCGTACAGCGCGATCAGGTCCTCCTCGCCGTCGCTCTCCACCCAGTGCCGCATCAGCGTCGTGAACACGGCGATCAGGGCGGCGGCCGCGCACTTGATCTCCAGGTCGGCGGCGTCCCGCCCGGCGCGCTCGGCGATGACCTCCGCGAGCGCGTCCTCGCTGCGCTGCTGCTCGGCGACCGAACGGGCCCTGATCGCCGGATCGGTGAACGTTATCCGGGTGCGTAGCAGAAGCTGCTCCAGGTCGCCCTCCAGCATCGTGCCGAGCGGCCCGCTCAGCGCCCCGCGCAGGGCGTCGACGATGGGCTCACCGGCGGGGCGGGCCCGCAGCGCCTCGGCGAGGGCCGGGTCGTACTCGTCCTGCGTGACGACGTCCTCCTTCGACGGGTAGTACCGGAAGAAGGTGGACGGCGAGATGTCCGCGGCCTCGGCGATGTGGTCGACGGTCGTGGCCTCATAGCCGTGCTCCGCGAAGAGGCGGTAGGCCTCTTCGCGGATGCGCTGCCGGGTCTGCTGCTTCTTGCGTTCCCGCAGGCCGGGCTGTGCGGTCTTGCCCGCCGGTGTCGTACGCGTCGTCATGCCAGCGATTCTGCGGGGTGGGAGGCCACCGCGGCCACCTCCGCGCCCGTCCCGTCCTCCTTGCTCTCCGTGTTTACCGTGTTCCCCGCGTTCTCCGTGTTCTCCGTGCCCGCCTCGGTCGTCTCGCCCGAGCCCTTCGGCAGGAACACGGCGGCGAGGACCGCGGCGACCAGCGCGAGCGCACCGCAGGCGACCAGGACCAGGTCCATGCCGTGGACGAACGCGGCGTGGGCGGAGTCGGCGAGGCCCGGCAGGTGCAGTTGTCCGGCGACGGCGTCCGCTCCGCCGACCGAGTCGCGGGCGGCGTCCGCGGCCGGCCCGGGCAGTCCGTCGGTGCCGAGCCGCTGGAGGTAGCCGTAGCCGAGGAGGCTGCCGAGGCCCGCGACGCCCAGGACCCCGCCGAGCTGCTGCACCGTCTCCAGGAGGCTCGTCCCCGATCCCGTGCCGGTCTTGGGCAGGGCACCCATGACGAGGCTGGTCGCGGGGACGACGGCGAGCCCGAAGCCGAGCCCGGTCAGGCCGAGCCACAGCGCCGTGAACCCGTACCCGTCACCGGGTGCCGTCCCCGCCCCGAGCAGCGCGCCGGCCGCGAGGAGCGCGAGGCCGCCCGGTATGACGGTGCGGGCGCCGAGGCGTGGGACCAGGGCCTCGCTGACCGTGGCGGCCGCCATCAGGCCGCCGATGAGCGGCAGGACGCGCAGCCCCGTGCCGAACGAGTCGTTGCCGAGCACGGACTCCAGGTACTGCGGGGCGACGAACAGGATGCCCATGACCGCGAAGTTCACGAAGACGGCTATCAGGGTGCCCCACAGGAAGCGCCGGTCGGCGAAGAGCCCCAGGTCGATGACGGGGTGCGCGGTGCGCCGCTCGTGGCGGACGAACGCGGCGAGCAGCACGGCCGCGGCGGTCAGCGTGGCGAGCACGGACGGCGAGGTCCAGCCGGCCGCGGGGATGCGGATGGTGCCGTAGACGAGGGCGATGATGCCGCCGGCGCCGAGCGCGGTTCCGTACAGGTCGAACGGGCTCTTGTCGGCGGGGAGTTGGGGGCGCGTGGCGTCCGAGGGCAGCAGCCATGTGCCCGCTATCAGGGCGAGGACGACCACCGGCACGTTGAACAGGAAGATCGAGCCCCACCAGAAGTGGTCGAGGAGCCAGCCGCCGACCACCGGGCCGACGGGCATGCCGAGCGCGGTCGCGGCGGTCCACACGGCGACGGCCCTGGGCAGCTCGGCCGGGCCGAAGACGCGCGGCAGGATCGCCATGGACAGCGGCATGATCACGGCGGCGCCGAGGCCGAGCACGGCGCGCGCGGCGATGACGGCGCCGGGCGATCCGGCGGCGGCTCCCGCGAGTGAGGCGAGGCCGAACAGGGATATGCCGCCGAGCAGGATCTTCTTGTGGCCGAACCGGTCGCCGAGCTTGCCGACGGGGAGCATCGCGACGGACAGAGCGAGCAGATAGCCGCCGCCGATCCACTGCAACTGGGCGCTGTCGGCATGGAGTTGGCCGGCGATCGTCGGCAGCGCGACATTGATCACCGTGCCGTCGAGTCCGACGATCAGGACGCTGAACGTGAGGGCGGCGAGCGCGAGCCACTTGCGGGCTCCGCCGAGCGGGGTCCCGCCGGTCGCGGGGGTGGTGCTTGCGGTGCTGTTCATCTCTGCCTCCGCAGGCCATGACGGCCGCGGGGTGCGACCTGGTGACAGGTTACCCCCAAATGACAGTTGACTGTCAATATCTAGTCGACTCCCACATTTTCACCCGCGCCCGTCACCGTGATCCCACGCCCTCCACCGTGAACCCGATCACCGCTCCCCCGCCCTCCCGCCGCCGCGCGAACGGCGTCCCGCCGTGGGCCGACGCGACCTCCCGCACGATCGACAGGCCGAGGCCGGAGCCGGGCAGGCCGCGGGCGGTCGCGGCGCGGTAGAAGCGGTCGAAGATCCGGTCCAGGTCGTCGGCGGCGAGGCCCGGGCCGCGGTCGAGGACCTCCACGCGGACACCGCCGCCCGCGGCCGGGGCGACGGCGATCTCGATGGGTTCGGTGCCGCCGCGGTCGAACTTGGCGGCGTTCTCCACGAGGTTCGACACCGCACGCTGGAGCAGCGCGGGGCGCCCGGCGATCGTCGTGTCCCCCTCGGCGGCGCGGACCGTGACCGTCCGCCCCGTACGGCGCCGGGTCAGCGTCGCGACATCCTCCGCCGTCTGCGCGAGGTCGACGTCGACGACCGGCTCGTCGTCCTCCTTGCCGGCCGCGAGGTCCACCAACTCGTTGACCAGGTCGGTGAGTTCGCGGGACTCCTGCGCGAGGTCGGCGACGAGTTCCTCGCGGGCGGCGGGCGGCAGTTCGTCGATGCGCCGCAGCAGCGAGATGTTCGTACGCAGCGAGGTCAGGGGCGTACGGAGTTCGTGGCCCGCGTCCTGGACGAGCCTGCGCTGGTCCTCCATCGAGCGGGCCAGGCGCCCCAGCATCCGGTCGAAGGAGCGGCCGAGGCGGCCGACCTCGTCGCCGCCCGCGACCGGCACCGCCACGTCGAGGCGGCCGGTGGAGGCGACGACCTCGGCGGTGTCGGCGAGCCGGATGAGGCGGGACGTGATGCGGCGCGCCAGCCACCAGCCGAAGAGCCCGGCCGCGAGGACGACGGAGGCGGCGAACAGGAGGGTGCGGCGCTGGAGTTCGCGCAGCAGGTCCTCGGTGTCGCTGAACTCCTGCGCGACCTGCACCGCGCCGCGCCCGCCGCCGAGCGCGACGGTCGCCATGCGGTACTCGTCGCCGCGGATCTCGACGTCGTTGCGCTCGGCGAAGGTGCCGGCCGCGCGGGCGCCCGCGACGCTGCGGGCCTCCTCGTCGACCGGCAGGCGCGGGCTGCCGCGGTCGACGACGTCGCCGCCGGGCCCGAGGACCTGGACGTCGGTGCCGGCCGGGCTGGTCAGGTCGTCGCGCGGGCCGTCGTGGTCCGGGTCGCCGTAGACGAAGTCGTCGGGTGTGAGCCGCTCGTTCTGCACCTGGACGCGCAGGTCGTGCACGGTCTCGTCGAAGACGGCCTGCTGGTCGACGCGGACGAGCCGGGCCGCCGAGTCGTACGAGAGGAAGCCGACCAGTGCGGTGACGCCGGCCGCGACCGCCGCGAAGGAGACCGCGAGCTTCGTACGGAGGCTGCGCGGGGCACGCGAGGTGAGCCCGGTGGGCACGTCAGCCCTCCCGCAGCACGTAGCCCACGCCGCGCACCGTGTGCAGGAGCGGGACGCCCTCCGGTTCGTCGACCTTGCGCCGCAGGTAGCCGACGTACACGGCCAGGTTCTTCGATCCTGGACCGAAGTCGTAGCCCCAGATGCGGTCGTAGATCGTGGCGTGGTCGAGGACGATGCCGCAGTTGCGGGCGAGGAGTTCGAGGAGGTCGAACTCGGTGCGGGTGAGCTCCAGTTCGCGGCTGCCGCGCCAGGCGCGCCGGGCCTGCGGGTCGATGCGCAGGTCGGCGGCGGTGATCGTGCCGTCGTCCGGCGACTCGGCCGCGCCGGGCTTCGTGCGGCGCAGCAGGGCGCGCAGCCGGGCGAAGACCTCCTCGACGTCGAACGGCTTGACCACGTAGTCGTCGGCGCCCGCGTCCAGGCCCGCGATCCGGTCCGGGGTCTCCACGAGCGCGGTCAGCATCAGGATCGGCGTCGCGTCGCCCTCGGCGCGCAGCACGCGGCAGACCTGGAGGCCGTCGATGCCCGGCATCATCACGTCGAGGACGAGGATGTCCGGTTTCGTACGGTGTGCTGCCGCGAGCGCCTCGACGCCGTCGGCGACGGCCGTGACGGCGTAGCCCTCCAGGGTGAGGGCGCGCTCCAGGGCGTTGCGGATGGGGCGGTCGTCCTCGGCGAGCAGGACCGTGGGGGCGGGGGCGGCAGGTTCGGACACGCAGCCCAGTGTGCCCCGGTGGCCGGAACACATCCCCTGATCAGCCGTCCGCCAATGGGCTTCTTACCCGCCTCTCACCCGGCCCGGAACAGCGGCTTACCCGTGTACAGCACGGTGAGCGACGACAACGGGCCCGCACCGGGCGCCCGCCGGGGAAGGCACTACGCATGAAGATCGTGTTCCTGCTGCACAACGTGTACGCCATCGGCGGCACTGTGCGCACCACGCTCAACCTCGCCGCCGCGCTCGCCGAGCACGGCGGTCACGAGGTCGAGATCGTGTCGATGTCCCGGCACCGGGAGAGCCCCCGGTTCGCGGTCGACCCGCGGATCGCGCTCGTCCCGCTGGTCGACACGCGCGCGGGCAGCCCGGATCTGCGCCACCCCGCGTACGGGAAGCCGTCCCGGGACTTCCCGTCCGCCGAGAAGCGGTACGGGCAGTACACGCTCCTGCACGATCTGCGCGTACGGGAGTACCTGGAGGACCGGTGCGACGCGGACGTCGTCTTCGGTACGCGGCCCGGCATCAACGTCTATCTGGCCCTGTGGGGTCCGCGCCGGGCGCTGCGGATCGCGCAGGAGCATCTGCGCCACGACGCGCACAGCAAGAAGCTGCGGGCCCAGCTCAAGCGCAGTTACCGCGAGTTGGACGCCATCGTGACGATGACGGAGGCGGACGCGGCGGTGTACCGGCGCCGGATGCCGCTGCCCGGCGTACGCGTGGCGGCCGTGCCGAACATCGTGCCGCCGGCCGCCGTACCTCCCGCCGACGGCACGGCGAACGTCATCGCGGCGGCGGGCCGGCTCGCCCCGGGCAAGCGGTACGACCTGCTCCTCGAGGCGTTCGCGGCGGTCGCGGCGAAGGAGCCCGACTGGGAGCTGCGGATCTACGGCGGCGGCCCGCAGGAGCAACGGCTGCGCGACCTGATCACCGGGCTCGGGCTGACCGGCCGGGCCCGCCTCATGGGCGCGGTGTCGCCGATCGAGCCGGAGTTCGCGCAGGCGTCGATCGTGGTCAGCGCCTCCGACGCGGAGTCGTTCGGGATGACGCTCGTCGAGGCGATGCGCTGCGGTGTCCCCGTGGTCAGCACGGACGCGCCGCTCGGGCCCGCCGAGATCGTCACGGACGGGGTCGACGGGCTGCTCGTCCCGGTCGGCGACGCACGCGCCCTCGCCGAGGCGCTCGTCGACCTGATCGAGGACGCGCCGGGCCGGACGCGGATGGGCGCGGCGGCGCTCGCCTCGGCGCACCGCTACGACGCCGGGCCGATCGTCGAACGCTACGCCGCGCTCCTCACCGACCTGCGGGCGTCGCGCCGCCGCCGTGCGGCGGAGCGGCTGCGCGCCCGCGCCACCAACTGGGCGCGCCGCAAGGCCCGTTCGGTACGCGCACTGCTTCCGGGTGAACCAGGGGGAACCCCAGATGACCGACGCCGGCACCACACCCACGGGCCTGCCCGCCCTCGACTCCCGTAAGCCGCCCGCGCCGCCGCCGGGGCCCCAGGCCCCCGAGTCCCGGCGGTGGCGTCGGGCCCTGCCGGGACGGGAGGCGGGGCGTTCGAGTCGGTTCCGGCCCGCCTCCCGTCCCGCCCCCGGCCTGCGGCGGGAGACCCTCCCGCGGCGCTGGTGGGGGTTCCTCCCTTGGCGCGGGTGGGGGACCCTCCCGGCGCCCGTCATCGGCCGGCGGGGGCCCCTCCCGGCGCCCGCCGTCGACCGGCGGGGGCGAGGGCCTCGCCCGGTGCCCAGCCCTGGCCGACGGCGGTGGGGGACCCTCCCGGTGCCTGTCCTCAGCCGGCGAGGGTGGGGACCTCTCCCCCTGCCCGCCCTCGCCTTCGCCGCCCCCGGCGGCACGGGCGTGGGCGCGGCCGCGCCGCCGCGCACCCGCCCGGCCGCGCGCCCCGGCCCCCGGCGCACCCCGCGCCCCGACGCCTGGCTCGCCCTCGCCGCCGCCCTCTACCTCATCTCCCAACTCGCCTTCACCGTCCTGCCGTTGGGGCGGCACGGGCTCGGCTGGGACGAGGCCGTGTACGTGTCGCAGTACGATCCGCGCACCCCGGCCGCGTTCTTCAGCGCCCCGCGTTCGCGCGGCATCAGCCTGCTCACGGCGCCGGTCGTCGCGGTGACCGACTCGACGATCGCGCTGCGCCTCGCGCTCGCCGTCCTGTCGTCGGCCGCGCTCTACGCCGCGTTCCGCGTGTGGCGTCCGCTGGTCGGGGCCCGTACGACGGCGTTCGCGGCGCTGCTCTTCGGCTCCCTGTGGATCGCGACGCTCTCCGGCGCGATGGCCATGCCCAACCTGTGGGTGGCGTTCGGCGCGGTCGGCGCCGTGGGCTGGTTCCTGCGCGGCGGCGGCTGGTGGCTCGCCGGGTGCGTCGCGGCGGTGGCTCTCTTCCGCGCGCCGGACGCGGTGTGGCTGGTCCTTCCGCTCGCCGCGTACGCCGTCGCCGTACGGGACAGGCGCCGCCTGCTGCCGTACCTCGCGGCGGGCCTGGCCGCGGGCCTCGCGCAGTGGGTGGTGGAGGCGTACGTGCGCTGGGGCGGGGTCGCCGAGCGGCTGCGCGTGTCCAGCGCCACCGAGGGCGACATGGGCCTGCACCTCAACCTCGGCACCGTCTGGCGCTCCGTGAACGGGGGCCTGCTGTGCCGCCCGTGCACGGCCGGCGCCCCGCACCACCCCGAACTCGCCCTGTGGTGGCTCGCGTTGCCCCTGCTCACGGCCGCCGCCGTGTACGTCGCCGTACGCGAACGCTGCCCGGCCCGCACGCTCCTGCCGGTCGCCTGCGCCGCGTCCCTGAGCGTCCCGTACGTCCTGCTCATCGGCTACTCGGCGCCGCGCTTCCTGCTCCCCGCGTACGCGCTGCTCTCGCTGCCGATCGCCGTACTCCTGCGGCGCCTGCGCCACCCGCGCCCCCTGGCGGTGGCGGCCGCGACGGCCATCGCCCTCCAACTCGCCACGCAGTACGTCGTGTTGGACCACATGGCGGCGTCGACGGCGGCAACGAACGCCCGTTACGCCGCCGCCGCGCACGGCCTGCGCACGATGGGCGTGACCCCGCCGTGCCTGGTCACGGGACCGCGAGCGCTGCCCGTCGGCTACGCGGCCGGGTGCGCCCCCGCGCAGACGCAGGGCAACAACATGTCGACGACCCGCGCCGCCCTGCTGCACCGCGCGACCCGCGTCCCGACGGCGGTCCTCACGGAGCCGGGACAGCACCCGCCGAAGTTCGCCCGCCGCTGGACCCCGTACGAGCTGCCGCACACCGGCGGCTGGACGGCGTGGAAGGCCCCGGTCCCCTACCGCCTCCAGCTCCTGAACCCGTAGCCCGACGGCATCGAGCAGGATCCGAGAAGCCACGGGAGGGGCTGCGCTCCTAGCGTGGAGGCATGACTTCTTCTCCCGCGTCTCTCGCGTCCGTCACCCTCGAAGTGAACGACCTCGCCGCCGCCGAACGCTTCTACGCCGACGCCTTCGGCCTCACCGCCCCGCGCCTGCGCCTGCGGGCCTCCGACGCGCCGACCTCGGGCTTCCGCGGGTTCACGCTGTCGATCACCGTGGCCCGCCCCTCCGACGTCGACAGCTTCATCGCATCCGCCGTCGAGGCCGGAGCCACCGTGATCAAGCCTGCCGCGAAGTCCCTGTGGGGCTACGGCGGCGTGGTCAAGGCCCCCGACGGCACCCTCTGGAAGCTCGCCACCTCGGCGAAGAAGGACAGCGGCCCGGCGACCCGGGAGATCGGCGAACTGGTCCTCCTGCTCGGCGTGGAGAACGTGAAAACGACCAAGCAGTTCTACGTCGAACAGGGCCTGACCGTCGGCAAGAGCTTCGGCAGCAAGTACGTCGAGTTCGCCGCCGGCCCGTCGAGCCCCGTCAAGCTCGCCCTCTACAAGCGCCCCGCCCTGGCCAAGGACGCGGGCGTCCCGCCGGAGGGCACCGGCTCCCACCGCGTCACGCTCGGCGGCACGACGTCCTCCTTCTCGGACCCGGACGGGTTCACGTGGGAGGCCGTGACGCCGGCGGCCGCGTCGTCGTGACATCCGGGGTCGCGGCTCTCGGGTCAGCCGCGCCCCGCACCCACGTCTCGCCCCGCTCCCGGACGACGACGCCGTCCACGGTGACGTCGTAGACGCGGATCGTCATTCGCGAACGGCGCCGCTGCGGCGGCAACTGCTCCAGGACGTCCGTCATCGGCGGGAACGTCGGGGCGCACTCCGGGCAGGCGTAGACATTGAACCCGGGGCCCGTGGCGGCATGCACCTCGTGCACCAGCACCGGTTCGTCGGTCGTGCGCTGACATCGCACACACATCCGCACGGCCCGCCGCGCCCCGCTCACCGGCCGGCTCCCAGCGGGACCCGCGCCTGCCGGCAGCGACGTTCGTCAGGGGTCAACACGTAGGGCCGTACGAGGAGTTGGCTCGCGGTGCAGAGGTTCTCGGTGTGCCTGGGCGGGGGCGGGCCGATGAGCGGCGCCCCCGCCGTCGTCAGGCGGTGGCGTCCCTGCGGGCGGGGTGTGCACAGGCGTAGGCCCCAGAGGAGTAGGCGGCGGACGGTATGGTCCAGCATGTCGACGCTCCTTGTGCAGCGTTCGGCCACGCCCCCGGACCGGTCGCACGGTCGCGGGGGTCTGTCTTGCATCGACCGTACGGCGCCATGCAGATCCCTGTCTACCCCTAGGGGTCCAAGCCACCCTCTATGACTGGCTGGAAGGCCATACGTACAGTTCAGGGGTGTTCGAATTTGACCCGACCAGGCCCAAGTGGCAGCAGATCGCCGACGTGGTCCGCGAGCGGATCGCCAGCGGCGAGTACCCGGAGAAGGGCCTCGTCTCCGAAGTGAAGCTGGAAGCCGAGTTCGGCGTCGCCCGCGACACCGTCCGCAAAGCGACCAAGGCCCTCCGCGAAGAGGGCCTGATCACCACGACCCCGGGCATGGGGTCCTTCGTCGCGCCGCGTTAACCGCCGCACGCACCGGTCAGACAAGAGAAGCGACCAGCACCGCGAACGCGGCCACGATGACCGCGACGCGGCCGTAGTGGTAGCTCTCCCAGCGCTGCATCTGCTGCTTCCAGTCCGCGGGGCGGTTCTCGGGGGTCCACGTCTTGCCGCGGTTGTTGATCGGGACGAGCAGCGCCAGCGACATGATCACGCTGACGATCAGCAGCGCCCCCGAGGTGACGACGAGGCCCGTGCCCGCGTCGCCCCAGCCGGCGACCGCCCATATGGCCACGAGGACCACCGAGCTGATGTACCAGACCGGCATCGCGGCGCCGAGCATCCGGCCGCCGTGCGAGTGGGCCTGCTGATTGGCGTCGTCCGGGAGTGCGTGGAAGATCCGGTTCATGACGAAGGCGACGGAGAGCTCCACGCCCACCATCAGGCCGATGGAGACGGTGGTGAAGACCTCAAGTGCGTCGAACATGGCGACCCCTCCAAATTTCTAGCATTGCTAGCTGATGAGGCAACGCTAGACCTGCTGCCGCTCCCATGTCTAGCGGTGCTAGAATTTTTTTCATGTCGGTACAAGAACGCAAGCAGCGCGAACGGGCCGAACGCGAGCGCCTCATCGTCGCCACGGCCCGCGAACTCGCCGAGCAGCAGGGCTGGGACGCGGTCACCACCCGCCGCCTCGCCGAGCGCATCGAGTACAGCCAGCCCGTCCTCTACAGCCACTTCCGCGGCAAGCGCGAGATCATCGGCGCGGTCGCCCTCCAGGGAGCCGGCGAGATGGCCGTGGCGGTGCGGGCCGCGACCGCCGCGGCGAGCGGCCCGCGCGAGCGCGTCGCCGCCCTCGCGCACGCCTATCTCGACTTCGCCGCGGACAATCCGGCCGTCTACGACGCCCTGTTCCAGCTCGACGGCGGCCTGGCCTACGCGCGGGAGGACACCCCGGAGCCGCTGAAGGACGCCTTCGCCTCGCTCCTGGAGACCCTCGGCGAGGTCGCGGGCGACGGCGTCGCGCCGGGTCTGTTCACCGAGACGTTCTGGGCGTCCCTGCACGGCCTGGCGACCCTGACCCGGGCGGGACGGCTGCCTCCCGAACACACCAAGCTGCGCGTGGACCTGCTGGTGGACCGGCTCGCCGCCTACTGACCGCCGCTCACGCGGCCCGCGCAGCCGGTTCGAGCAGCGTCAGCGTGCGCGCGTCCGCGTCGAGGGCGGCGCGCACGCCGACCGGCATCGGCAGGTTCGGGCCCGCGTGGCCGAAGTCGACGTTGCCGAGGACGGGGATGTCGCGGTCGCCGAAGACGTCGAGGACCAGTTCCGCGAGGGTCGGGGCGTCGCCGGACGAGCCGGGCCCACCGAGCCCCTCGATCGCCTCCGGGACGCCGACGACCATGCCGGAGATCCGGTCGAGGATCCCGCTGTGCCGCATGATCTGCAGAAACGTCCAGACGTGCGACGCCTGGCCGCCCGTCTCCTCCCAGAACAGCACGGCCCCGTCGAAGCTCTCCGGCGGCAGCGCGTACGGCGTCGCCTGGACCAGCACGATGCGGTTGATGACGCCGCCGACCAGCGGTCCTTCGGCGCGGCCGGGACGCCAGCACTCCCAGGACGAGCCGGTGGGCAGCGCGCCCAGCGGTTCCGTGCCGGTGAGCAACTCCGCGTAGAGCGTGCGCAGTTCGTCCCTGCGGGCCGGGGCCGCGCGCTGCCAGTGCCCGCCCAGGCCGGGTGTGGCGAGATCGGTGTGGAAGCCGACCAGGCCCGTGCGCGCGTGGAGCGCCAGGTGCAGGAGCGAGATGTCGCTGAACCCGAGGACCGGCTTGGGGTCGGCCCTGATGGCGTCGAAGTCGATCAGGTCGAGGTAGCCGAAGACGGTCTGGCCGCCGTCGTGCCCGACGATCGCGCGGACCTCGGGGTCGCGCAGCAGAGCGTTGAACTCCGCGGCGATCTCGTCCGGCCGCGCCGCGCTCCACCACCGGGTCCGCCCGGCTCCGAGGAGGGGAGCGAGCCGCACCCGGAACCCCATCCGCTCCCACTCGGCCACGGCGAGCCGGAGGTCGGGCTCGTACGAGGGGTGGAGCGGTCCCGACAGTGCCGCGACGACGACGAGGTCACCGGGCACGAGGGCGCGCGGGCGCAGGAGTTGAGGCCGTTCGGTACGGATCACCGCCGCAGTATCACGACGCCTCCCGGCCCCACGCCACGCATTAACCCGCGCCACTCATTGACCCACGCCACGCCTTGCTACGGACCCGCTCACTCGCCCCGCAACGCCGCGAGCCGCTGCTCGAACGGGACGAGTCCCGCCCCGAACCCGTCCGTCCCGTCCGTCGAGGTGATCGCGCCGTGCAGGGAGCGGGGCGCGATCGCCGCGGCGGTGTCCACATCCGGACGGGCGACGACCACGGCATCGGCGGGCGCCATGAACCGCGCCAGCTCCCCGCCCGCACGGGCGATCCGGCCCGCGAGACCCTCCTCGCCCCAGTCCTCCGACGCCGCGTACACGGCGGTCGGCAGGACGAGTGCCCGTAGATACGTGAAGAGCGGGCGCAGGGCGTGCTCGGTGACCAGGGAGTGGCGGGCCGTGCCGCCGGTCGCGCCGACGAGGACAGGCTTGCCGGTCAGGGCGTCCTTGTCGATGAGGTCGAAGAACGACTTGAACAGGCCGCTGTACGACGCCGAGAAGACCGGCGACACCGCGATCAGGCCGTCCGCCGCGGCCACCGCGTCGAGCGCGGCGGCGAGGCGGGCCGGCGGGAAGCCGGTGACGAAGTGCTGGGCGATCTCCGTCGCCAGGTCGCGGAGTTCGATGACCTCGATCTCCGCGTCGACGTGGGCGACGGTCGCCGCCGCGAGGCGGTCGGCGAGCAGCCGGGTGGACGACGGGGCGCTCAGCCCCGCCGACACGACGACGAGCTTCATGCCTGCGTCACCTCCTGCTGCTTCGCCTCGACGCGGGCGGCGTGGGTCGGCGCGTCCGGCACGTTCACCGGCCGCTTGTTCGCGAACTCCTTGCGCAGCACCGGCACGACCTCCTCACCGAGCAGGTCGAGCTGCTCCAGGACCGTCTTGAGCGGCAGGCCCGCGTGGTCCATCAGGAACAGCTGGCGCTGGTAGTCGCCCACGTAGTCCCGGAAGGACAGCGTCCGCTCGATGACCTCCTGCGGCGAGCCGACCGTCAGCGGCGTCTGCGACGTGAACTCCTCCAGGGACGGGCCGTGCCCGTACACCGGCGCGTTGTCGAAGTACGGCCGGAACTCCCGTACCGCGTCCTGGGAGTTCTTGCGCATGAACACCTGGCCGCCGAGCCCGACGATGGCCTGCTCGGGGGTGCCGTGCCCGTAGTGGGCGTAGCGCTGCCGGTACAGGTTCACCATCTGCTTGGTGTGGTCGGCGGGCCAGAAGATGTTGTTGTGGAAGAAGCCGTCGCCGTAGTACGCGGCCTGCTCGGCGATCTCGGGCGAGCGGATGGAGCCGTGCCACACGAACGGCGCGACGCCGTCCAGCGGACGCGGGGTCGACGTGAACGACTGGAGCGGCGTACGGAACTTGCCCTTCCAGGTGACGACGTCCTCGTCCCACAGGCGGCGCAGCAGCGCGTAGTTCTCGATGGCGAGGTCGATGCCGTCGCGGATGTCCTTGCCGAACCAGGGGTAGACCGGTCCGGTGTTGCCGCGGCCCATCATCACGTCGACCCGGCCGTCCGCGACGTGCTGGAGCATCGCGAAGTCCTCGGCGATCTTCACCGGGTCGTTCGTGGTGATCAGCGTGGTGGACGTGGAGAGGATCAGGTTCTCGGTGCGGGCCGCGATGTAGCCGAGCATCGTCGTCGGCGAGGACGGGACGAACGGCGGGTTGTGGTGCTCGCCGGTCGCGAAGACGTCGAGCCCGACCTCCTCGGCCTTCTGCGCGATGGCGAGCATCGCCTTGATGCGCTCGTGCTCGCTGGGAGCGCGTCCGGTCGTCGGATCGACGGTGACGTCCCCGACCGTGAAGATCCCGAACTGCATGCTGCTCACCTTGCTCACCTTCCGCAGGTTGTTGATGCTTCAACTATACCTACGGAACGGAGCGGCCCGGCGAGGTATTCCCCCCGGCCCCCCTCAAGGGCGGCGCCCCGTCGCCGCGAGCAGCCGGTCGAAGGGCGAGGCGTCCGGCCCGACGTCCACCGGCGCCCCGAACATCCCCATCGACCGCGCGGTCGGCGCCAGCTCGGCCACCGCGTCCGCGAGGGGCGCGAGCGCCTGCGGCGCGGGCTCGAACGCCTGGCCCGTGGCCCGCGCCAGATCCCACGCGTGCACCGTCAGATCGAGCAGCGCCATCGAGCCCACGAGCCGCGCCGGCATGTTCATCGCGCCGGTCGTCCCGTTCTCGGCGCCGGGCGCCGACCAGGCCGCCGTCAGGGCATCGGCCTGGTCGGCGAACCGCTCGCGCCAGTCGGGCCCCTGCCCCACGCGGTCCGGGGTCGCGGTGAAGTCGGAGTCCTGCTTCACGGCCAGCTTCTGGAACTCCACGACCACATGGAAGAGGTGGTTGACCAGGGACTTCACGTCGTAGTCCCCGCACGGGGTGGGTTCGGCGAGCACCTTGTCGTCGATCCCGGTCACGACCGGCACGGCCCGCTCGGCCGCCGCGCCGATCAGCTGCCCGATCCCGTACGCCTGTGTCTGCGTCTCGTTCGTGTTCGCGTTCATGCTTTTGACGCTACGAGGATCAGACCCCGCCCCTCTTGAACAAACGCGACGCTGTCAGTGCCCCGCCGTACGATCCGCGCATGGTCCAGGATCGTGACACCCGCGGGATCGTCGACCCCTCCGCGCTGCTCACCCGCGTCCGGTTCCGGCGGCACGAGCCGGCCGCGGCGCTGCGCCCGTACGTCGAGAACTACTGGTTCATCGACTGGGACCTGCCCGCGCCCTACGCCTCGCACATCGTGCCGCACCCCGTCGTGAACCTGACGTTCCAGCACGACGAGGACGAGGGCCCCGCGTACGGCGAGTTCACCGGGGTGTTCGCGCCCGGCATCTACACGCGCAAGCTCGGCGGGCGCGGCCGGGTGTGCGGGGTGAAGTTCCGGCCGGGGGCGTTCCGGCCGTTCGCGCCGGACGTGCCGGTCGCCGAGTGGACCGGGCGCGTGCTGCCGTACGAGGAGGTGTTCCCGCCCACCGACCCCGCGGCGGTCCTCTCCCCCGCCGACGACCGGGGGCGGGCCGCCGCCCTCGACGCCTATCTGCTGCCCCTGGTCCCCGCCGCGCCCGATCCGCAGGCCGAGCTGGCCCGCGATCTCGTCGCCCGGATCCGCGCCGACCGCGAGATGCGCCGCGTCGCCGACCTCGCGCGCGAGGCGGGGCTGTCCGTGCGGGCGCTCCAGCGGCTGTTCTCCGCGTACGTCGGCGTCAGCCCCAAGTGGTGCGTCCTGCGCTACCGCATCCACGAGGCCCTGGAGACCGCCGCCCGGCGCGACGACGTCGACTGGGCGGCCCTCGCCGCCGACCTCGGCTACGCGGACCAGGCCCATCTCGTACGGGACTTCACCGCGACGGTGGGCGTCCCGCCGACGTCCTACCCGCAGTCCTAGGGCCTGTCTCCCAGATCCCTCCGTCGCCCGAAGGGCGGCCTCGCGGCGTCCGGTGCGTGCTCCAGGGGGTCCCCCCGGCCGAAGGCTGGGGGAGCGCCGGGTGCAAGGCCTCGTACGGGATGTGCTCGGCCTTGTGCCCGGTGCGGCGAGAGTGCGTGCCAGGCGTCGTGGGGCAGGAGGGATCCGGGAGACAGGCTCTAGCCGAGCATCTTGCGGAAATGGAAGGCGGTGATCGCCATGCGCTCGCGCAGGTAGAACCGGTGCGCGTCCGTGCGCTGCGTGCCCGAGTCCAGGTCGAGCTGCCCGCAGCCCAGGTGGCGCCCCCGCTCCTCCAGATGTCCGAGCAGGGCCCGGCCCACCCCGCCCGAGCGGGCCGAGTCGGCGGTGACCAGGTCGTCGACGTACAGCTTGCGGCCCGCGCTGGTGTTGACCACCACCCGCCACCCGGCGACGCCGGCACACGCACCGGTGTCGTCGTACGCGGCGCTGAACCGCAGCCCCTGCCCGTACCCCTCGTCGTACACCTCGCGGAACGATTCCTCGGTCAGGTGCGGGCGCAACTCCCGCAGGACGGGCAGGACGTCGGACGCCAGACGCGCGTCGCCGGGCTCAAGGTCGACCATCTTCATGCGCAGCAGGCTACTTGGGCGGCTTCCCGGCCTACTTGGCGTGCGAGATCGCGTAGATCATCACGAACGCCACGATGTGGATGCCGAAGAGGAAGTAGCCGAGGTACCACCACATGTACCGCTCGCCCTTCTTCTCCTGGGCACGGCGGCGCTCGTCGTACTCCCGCTGGAGCGCGTCCAGCGGATCGGGTACGTCACTGCTCACGGTGGACCTTCGTGTTGGAGGCCTGGGCGCGCGGGCGCACCACCAGCAGGTCGATGTTCACGTGCGGGGGCCGCGTGACCGCCCAGGTGATCGTGTCCGCGACGTCGTCCGCGGTGAGCGGCTCGGCGACCCCGGCGTACACCTTCGCGGCCTTCTCCTGGTCGCCGCCGAACCGGGTCAGCGCGAACTCGTCCGTCTTCACCATGCCGGGCGCCACCTCGATGACGCGGACCGGCGTGCCCACGATCTCCAGGCGCAGCGTCTCCGCGAGGACGTGCTCGGCGTGCTTGGCCGCCACGTAACCGCCGCCGCCCTCGTACGTGCCGTGCCCGGCGGTCGAGGAGAGGACGACGACCGTGCCGTCGCCGGACGCGGTGAGGGCGGGCAGCAGGGCCTGCGTCACGTTCAGGGTGCCGAGCACGTTCGTCTCGTACATCTGGCGCCACTGCTCGGGGTCGGCGGAGGAGACCGGGTCGGCACCGAGCGCGCCGCCCGCGTTGTTCACGAGGACGCCGATGGTCTTGAACGCGGACGCGAACTCGTCGACCGCCGCCCGGTCCGTGACGTCGAGGGCGTACGCCGCCGCCTGGTGCCCGGCGGCGTTGATCTCCTCGGCGAGGGCCTCGATGCGGTCCTTGCGGCGGGCCGTGAGGACCACGCGGTACCCGGCCGCCGCCAGCTGCCGCGCGGTCGCGGCGCCGATACCGCTGCTGGCACCCGTGACGACGGCGATGCGGGACGCTGCTGCGGGGGCCATGAGCTACTCCTCGTACGTGTGGTCGCTTCCCGGCCAGGATAGGCCGCCGACCCGCTCGTACCGCCGGGCGTCTCAGTCGCCCCGGGGCGCGTACATGATCACGGCCATGCCGGCGAGGCAGATCAGCGCCCCCGTCACGTCCCAGCGCGTCGGCCGGTAGCCGTCCGCGACCATGCCCCAGGCGATCGAACCCGCCACGAACACACCGCCGTACGCCGCGAGGATCCGTCCGAACTCGCCGTCCGGCTGGAGCGTCGCCACGAACCCGTACAGGCCCAGCGCGATCACCCCGGCCCCGATCCACGCCCAGCCGCGATGCTCCCGCACCCCTTGCCACACCAGCCACGCGCCACCGATCTCCAGGAGCGCGGCGAGGACGAAGAGGAACACGGAACGGGCGACGATCATGCGGAACAGGGTGTCACGCGCGGGTGGTGCACGAGTGGCGTGCGTGTCGTGGTGGGGCGGGCGTGGGATACATCCGGCGCCCGGCACCCTGCTCCACGGAGGTCACCATGCATCCCGCGCTCGTCCCCGCAGCCCTCGCACTGGTCATCGCCGCCCCGGCCGGCGGCCCCGTCGACGGCGGCGTCCCCGAGGCCGACCTCGCCCACCACGGCAGCGTCACCATGGCCGACGCCCACGTCGCCGCCGAGCTCACCCCGCAGAACCACGGTCCGTCCGACGTCCCCGACGCCACCCTGCGCCTGGCCTATTCCGTGCCGCTCGCCGACGCCCAGACACTGCCCGACACCTGCCTGCGCAGCGGCCCGCGCACCGTCGACTGCCGCACCGGCGCGCTGCCCGCGGCGACGTACGGCGCCCCGTTCACCGTCGACGTCCGTCTCGCGGCCGCCACCACCGAGGTCACCGTCAAGATCGACACGGCGTGGACGGGCGGGCCGCTCGACCACAACCCGGACAACAACCGGCACCGGGTCCTGGTCCTGGACACCGGCGACGCGTACTACTTCTGAGGCGGATACGTTGGAGCCGTGCCCAAGCCCACTCCTGCCTCACGTAAGGCGCTGCTCGCCGAGCTGTCCACCGAGTCCCGGCGCTACATGGCGTCGTACGCCCTGTTCAACCAGGCCGTCGCCGACCACATCGGGCTGCACCCCACCGACCTCCAGTGCCTCAACCTCCTCACCCTGGAGAAGGCCCCCGTCACCACGGGCCGCATCGCCGAGCTCACCGGTCTGACGACGGGCTCGGCGACGCGCCTCGTCGACCGCCTGGAGAAGGCCGGCTACGTCGTGCGGGAACGGGACACCGCCGACCGGCGCCGGGTCCTGGTCGTGCCGGTGCCCGAGAAGGTCGCCGAGTTCGGCCGCATGTGGGACCGGCTCGGCGCCGGCTGGACCGCGCTCTTCGACGACCTCGACGACCCCGAACTCGCCCTGATCATCGGGCACATGAAGCGCACCGTGGAGTTCAGCGCGGGCCAGGTGGAGCGGCTGCGCTCGGGCGACCTCAGCTAGCCGCGCGGGCCTCGTCGGACTCGCGGGCGTCGTAGGAGTCACGGGCCTCGGCGACCTCGTCCATGTGCGCCTCCGCCCAGTCCTTCACCGCGAGCAGCAGACCGCTCAAACTGCGCCCCAGATCGGTCAGTTCGTACTCGACGCGGACCGGCACCGCCGGGGTCACGGTCCGCGCGACGATCCCGTCCCGCTCCAGCGACCGCAGGGTCTGCGTCAGCATCTTCTGGCTGACGCCCGCGATCTTCCGCCCGAGGTCGGAGTAGCGCATGGGCCCGTCGTGCCCGGCGAGCGCGCTCACCACCAGGCTCACCCACTTGTCGCTCAGCCGCGCGAGCAGCTGGTTGGTCGGGCACTCCCGCAGGAACGCGTCGTACGCGAACCGCGCCTGCTCGCGGCGCTGCGCCGCCGTCATCGTCGCCATACCTGCACACCCCCGGGTGACGTACGCACCTCCACGTACGTACTTACCGAAAGAGAGTAGCACTCCCTAGGGTTGCAGCAGCGGCCGGGAAAGCCGCACAGATGACAATTAACTAGTGCATTTCTCAAGGGAGTTGCTCTCATGCGCGCAGCAGTCGTCACGACCTTCGGCGGTCCGGAAGCGGTCGAGATCGCGGACGTCGCGATCCCCGAACCGGGCGCGGGCCAGATCCGCATCAAGGTCGCCGCCGCCACCCTCAACCCGGTCGACGCGGGCATCCGCGCCGGCGTCTTCGGCGGGGCCGGAAAGCAGCTCGGCCTCGGCTGGGACGTCGCCGGGACCGTCGACGCGGCCGGTGTCGCCACCGGCTGGAAGCCCGGCGACCAGGTGATCGCCCTCCACTACGGCACCGCCAACTCCCTCGGCACCCACGCCGATCACGTCGTCGTGGACGCGTCGGCGGCGGCCTCGGCACCCGCATCGCTGACCCCGGCCGACGCCGCGACCCTCCCCCTCAACGCCCTCACCGCCGCCCAGGCCCTCGACCAACTCGCCCTGGAGCGCGGTCAGTCGCTGCTCGTGACCGGCGCGGCGGGTGCGGTCGGCGGCTATGCGATCCAGCTCGCCGCCCGCCTCGGCATCGAGGTCACCGCGTACGCGGGCCCCGACGACGAGGACCTCGTCCGCTCGCTCGGCGCCACCGGCTTCGTACCGCGCGGCACCACCCCCGCCACCCCCGTGGACGCCGTCCTCGACACGGCGGTCATCGGCGCCGAGGCCCTGTCCTGGGTCCGCGACGAGGGTGCGTACGCCGGCGTCATCCCCGGCGCGGCACCGGCCCCGGAGCGCGGGGTGCGCACCGGGGCGGTGGAGGTCGCGGCGGACGGCGCGCGCCTCGCGGAGCTGGCCCGCCTCGCCGACGAGGGCGTCCTGACCACGCGGATCGCGCAGACGTACGCGCTCACGGACGCGGCGAAGGCGCACGCGCGGCTCGCGGAGGGAGGGGTGCGCGGGCGACTCGTCCTGATCCCTTGATCCCCTGATGCCCGTGCTTCCCCGGCCCGTACCCCTAACTCCCGTGCGTTTCTTGGGCGTTGCGCGGCAGCAGGCGTACGACACCGCAGCAGACCAGCGCGACGGCGGCGACGACGGCGAGGCTCACGACCGTGGCGTGGGCCGCGCCGCGCCCGCCGTCGGCGGTGTGGAAGTAGACGGTGGTGACGAGAGCGGCACCCATCCCGTTGGACAGCTGCTGTACGGCACCGAGCGCGCCGCTCGCGCTGCCGGCCTCGTCCGGGGCGATGTCGCCGATGGTGACGTCGTAGACGGAGCCGAAGCAGGTGCCCATCCCGACACCGACGACGAACAGGCCGCCGCCGAGATCCCAACTCCCCACGTCCACGCCGCTGTTGGCGACGAGGGCGAGCAGCGAGAGCGTGCCGGCGAGGGTGACGCAGAGCCCGGCGAGGACGAGGCGCCGCCCGAACCTGCCGATCAGGCGGTAACAGGCGATCGACGCGACGACGATCCCGGCGGAGAGCGGAACGAGCGCGAGGGCCGCCTCCGAGGGCGACATGCGCAAGCCCTCCTGGAGGAACAGCGACACGACGTACAGCAGACCCGCGACGGCGGCGAAGAACACGACGCCGAGCAGCAGACCGGCCGTGAAGCCGCGGTTGCGCAGCAGCGACGGACGGATGAGGGGGTGCGGCGCGACGCGCTGGCGCCGGCAGAACGCGGCGAAGAACCCGGCACCGGCGACGATCGGCGCGATCGGCACAGCGGACCAGCCGTGCGCGGCCCCCTCGATGAACCCGCCGAGCAGTCCGAGCACGGCGAGCCCGAGCAGCACCGAGCCGGCGGTGTCGACGACGACGCTCCGGTCGCCGCGGTCGCGCGGCAGCAGGCGGAGGGCGGCGAGGAAGGCGGCGCCGCCGAGCACGATGTTGATGAGGAACATGGCGCGCCAGCCGAGCCCGCCGGGATCGGCGTCGATCAGGAACCCGGCGAGCACGGGCCCGCCGACGGCGGACAGGCCCATCACGGGCCCGAACAGGCTGAACGCCTTCCCGATCTGCTCGCGCGGCCAGGTGGCGCCGAGGACGCCGAACCCCTGCGGGATGACGAGGGCCCCGAAGGCGCCCTGCAACAGGCGTGCGGCGACCAGGAGTTGAGGCGAGCCGGCGAGCCCGCACGCGACGGACGCGGCGGTGAACCCGCCGAGCCCGACGAGGAAGAGCCTGCGCCGGCCGAACTTGTCCCCGAGCCTGCCGCCGAGCACGAGCAGCACGCCGAGCGCGAGGGCGTACGAGGCGCCGAGCCACTGGACGAGGGCGGCGCCGCCGCCGAGGTCGCGGGCGATGGTCGGGGCGGCGACGTTGGTGACGGTGGCGTCGACGAGGTCGAGCACGTCGGCGGCGAGCACGACGCCGAGCACGGCCCAGCGCCGACGCGCCCCGAGAGCGGGTGGAGCCTCGGCCGCGCCAGGGGCGGCCGGAAGCGTGGAAGTCATGGGTGATCCCCAAAGTACGTACGGAATGCAGCCGCGACGCCGGCACTGTGACCTACTCCATCGGCGTCGCGCAGAAGCTGCGTGACGCAGATAAATATGCGGGCGGGGGGACGGGGCTGTCAAGCGGCGCGCGGCCCGACCCGATACGGCTCAGTTCAGCGAGGGCGGCACCCAGGCGTGGTGGCGCAGCAGCATCCGGGTGGAGATCCGGGACGGCGTCAGGCGCATCGCCGTGTTCCGCAGGGCGATGGCCAGCGGGTGGGAGAGCTGCTGGCCCATCCTTCCGGCCTGCCGGGCAGCCCGCGCGACCGCCTGACTGCGGGGCCTGCGCTCGGTGTCGTAGCGCAGGAGCGCCGCTTCGACCGTGGGCCCGGCGCCGAGGGCGGCCGCCAGGGCGACCGCGTCCTCCAGCGCCTGGCAGGCGCCCTGGCCGAGGTTGGGGGTCATCGCGTGGGCCGCGTCACCGAGCAGCGCGATCCGGCCGACGGCGTACGAGGGAAGCGGCGTGCGCAGTTCGTTCACGTCGTGGTGGAGCACGGCCTCCGGCCGGGTGGCGTCGAGCAGGGCGGGGATCGGGTCGTGCCATCCGGAGAAGCGCCGGCGCAGCTCGGCCCGCGGATCGGTGAACCGCGTGCCGGCCGGGAGGCTGAGGACCGCGTGCCACTCGGCCCGCCCGTCCAGGAAGGCGATGTGCCCGAACTCGGCCCCCCGGCCCCAGGTCAGCTCGAAGTCGGTCCGCAGATCCACCGGGTGCTCGGTGATCGCGCGCAGCACCGTCGAGCCGCTGTGGACCGGGCCGGGATGGTCAGGGAAGAGACGGCGGCGGACAGCGCTGCCGATACCGTCGGCCGCCACCACCAGATCGGCCTCCAGGACGGCGGCCCCGCACTCGACCCGGACCGCCCCCGGCCCGGCCTGATCGACCGAGGTCACCTCGGCGCCGGTCACCAGCGCCGCGGCGGGCAGGGCGTCACGCAGCAGCCGGTGCAGGGTGGAGCGCGGGATGCCCATGATCGGCGCGCCCACCGCCCGCTCCAGCGCCGCGCCGTCCATCCGGGCGATGCGGGCACCTCCGGGGGTGCGGGTGCCGCCGGTGTACTGGCCGCGCGACGCACCCCTGACCGCGGCGCCGACGCCGAGTTCGTCCAGCGCCCGCAGGCCGTTGGCGGCCAGGGAGATGCCCGCGCCCGCGTCGTCGAGCACGGCGGCGCGCTCGACCACCCTCACCTCCCACCCGACGCGGCGCAGACCGATCGCGGCGGCCAGTCCGCCGATCCCGCCGCCGACCACCACTGCGGTGTTCCCCATGCCGAAGCGCCCCTTCCGCCTGCGTTTTCTACACCTGTAGAAAGTGAACGGAAGACGCACTCTATCCCCCGCCCCTGCGCCCTTCCTCTACGGGTGTAGAAAGACGTCATGGCATCGGACCGGCGCACCCTCCTCGCAGACGCGGCCCTCGACGTACTCGCCGACGAGGGAATGCGCGGCCTGACCCACCGCGCCGTCGACCGGAAGGCCGCCCTGCCGCCGGGCACCACCTCGGCCTACTTCCGCACCCGCGCCGCGCTCCTGACCGCACTCGTGAACCGCCTGGTCCACCTCGACCAGCAGGAACTCCGGACGACCGCCGCATCCCTGCCCCCGCTGCGCACCGCCGAGGAACTCGTCGACGGCATGACACTGCTCACCCGGCAGCGACTCACCGGCGAGGGCCGCCGCCGCTCGCTCGCCCGCTACGCCTGCACCGTCGAGAGCGTCCGCGACCCGGAACTGCGCGAGATCCTCATCCCCCGCGAGAACGCCGGCCGCGAAGCCGTCCGGCTCTTCCTCACCGCGCACGGCGCGACAGACGTCGAGAACCGCACCCACACCCTGCTCACCTGCATCGACGGCCTGGTCTTCGACAGCCTCGTGAACGGCGGCGCCGTACGAAGGGAAGCCCTCGAAGGCCTGGTCGCCGCCGCGCTGCGCTAGACCGTGAGGAACTCCCGCGCCCCGCGCAGCCGTACGCCCAACGCCGCCTGCGTGCGCGTGCCGTCCAGCCGGATGTCGCGCCCGGCGGGGGCGGGCGCGGCCCGCAGCGCATCCACGGCGTACCCGTCCCTACGGGCGATCAGGGTGCCGAGTTCATGGCGGCTGACGGCGTCGGCGCCGCCGAGGTGCACGACCCCGGCCGTGTCGCCGTCCGCCACTTCGAGGAGGGCCGCCGCGAGGTCGTCGACGTGGACCGGGCAGCGGATGTCGTCGGTGAACAGCACGCCAGGCCGCTGCCCCGTGGCGAGCGCGCGTACGAACTCCTCGTGCTTCGACCGCCCGTCCCCGACGATCAGTGACGTACGCGCGACGACCGCCGCCGGATCGACGGCCCGCACCGCTGTCTCGGCCGCCGCCTTCGCCGCGCCGTACGTCGTGACCGGATCCGGCAGGCACTCCTCGGCGTAGCGCACGTCCGCACCAGAGAACACCGCGTCGCTCGACACATGGACGAGCCGGCACCCCCGCGCCCGCGCGGCGGCGGCCAGACGCGCGGCGCCGTCGGCGGTCACGGCCCAATCGGCGCCTCCGGACGAGGAGTTGACGACGACGCGTGGCCGTACGGCATCGAGGGCGGCCTCGATCGAGGCGGACTCCCGCAGATCGACGCCGAGCCACCTCACCCCGTCACCGCCGGGCCGCGAGGCGTACGTGGCGGCCACGCGGCGCCCGCCGTCGAGAGCGGCCCGCACCAGACGGCCGCCCAGGTAACCGCTGCCGCCCACGACGAGGATCATGCCTGCACTCTGCCATCACGGACGACCGGGACAGGTGGCGTACCTCACACGCCTCAACTACCCCTCCCGTACAACTCCTTCCCGCCTCAGTTGGTCAAGTCTTTGCGGCCGCTTTGGCCGTACGCGACCGTCGAGACTGGAGCTTCCTCATGTCCCAGCACTCCCGCAAGAAGCTGACGACCGGCAAGAAGGTGACCCTGGGCGTCAGCGCGTTCGCCGCCGCCGGGCTCGCCGTCGGCCTGCTCGTCACCCCGTCCGCGACGGCGGGCGAGACCGATGCGGCCGAGGCGCTGAAGCAGAGCAAGTCCGCCGCCGCCGACGCGGCCGAGGCGAAGGCCGCCGCGCCCAAGCCCAGGACCCTGGCCGCCGACGGCACGGGCGACGTCACCGTCGTCTCCGGCATCACCGTCAACGGCGGCAACAGCGCCCGCGTCGGCACGACGAACACCCAGACGATCACCGTGAAGTGGACGGTCAGCGGCGGGTCGACCCTCTACGGCAGCCACGCCGCGATCTGGCGCGGCACCGACCAGGACACCGGCCTGAAGCAGTTCATGAACTCCGAGGAGTTCGGTTCGGACACCGACCCCTGCGTCCAGTCGGCGGACGGCACGTTCGCCTGCACGGAGACCTTCAAGATCGACCCCCGGTACGACTTGAAGAACGAGGACGCCGGGGCCTGGAAGATCGACCTCTACGCGATCACCGAGGCGACCACCGACGTGGACACCGAGAACGCCAAGACCTGGTACCTCCAGCGCTGGTCCCGCCTCAGCAACAACGCGTCGCCCGAGCCTGTCGCCAAGGGCAAGACCATCACGATCACCGGCAAGTTGGAGCGCGCCAACTGGGAGACCCACAAGTACGCGGGCTACACCCAGCAGACCGTCCGCCTCCAGGAGCGCTCGCTGACCGGCTCCTACGCCACCACCAGCAGCCACGTCACCGGCACCGGCAGCCTGGCGGGCGTCGAGAAGCAGACGCGCACCGCCACGGCCGACCGCTGCTACCGCTACAAGTTCGAGGGCACGACCACCACGCCGGCGGTCACCGCGACCGGCGACTGCGTCGACGTCCGCTGACCCGCACGTCTCCTACTCGAAGTCGTACACAGCCCAGTCGGTGACCAGCTCGTACCCGAGCCGCCGATAGAGCGCGTTGCTCGTCGGGTTGCCCGCGTCCGTGCACAGCGCGGCCTGCGCGGCACCCCCGGCGAGCGCCGCGCGGGTCACCTCGACGGTGACGGCCGCCGCGTAGCCGCGTCCGCGCAGGCCCGCCGGGGTGTAGACGGGGTCGACCTGGGCCACGCCCTCGACCACCGGATTCACCCCGGCCATGGCCACCGGCGTACCGTCCTCGTCCTCCCAGAACGTGTACGTCTTGTCGGCGAACCGCGTCCCGGCCCACGTGGCGTCGTCGATGACGACGTCCTCCCCGACATCCGCCGCGAACTCCCGGCACCACCGCATCAGTTGCTCCCGGTCCGCGTCCCCCACGACCCGCCCCCGCCCCGCCGGAAACGGCTCCGGCGGCGTCAGCGTGCCCAGCCGGTACACACACATCGGCGTACGCAGCTTCGCCGTCGCCCCCGTACGCCGCTGCCAGGCCTCCACGAACGCGTCGGCGCTCGCCCGATCGGCACTCACGTACGGAACAGGAATCCCCAGCCCCGCCAGCCGCGCGGCCAGCCCATCAGCCTGCCCGGCGGTCAGCGACGTCAGCCCGACCCCCTGCGCCGGCAGCCGATGAAACGTCCCCACGACCTCCCCGCCGCCCGCCTCCACCCACCCGAACAACGGCGCCCCGCCCCCGTACCAGGCGGCCCCCCGCTTCCGCAGCCGCGCGAGCGCCGTCAACTGCGGCATGTGCACGACGGGCCGCGACCGCACGAAATCGCCCGCCCGCTCGAAAAATCCATCCAGGTCTTCAGTGAGGTACCAGCCGTCTGAGTGCATGTCGCATGATCTCCGACGGCCGTGACCTGGGGGAAGAGGGGCGATCAACACCGCCATCACGCCTGCCCCTTGAGCCACTCACACGGGTGACGCTGATCGATTACCCGGTCGAGCAGCAGCCCGCTGGCTAGCGTCATGGACGACAACCGAAAACAGCGCGGCCCCCGGCGGGATTGCCGTCCCAGCCGAGGGCCTGACCAAGAGGAAGGCAACACTTCCCATGGCTGAACGCGAGCCTAGCGCTCACCAGTTCACGTTCGACGAGGCACTCGGGCTTCATGTCCCGGATGCGGCGCGGTTCATGGATCTGGAGGTGCCCGAGTATGCGTACATGTTCGGGTTTCTGCAGATGGACGGGCATCTCGCACAGGGCACCGGGCAGAAGGGCCAACTGACCACAGAGCTCAACATCCGGGACATCGACATCCTGCGCAGGTTCCAGGAGTTGACCCCGTACAACAGCAGCATCACCGAGCGCGTCAGGTCCACCAACTTCGCCGAGAGTCATCATTCGGCGACCTGGACTCTCTGCTCCCTGGAAGCGCGCACGAAGATCAACGAGCTCGGGCTGCCGTACGGGCGCAAGTCGAAGAAGATCCAGCCGCCTCGTGTGCCGTTCTCCCGGCGCGACTACCTGCGGGGTGTGATCGACGCCGATGGGTCGGTCGGCTACACGAAGCCCGGGTTGCCGTTCGTCTCGCTCACCACGGCCAGCACCGCGATCGCGGTCTACCTGTGTTTCTACGCCAGGAAGATCACGGGGACGACCCTTCATCCGAGCCGCAACAAACGGGACGGTATCTACAACGTCATCTACACGAAGGAGGCGTCACAGGCCCTGGCGGAGCACCTGTACTACCCGAACTGCCTCTCGCTCGACCGAAAGAAGAAAGCCGCAGACTCACTGCAAACCTGGGTCCGCCCGGCGGACATGAAACGTGCCGCTCCGCGCATCAGGTGGACACAGGACAAAGACCAGATCCTGCTCTCGGCTGCCACCATCGCAGATGCGGCGAGCGCCCTGGGGCACTCCGCCGCTGCGTGCCAAGTGCGCCGCTGGAAGCTGATCCACGGCATTGTTCCGTCACCTGAGTGAGCGCGGTGGGGCGGCAACGCCGCCCCACCCCGGCTTCAGCCCTTCACGCAGACGACCTGCTTCAGCTTCGCCACGACCTCCACGAGGTCGCGCTGCTGATCGATGACCTGCTCGATCGGCTTGTACGCGCCCGGGATCTCGTCCACGACGCCGGAGTCCTTACGGCACTCCACACCCCGCGTCTGCTCCTCCAGGTCGCGCGTCGAGAACCGCTTCTTCGCCGCGTTCCGGCTCATCTTGCGGCCCGCGCCGTGCGAGGCCGAGTTGAAGGACGCCGCGTTACCGAGGCCCTTCACGATGTACGAACCCGTGCCCATGGAGCCCGGGATGATCCCGTACTCGCCCGAGCCCGCCCGGATCGCGCCCTTACGGGTGACCAGCAGGTCCATGCCGTCGTAGCGCTCCTCGCTCACGTAGTTGTGGTGAGCGCTGATCTCCGGCTCGAAGGTGACCTTCGCCTTCTTGAACTCCTTGCGGACCACGTCCTTGAAGAGCGCCATCATGATCGAGCGGTTGTACTTCGCGTACTCCTGCGCCCAGAACAGGTCGTTGCGGTACGCCGCCATCTGCGGGGTCTCCGAGATGAAGACGGCCAGATCGCGGTCGACCAGGTTCTGGTTGTGCGGGAGCTTCTGGGCGACGCCGATGTGGTGGTCGGCCAGTTCCTTGCCGATGTTGCGGGAACCGGAGTGCAGCATGAGCCAGACCGCACCCTCGGTATCGAACGTGAGTTCGAGGAAATGGTTTCCGGCTCCGAGCGACCCCATCTGCTTACGGGCCCGCCCCTCCCGGAACTTGACCGAATCGGCGACCCCTTCGAACCGCCCCCAGAAGTCGTCCCACCCCGCCGTACCGAACCCGTGCAGCCGCCCCGGGTCCACCGGATCGTCGTGCATGCCGCGGCCCACCGGGATCGCCTGCTCGATCTTGGAGCGGAGGCGGGACAGGTCGCCCGGGAGGTCGTTGGCCGTCAGGGACGTCCTGACCGCGCTCATGCCGCAGCCGATGTCCACGCCGACCGCCGCCGGGCAGACCGCGCCCTGCATCGCGATGACCGAGCCGACCGTCGCGCCCTTGCCGTAGTGGACGTCGGGCATGACGGCGAGGCCCTTGATCCAGGGGAGGGTCGCGACGTTGCGGAGCTGCTGCATCGCCACGTCCTCGACCGTCGCCGGGTCGGTCCACATGCGGATGGGAACCTTCGCCCCCGGCACCTCTACGTATGACATGAAATCCCCCGTGAACGGGACCAGTTGGACTGGTCGGTCAGAAGTCTGGTGTATGTGCGCATACCGGAGCCAAGGTCCGTGAAACGGATGGCGGACCGGCGTCCACGGCTGTGCGTGCGATAGATATCGTCGTCACCGGCCGCCCATCGCGGCAACCGATTAACACCGGCAGACAGGGAGCCTTCACGGTGCAGCGGAAGTCCTACGCGTACGTGCCGGGTGTCGCCGTGCTCCTGACGGCGTTGCTCGCGGGCTGCACCGGGAGTTCCGACTCCGACGGCGGCGCGGACGACTCGAAGCCGGGCGAGGTGAGCGCGTCGGCGACGGTGGCGCGGCCGGGGAAGTACCGGACGCTGCCCGAGCCGTGTTCGCAGCCGGGGAAGGCGACGCTGGACGAGATGCTGCCGGGGATCGCCCAGATCCCGGACGAGGAGCAGCGCGAGAAGGCGTACGAGGGTGTGGCGACGACCACGTTCGACACGGGCCGGCGGGTGGGGTGCCGGTGGAAGGACGACTCGGCGAAGGACGGCACGCACCGGCTGACGCTCGATTTCGAGCGGGTGGTGTCGTACACGGCGTCGGTGAGCGACGACGCGGAGGCGGAGTCGGTGTTCGGGGACAAGGTGGTCGCGGCGGACCTGCCGGAGCCGACGCCCACCGAGGAGGAGAGCGAGACCCCCGACAAGGCGTCCGACGGCCCCTCGTCGGATGCGGGGTCCGCCGGGTCCCCCTCGCCGTCGGCGTCCGAGGTGCAGCCGCGCACGCTGGACGATCTCGGGGACGAGGCGTTCGTGAACGATGTGGCGGCGGGTTCGACGGGGGCGGGGAAGCGGACGGTGACTGTGGTGTTCCGCACGTCCAACGTGCTCGTGACCGTCGAGTACGAGGCGCAGTCGGCGGTCGTCGGCGAGACGCCGGACAGTGAAGAAATGCAGGACACAGCCCGTGAGCTGGCGCGGGAGCTGGTCGGTCAGTTCGGCGAGTAGGGGCGTGAGGACGGGCTCGGGGCGGGTGGTCCGGGTCCGGTGAAGGTGGGGCGTGCGGGTGCGCTTCGGCGTACGGTGGCCCATCGGACCCGGTGTCGGGGTGGTGCGCCGCCTCCGGACCGGGGCCGGTGTCCTGTCAGCGTCCTAGTGAAGGAACCATGCACCGTCCCACCAAGCGACTCTCCCGCCTCCTCGTCTGCGCTGCCGCCGTGCCGGCGGTTCTCGTCGTGGCCGGCTGTTCCTCCGGTTCCGGTTCGGATTCCGGTGACGGAGCGAAGAAGGGCTCGGAGGCGAAGGCTTCCGCGTCGACCGCCGGGGACGCGGCGAAGAAGCTCGCGGCCGTGACGTACAAGGACCTGCCGCAGGCGTGCTCGGCGCTGTCGAAGAAGACGCTGGACGATCTGGCGCCGAAGGGCAAGAGCAAGTCGGGTTCGTCGGACGACGAGTCGTCGCGGGCGAGCTGCTCCTGGTCGAGCCTGGACAGCAATGGCGTGAAGGGTTCGCAGTACCGCTGGCTGAGCGTCTCGCTGATGCGGTTCGACTCTGACCTGAACCGGGGCAGTGGCGACAAGCTGGCGTCGGAGTACTACGCGAAGCAGGTCAAGGACGCGGAGTCGACGGAGGGCGCGAAGAGCGTGAAGACGTCGCCGGTGTCCGGTACGGGCGACGAGGCGACGCTGGTGCGCTACGACAGCAAGTACGAGGAGAAGAAGGGCAAGGACGTCACGTCCCGGCAGCAGACGGTCGTCTCGCGCGTGGACAACGTGGTGGTGACGGTCGACTACAACGGTTCGGGTCTGGCCGGTGACAAGACGCCGGACGCGAGCGATCTGTCGAAGGGTGCCGAGAAGGCGGCCAAGGAGGCGGTGGCCTCGGTCGTGGACTCGGCCAAGGCCGGTGGGTCCGGTAAGTCCGGTGACAGCTCCTCTTCGTCGCCGTCCGCGTCGAAGTCCGCGTCGAAGTCCGGTGCGAAGTCGCCGTCCGCGTCCCCTTCGAAGTCCGCCAAGAAGGACTGAACTCTCCTTATTCGTATGGCGTTTGCGGAGCCCGGCCCCTTTTGGGTGCCGGGCTCCGGGCGTACCGGCCCACGGCCTGCCGCACGCGTGTGCCAGTCTGTTGGACGCAACATGCCGAACTGGGAGGGGAACTGGAGTGGCCGCGCCACTGGAGCTGACACGGACGCACCGGATACTCATCGGGGTGGTGGTGGCCGGTGCGGTCGTCATCGCGGGGATCGGTTTCGCCGGTTCGTACGCGGCCGTGCGGGAGCTGGCGATCGAGAAGGGCTTCGGCAATTTCTCGTACGTCTTCCCGATCGGTATCGACGCGGGTATCTGTGTGCTGCTCGCCCTGGATCTGCTGCTGACGTGGATCCGGATACCGTTTCCGCTCCTTCGTCAGACGGCGTGGCTGCTGACGGCGGCGACGATCGCGTTCAACGGTGCGGCGGCGTGGCCCGATCCGCTGGGCACGGGGATGCACGCCGTGATCCCGGTGCTGTTCGTGGTGGCGGTGGAGGCGGCCCGGCACGCGATCGGGCGGATCGCGGACATCACCGCGGACAAGCACATGGAGGGCGTGCGGATCACGCGCTGGCTGCTGTCGCCGTTGCCCACGTTCTTGTTGTGGCGGCGGATGAAGCTGTGGGAGCTGCGGTCGTACGACCAGGTCATCAAGCTGGAGCAGGAGCGGCTTGTGTATCAGGCGCGGCTGCGGTCGCGGTTCGGGCGGGCGTGGCGTCGTAAGGCTCCGGTGGAGTCGTTGATGCCGTTGCGTCTGGCGCGGTACGGGGTGCCGTTGGCGGAGACGGCGCCGGCGGGTCTCGCGGCGGCGGGGATCGAGCCGCAGTTGCTGCCGCCGGTCCCGGTGGCGTCCGGTCCGGCGCAGCTGGAGGCTCAGCCTCAGCAACTGCAGCCGCAGCCTCAGCCGGTGGTGGCCGAGGCGCCGAGTCAGTGGTTCGCGGAGCCGCAGCCGAAGGAGTACCACGGCGGGTACGACCCCGAGTTCGAGGCGCCGACGTTCGTGCCGGAGCAGGAGCATCAGGGGTGGTACGAGGAGCAGCCGCAGCAGATTCCGGTGCCGGTTCCGCATCCGCGGGAGGCCGAGCCGGAGCCGGTGGCCGTGGCGGAGCCGGAGTTCCCAGTGCCGAACGGGGCCGGGGGGACGCGGCCGCTGGGTGACGGGGTGGCGGAGGCTGCGCCGTCGGACGACGAGCTGTACCGGGTGTATCGCGGGGCCATACAGGGTGAGGGTGTGCCGTCGCCGGGCCGGTTCGCCGCGGATGTGGAGGACGCGTTCGGCATCCGGCTCCAGCCGCGGGACGTGAACCGTTACGCGGATCAGTTCGAGGCCCGCTACAACGCGGAGCTGATGGAGGACCACATCGCCTAGGTCTCTACCAGCACAGCTGTGGGGCGGCACCCGAAGGTGCCGCCCCACTGTTGTGTCCCGTGACGCCGTTACGCGCCGAGCAGCTTGCGTACGCGGTCCGCGCCGACGGCGAGGAGCAGCGTGGGCAGGCGCGGTCCGGTGTCGCGGCCGACCAGGAGGTCGTAGAGCAGCGCGAAGAAGGTCCGCTGGGCGGTCTTGATCTCCGGCGGGAGTTCCTTGGCGGTGGCGTCGGCGGAGAAGCCGGCCTGCACCTTGGGGACGCCGTAGACGAGGTGGGTCAGGCCGTCCAGGGACCAGTTGTCGTCGAGGCCCTCCAGGAGGAGGCGGATCGAGTCGCGGGACGCGTCGTCGAGGGCGGCGAGGGCCTGCGTGTCCGGCTCGGTGCGCACGATGGTGCGGGACTCGGCGGGTACGTACTTGGCTGTCCAGGCCTCGGCCTTGTCCAGGCGGGGCCGGACGGTGGCAAGGTCGGTGACCGGGTTCTCCGGGTCGAGCTCGGAGAGGATGCGCAGCGTCTGCTCCGCGTCGCCGGCGGTCACGTCGGCCACGGAGGCCAGCGTGCGGTAGGGCAACGGGCGCTCGGTGCGCGGCAGTTCACCGGCGGCGACGCCGACGGCGCGGCTGTACGCGGCGGCGTCGGCGGGCAGCACGGTGCCGTCGGCGACCTTGGCGCTGAGCTTGTCCCACTCGTCGTAGAGCCGCTGGATCTCCTGGTCGAAGGCGATCTTGAACGACTGGTTGGGGCGGCGGCGGGCGTAGAGCCAGCGCAGGATCTGCGGCTCCATGATCTGGAGGGCGTCGCCGGGGGTGGGGACGCCGCCCTTGGACGACGACATCTTGGCCATGCCGCTGATGCCGACGAAGGCGTACATGGGGCCGATGGGCTGCTTGCCGCCGAAGATCCGGTCGACGATCTGGCCGCCGACCTGGAACGACGAGCCCGGGGACGAGTGGTCGACGCCGGACGGCTCGAAGATCACGCCTTCGTACGCCCAGCGCATCGGCCAGTCGACCTTCCAGACCAGCTTGCCGCGGTTGAACTCCGAGAGGAGGACCGTCTCGGTGAAGCCGTCGAGCGTGCAGGTGTAGGACAGCTCGGTCGTCTCGTCGTCGTACGAGGTGACGGTGGTGAGGTCCTTGCCGCACTCGCCGCAGAACGGCTTGTACGGGTAGTAGCCGCCCGCGCCGCCGCTGCCGTCGTCCTCGGACGCTGCGCCGGAGCCCTCGGCGGCCTCCAGCTCGGCCTCGTCGAGGGGCTTCTGCTGCTTCTTGGCCGGGGCCTTCTTGGTGCGGTACTGGTCGAGAATCGCGTCGATGTCGCCGCGGTGCTTCATGGCGTGCAGGATCTGCTCGCGGTAGGCGCCGGACGTGTACTGCTCGGTCTGGCTGATGCCGTCGAACTCGACGCCGAGCTCGGCGAGGGCTTCGACCATGGCGGCCTTGAAGTGCTCGGCCCAGTTCGGGTACGCGGATCCGGCCGGGGCCGGGACCGAGGTGAGCGGCTTGCCGATGTGGTCGGCCCAGGACGCGTCCGTGCCGGGCACGCCGTTGGGAACCTTGCGGTAGCGGTCGTAGTCGTCCCACGAGATCAGGTGGCGCACGGTGTGGCCGCGGCGGCGGATCTCGTCGGCGACCAGGTGCGGGGTCATGACCTCGCGCAGGTTGCCCAGGTGGATCGGGCCGGACGGGGAGAGGCCGGAGGCGACGACGACCGGTTTGCCCGGGGCACGACGCTCGGACTCGGCGATGACATCGTCCGCGTAACGGGAGACCCAGTCCGCGTTCTCTGGGGTCTCCGTTCCGGTGCTCTGGGCCACGGTCGGCACGTCCTTCTTCCTCGTTCTGCTTCTGTGTCGTGAAGTGGTGTCCTCGGGGCGGGCGGCCGTCCGGCGGTCCGGCCCCGCCGCCCATTGTCACCCGCGCCGGTTCCAGGCGGAAAACGGATTGTCCCGCCGTACAACCACAGGTGGCTCACAGCAGTCCTCTGTGCGTGATCACAGACAGATACCGGGCCGGGCTGCGCGTGGGGGCGGCCTCGCTCGCCCTGGCGCTGCCCACGGCCTGCCTCGTCCTGGCGGCCCCGGCCGCCGAGGCCGCCGTGACCTGCGGCGACACCACGTTCAAGCGGACGTTCTACTCGAACACGTCGTTCTCCGGTACGCCGAAGAAGACGGACTGCGACACCACGATCGACCAGTCCTGGACGGGCGCGCCGTTCTCGGGGATGCCGAAGAACTCCTTCGGGGTGCGCTGGTCGCTGACCCGCGATTTCGGTTCGGGCGGCTGTTTCACGTACCGCCTCTCGGGCACGGACGGCCTGCGGCTTTACGTGGACGGGGTGCGCAAGGTCAGCAAGTGGACGAACACCGGGGACGCGGGCAACAGCGTGCCCGGCACGTTCTGCATCGGCTCCGGTACGCACACCGTGCGCGTCGACCATGTGAACTGGACGGGCCTGTCGCGGGTGAAGTTCACATGGCCCGCGTCGTCGGACAGCAGGGCGCCGCTCGCGCCGGCCGGCATCACCACGACGTACGACGCGGCGACGGGGAAGGCGAGCGCGGCCTGGAAGAAGAACCGGGAGCTGGACATCGCCCACTACCGGGTGCGTGTCGAGACGCCGGAGGGCGGGGTGACGAGCTGGACGACGACCGGCACCTCGGCCTCGTACACGCCGCCGAAGGACGGCCGGAAGTACCGGTTCTGCGTGCAGGCCGTCGACCAGTGGACGAACTACGGCGCGACCGCCTGCGGCCCGTACGTGACGACCCCCGACAAGACGGCCCCGGCCGTCCCCGCCGTGCGCGCCTCGGACGTGTCGGTGTCGGTGACCACCGGCTACGAGGGGTCCGACGGGACGCCGATCCCGCGGGTCAACGTGTGGCTGGGGCAGGTGCGGCCGTCCGACGGGCCGGTGTTCACGCTGTGGCGGGCGACCGCCGCGGCGGGCCCGTTCACGAAGGTCGCTTCCCTGGACCTGCGCCAGACGCCTGATGAGCAGTACCTGTACGACGAGTCGGCCGCCGAGAAGCAGACCTACTACTACGCGGCGACGGCCGGCGACGCCGCCGGGAACACCTCGGCGCGCACCGCGCCGGTCGCGGTGACGACGCCGGACGTCGCGACGCCGGGCGCCGTGGCGGGGCTCGCGGCGAAGGCCGACACCAACGCGGTCACGCTGTCCTGGAGCGCGCCGGCGGACGACGCGGAGCGCTGGCAGGTGTACGGCTCGGACGGCGGCGCGGAGCCCGCGCTCCTGGGGACGGCGGCGGCCGCCTCGTACCGCGACACGACGGCGAAGCCGGGCGTCACCCGCACGTACACGGTGTACGCGCTCGACGCGGCCGGGCACCGGTCGGGCGGGACGAAGATCGGCGCGCGCCGTCAGGTGGCGCCCGCGATGCCCGTCGGGCTGCGCCCGGACGCGGACGGCAGGCCGGTCCTGAACCTGCGCGTGGCGGCGGACAACGACCACAGCGGCGGCTTCCGCGTCTACTCCGGTACGAGTGCCTCCACAGTCCGTACGAACCTGCGGGCGTGCGCGCCCCAGGAGGTGTTCCGCACCGAGCTGTACGTCGACTACCAGTGCACGCTGACCGACTTCGGCGGTTCGACGGACCGGTACGTGACCGCGTTCGCGGTGGCCGGGAACGGGGTCCTGTCGACCGACTTCAAGGCCGTCCCGTACCAGGACACCGCCGCCCCGGCCGCGCCGGCCGGGTTCACCGCGTCCCCCGGGACGACGGGCACCGCCCTGCGCTGGGAGGCGCCGTCCGCCGCCGACCTGCACGCGTACTGGCTGCGCCTCGGCCGCGCGGAGACGGTCGACGGGGTGCGGACCTGCGCGAGCGGCACCACGGAGGTCCTGGGCGCCGGCGCGACGTCCTTCGAGGACACCGGGAGCCCGGCCGAAGGGGAGCAGCGCTGCTGGGAGCTGCGTGCGGTGGACGGCTCGAACAACTACAGCGAGGCCGTCACCGTCTACGCGCCGCCCCCGGCCGGGTCCGTCGGGTAGAAAACCAGGTTGTACCCCCGTGGGATACTGGCCGGACCTGTCAATCCAGCCCCGACCAGAACGGCAGCCCATACCCATGGCCCCGGTCACGTCCATCACCGCCAGCGTCAACCAGCGTCTCTCCGATGCCCTCGTCGCCGCCCTCCCCGAGGCCGGTACGGGCGCGGATCCGCTGCTGCGACGTAGCGACCGGGCCGACTACCAGGCCAACGGGATCCTGGCGCTCGCCAAGAAGGCCAAGGCGAACCCGCGGGAGCTCGCCACCGAGGTCGTCGCGAAGATCGAGAACGGTGACCTGCTCGCCGACGTCGAGGTCTCGGGCCCCGGCTTCCTGAACGTGACGGTCACCGACAAGGCGATCACCGAGACGCTCGCCGCCCGCGCCGCGGACGGCGAGCGGCTCGGCGTGCCCACGAAGGACGAGCCGGGCGTCACGGTCGTCGACTACGCGCAGCCGAACGTGGCGAAGGAGATGCACGTCGGCCACCTGCGCTCCGCCGTCATCGGCGACGCGCTGCGCGGCATGCTCGACTTCACCGGCGAGCAGACCATCGGCCGCCACCACATCGGCGACTGGGGCACCCAGTTCGGCATGCTCATCCAGTACCTGATCGAGAACCCCGACGCCCTGGCCCCGGCCGAGGATGTCGACGGTGAGCAGGCCATGAGCAACCTGAACCGGGTGTACAAGGCGTCGCGTGCCGTCTTCGACGCGGACGAGGACTTCAAGGAGCGGGCCCGCAAGCGGGTCGTGGCGCTCCAGTCCGGCGACAAGGAGACCCTCGACCTGTGGCAGCGGTTCGTCGACGAGTCGAAGGTCTACTTCTACTCGGTCTTCGAGAAGCTCGACATGGAGATCCGTGACGAGGAGATCGTCGGCGAGTCCGCGTACAACGACGGCATGCCGGAGACCGCCCGCCTCCTGGAGGAGATGGGCGTCGCCGTCCGCTCCGAGGGCGCGCTCGTCGTCTTCTTCGACGACATCAAGGGCAAGGACGACCAGCCGGTCCCGCTGATCGTGCAGAAGGCCGACGGCGGCTTCGGCTACGCGGCCTCCGACCTGACGGCGATCCGCAACCGGGTCCAGGACCTGCACGCGACGACGCTCCTGTACGTCGTGGACGTGCGCCAGTCGCTGCACTTCAAGATGGTCTTCGAGACGGCCCGCCGCGCGGGCTGGCTGAACGACGACGTGACCGCGCACAACATGGGGTACGGCACGGTCCTCGGCGCGGACGGCAAGCCGTTCAAGACGCGTGAGGGCGAGACGGTGAAGCTGGAGGACCTCCTCGACGAGGCTGTCGAGCGGGCCACGGCCGTCGTGCGCGAGAAGGCCGAGAAGGTGGGCCTGACCGAGGAGGAGATCCTCGAGAACGGCCGGTTCGTGGGCATCGGCGCCGTGAAGTACGCGGACCTGTCGACGTCGCCGAGCCGCGACTACAAGTTCGACCTGGACCAGATGGTGTCGCTGAACGGCGACACGTCGGTCTACCTCCAGTACGCGTACGCGCGGAACCGGTCGATCCTGCGCAAGGCGGGCGGGACGAAGCCCGCCGCGCACCCGGAGCTCGAACTCGCCCCGGCGGAGCGGGCGTTGGGCCTGCACCTGGACGCGTTCGGCGACACGGTCTTCGAGGCTGCCGCCGAGTACGCGCCGCACAAGCTGGCCGCGTACCTCTACCAGCTGGCGTCGCTGTTCACGACGTTCTTCGACCAGTGCCCGGTGATCAAGCCGCGCCCGGCGCAGGAGATCGTCGAGAACCGTCTGTTCCTCTGCGACCTGACGGCCCGGACGCTCCACCAGGGCATGGCCCTGCTGGGCATCCGGACCCCCGAGAAGCTCTAGGGTCTAGCCGTTCAGGGCGCGCCCCAGGCGCGCGAGCCCTTCCGTGATCTCCTCCGGCGTCTGTGTGACGAAGCAGAGCCGGAGGGTCGCGGGGTCGGGGTCCGTCGCGTAGAACGGGGCGCCCGGGACGTACGCGACCTCTTCCTCGACCGCCTTGCTCAGCAGGGCGGTCGAGTCGTGTCCGGCGCCGTGCGGGAGCGTCGCCCACAGGAACATGCCGCCCTCGGGGCGGGTCCAGGTGGAGCCCTCGGGGAGGGCGGCGGGGAGCGCGGCGAGCATCGCGTCGCGGCGTTCTGCGTAGACGGCGGCGACCTTCGTGACGTGCGCGTCGAGGTCGTACGTGGACAGGTAGCGGGCCGCGGCGAGCTGGTTGACGGTCGGGGTGTGCAGGTCGGCGGCCTGCTTGGCGACGACACAGGCGCGGCGCAGCTCCTGCGGCACGCGCAGCCAGCCCAGACGCAGGCCGGGCGCCATCACCTTGGAGAACGAGCCGAGCAGAACGGTGCGGTCGCGGGCGCCCTCGTACGTGGCGATCCACGGCACCCGCCCGCCCTCGAAGCGGAGTTCACCGTACGGGTCGTCCTCGACGATCCACAGACCGCGGCGGGCCGCGACCCGGGCGACGGCGGCGCGGCGCTCGGCGGGCAGGGTCCGGCCGGTCGGGTTCTGGAACGTGGGGACGGTGTAGAGCAGCTTGGGGCGGTGTTCGGCGACGAGCGCGTCGAGGGCGTCCGGGTCGATGCCGTCGTCGTCGCAGGGGACGCCGACGACGCGGGCGCCGGCGAGACCGAAGGCCTGAAGTGCCGCCAGATAACAGGGGTTCTCGACGAGGACCGTGTCGCCGGGGGCGAGCAGGGCCGTCGCGAGGAGGGACAGCGCCTGCTGGGAGCCGGTGGTGATCAGGAGGTCGTCGGCGCCGGTGGGCAGGGCGCGCGCGGTGGTCCGGGCGGCGAGCGCCTCGCGCAGGGCGGGTTCGCCCTCGGTGGTGGAGTACTGGAGGGCGCGTTCCGGCTCGGTGGCCAGGACCTCGGCGAAGGCGGCCGCGATGCCTTCGGTGTCGAAGAGTTCGGGGGCCGGCAGGCCGCCGGCGAAGTTGATGACCTCGGGCCGGGCGGTGACGGCGAGGATGGCGCGGATCGGCGAGCCGCCGGTGCCGGCGACGCGGGCGGCGAGCGCCGGGGGCGGCGTGGTCGCTGATGCGGGCGCTGCGGTCGCTGTGGTGGTGGGCGTGGTGGGCGTGGTTGGCGTGGTGGTCATGGGCGGCGGCTCCTTGTCTGCGGGATCGTTCCGGACCCTATGGAGACACGTGCACGCCGCACGGAGTTTTCCGGGATGCGGACAGGGCTGGACCGGGCTAGGGCTGTTCGTCGCGTTTGATCCACTCGCCGCCGCCCAGCGGGTAGTCGTAGCCGGGGCGTCCCGCGTTCGCGCTCGTACGGAACGGGGTGCCGGAGTTGTCGACGCGTACGGTGCCGTGGCGCGAGCCGCTCGACCAGTCCAGGGTCAGTTCCCAGCGGACGTCGTGGGCCGTGGTGTGCGCGGTGACGTAGAAGACCTCGGGGTCGGACTCGCTGACCTTGTACGGGAAGTCGCGCTGGCCGTTCTTGACGGAGACGGTGGGGCTGCCGTTGTCGAGGTCGACGTCGAAGGACTTGGTCTCGACGTTGCCGCCGCAGCCGACGCCCATCGCGTAGTCGTTCCAGGCGAGCGGCGCGGACTTGGCCGTGACGCGCACGTGCAGGTCCTCCAGGACCACGGTGTCCTTGCCGGAGCCCTGCACGGTGAGCGCGATCCGCTGTTCCCCTCCGGAGACGGCTCCGTAGGCGCCGGCCCAGCGCACGGCGTCCTGCTCGCCGGCGGGCGGGCCGACCTGTTCCGGTGCGCTGTCGACGAGGAAGTGCTGACTGCACGGGCTGTCGTAGACGTACGGGCGGGTGGCGACGTTCAGGGGGACGGTCGCGTCGTCGTCGGGTGTGCCGGGGTGGGTGGACGCGGATGTTTTCCCGGACGCGCTCGTACGCGGGCTCGCCGAGGGCTTGCTCCTGGCGGACGGGGACGTGGATGTGGACGGTGGCGTCGTGGGGCTGTGGTTCCCGGTCGCCTCGGCGGTGGAGCCTGCCGCCTGCTGACGGTCGGCCGAGCCGTCGCGGCCGTCACCGGAGGTCAGGTTCACGGCGAGGGTGACGGCGCCGAGTACGGCGGCGACGGCCACGGCGGCGATGAGTGCGGTGCGGCGGCGGGGAGCGGGAGTGGGGGCGGGTGTGGGGCGCGGGTCGATCTCGGCTGCCTCGATCACCTCGGGTGCCTCGGGTGCCTTGGGTGCCTTGGGTGCCTTGGGTGCCTCGGGTGCCTCGGGTGCCTCGGGTGCCTCGGGTGCCTCAGGTGCCTCAGGCGTGGTTGCCGGCTCGCTCTTACGGCCTCGCGCCGCGTCCGCCAGGATCCAACGGCGGTGCAGCTCGACCAGTTCGTCGGGCGTCGCCTTGCAGACCCGGGCGAGGCGTTCCACCGGCGCGTACTCGGTCGGTACCGCCGTGCCGTTGCAGTAGCGGTGCAGCGTCGACGTGCTCATGTGCAGCCGCTTGGCGAGGGTCCCGTAGCTGAGTCCCGAGCGGTCCTTCAGCTCCCGCAGCAGCTCCGCGAAATCCCCTGACACCCGTTCCTCCATGCCCCCGTGTCCCATCCACCCGTTCCAGGGGACGGTCATTTCCCCAGGTCAGAGCCCGTTTCAGCGTTCCAGTGTCCCCAACTGCCCGGCAGCCGTGGCCGTTGGGACGGATCACCCCACAAGCTCCAGTCATCCAAGCACCACACCGACTCCGACTCCCAAGGGGCTCACCACATGTCCGGCATCCGGAACTCCCGCACCCGCCTTCTGACCGCCGCCGCGTCCGTCGCACTCGCCGCGTTCGCGCTGACCGCGTGCAACGACGGAACGGGCGTCGACGACGAGGGCGCGCCGGCCCCGTCGGCCTCCGCGCCCTCGTCCCCGTCCGCGCCCTCGTCCCCGTCCGCGCCCTCGTCGGGTGCGCCGGCCGCGACCCCGTCGAAGCCGGCCGCCCACTCCCCCGCCACCAAGGCGCCCTCGGCGACGAAGACCCCCGCTCCCGCTTCCGCCAAGCCCGTCACCTGCACGGGCTCCAACACCAAGACGGTCGCGGCTCCCCTCACCCGCCCCGTCAACCACATGCTGCTCACCGTCACCAACACCGGCGGCAAGCCCTGCTACCTGTACGGCTACCCGGCCGTCCGCTTCGGCGAGGCCCAGTCCGTGCCGCCGGTCATCGCGGACTCCCACCCGCAGGCCGTCGTCACGCTCAACCCCGGTGAGGCCGGTTACGCCGCGATCCTGCTGTCGGCCGCCGACGGCAGCGGCGGCCACGGCCACACCGAGAAGAGCCTGGAGATCATGTTCCAGGGCCGCGCCGGCGACTCGTACGTCGGCAGCGCCCACCCCGCGCTGCCCGCCCAGGGCGCCTACATCGACGACTCGATCCAGGTGACGTACTGGCAGCAGGACATGGACACGGCGATCAACTGGTGACGCCGGCACCGTGAAAGGCTGCGGCTCATGGTGCCGTACGTCGACGAACTCGCCGCCCGCGCCCGCTCCCTCGCCCGTGCCGACGGCGCCGCACGCCCGGTCATCGGCATCGCGGGGCCGCCGGGCGCGGGCAAGTCCACGCTCGCGGAGGCGGTGGTCGCCGCCCTGGACGGCCTGGCCGCGCTCGTCCCCATGGACGGCTTCCATCTCGCCGACGCCGAACTGCGGCGGCTGGGGCGGACGGACCGGAAGGGGGCGCCCGACACGTTCGACGCCTACGGGTACGGCGCCCTGCTCGCGCGGGTGCGGGCGCCTCGTCCGGGCGAGACGGTCTATGCGCCTTGTTTTGAGCGGGAGTTGGAGCAGCCGGTGGCGGGGGCGTTGCCGGTGTCCGCTGGTGTCTCTGTGGTCATCACCGAGGGGAATTACCTTCTTCTCGATGAAGAGCCCTGGTCCAGCGTCGTGCGGCCGCAGTTGGACGAGGTGTGGTGGGTCGCCGTGGATGACGCCGTGCGGATCGAGCGGTTGATCGCTCGGCATGTGCGGTTCGGCAAGTCCCCGTCGGCCGCGCGTGCCTGGGTGCTCCGGTCCGACGAGGCGAACGCCCGGCAGGTGGCCTCGGGGCGGGAGCGCGCCGACTTGGTCGTGGATGTGGACTGATCACTTCGCGCACCGCGCCCGAGCGGAACGCTCATGGTTCGCCGTCGGTCGGTGGGTGGGGGCGGGGCCGTGTCGGGGTGCCTCCTCGGCCGGATTGGTCGCCTCGTCTCCGGACGACCAATGTCGGTTCGGGTGCGCTGAGTGCCTGCGGAGTCCTGCGGGGGCACCCCGACACGTCCCCTCCCGTTGAGTTGCGACCGCGGGTGCGTCGTCGTGTCAGTGGAGGGCCCTCTTGAGGACCTTGCCGGAAGCGTTGCGGGGGAGGGCGTCCACGAAGGTGACCTCCCTCGGGACCTTGTAGTTGGCCATCTCCCGGCGGGACCAGGCGATCAGGTCGTCGGCCGTTGTCGTGGCTCCGGGGCGGCGGACCACGTATGCCTTGCCCACTTCTCCTAGGCGGGCGTCCGGGACGCCTACTACCGCGACGTCGGCCACGTCGGGGTGGAGGCCGATGAGTTGTTCTATCTCCGCGGGGTAGGCGTTGAAGCCGCCGACTATGTACATGTCCTTGATGCGGTCGGTGATGCGGAGGTTGTCGTTGGCGTCCAGGATGCCTACGTCGCCGGTGTGCAGCCAGCCGTCTGTTGTGATGGCTTCGGCGGTGGCGGTCGGGTCCTCGAAGTAGCCGTGCATGACGTTGAAGCCTCGGACCAGTACCTCGCCCGGTTCGCCCGCTGGGGCGTCGACTCGGACTTCGGTGCCGGGGATCGCGCGGCCCGACGTGGCGGCGATGGTCTCGGGGGCGTCGTCGCGGCGGCACATGGTGACGATGCCGCTGGCCTCGGTGAGGCCGTATGCGGTGAGGACGGTGGCGACGTGGAGTTCGCCGCGCAGCCGCTCCACCAGGCGGAGTGGTACGACGGCGGCGCCGGTCACGACGACGCGCAGCGCCGACAGGTCGTGGGCGTCGCGGTTCGGGTGGTCGAGCAGGGACTGGTGGAGGGTGGGCGGGCCGGGGAGGACGGAGATGCGTTCGGCGGCGATGTTGGCGAGGGCCGTGTCCACGTTGAAGACGGGCTGCGGGACCATCGTCACGCCGCGCATCAGGCAGGCGATGATCCCGGCCTTGTAGCCGAAGGTGTGGAAGAACGGGTTGACGATCAGATAGCGGTCGCCTTCGCGAAGGCCGGCCAGGTCCGCCCAGATCTCGTAGCCGCGCAGTGTCTGTGTGTGGGTGATGACCGCGCCTTTGGGCCTGCCCGTGGTGCCCGACGTGAAGATGATGTCCGACGGTGAGGACGGTGCCATCTGGGCCGCGCGCTCGTGTACTTCATCGGATGTGACCTTGTCGCCGGACGCCAGGAACTCCTTCCATGTGCGGAAGCCCGGGGTGTCGGGTGCGGTGTCGGCCAGCACCACCACCTGTTCCAGGTGCGGGAGTTGGGCTCCTGCTTCTTGGGCGCGGCGCAGTGACGCCACGTAGCTCGTGCCGAGGAAGGTGCCTGTGACGAAGAGGAGGCGCGCTCGGGAGCGGGAGAGTATGTCGGCTGCCTCCGCGCCTTTGAAACGGGTGTTGAGGGGGACGAGGACCGCGCCCGCGCTGACCGCTCCGAGCGCCGAGACGATCCAGTCCAGGCTGTTCGGCGCCCAGACGGCTATGCGGTCGCCCGCCTCGATGCCGTTGGCGATGCAGGCGGCTGCCGCGCGTTCTATCCGGTCGCCGAGTTCCGCGTACGTGATGCGGGTGCGGCCGTCGACGACTGCTTCACGGTCCGCGTGCCGTTCCACCGCGTCCCGTATCAGCCCCGGGATGGTTCCCCATGTCTCCGCGTTCATCGAAAGACCTCCCACAACGCCGTAGCTGACTATCCGTCAGATTAGCTGTAGCCTGACGCGCTGTCAGCCAGTGGATCCAGGTGCGCAGGTGGGGGTGCCCATGACGGGACTCAAGGACGCGACGGCGATCGTCGGCATAGGGCAGACCGCCTTTGCCAAGCAATTGGGGGAGTCCGAGAAGGCATTGGCCTGTCGGGCCGTTCTCGCGGCGCTGGACGACGCGGGCATCGAACCGTCCGAGGTGGACGGGTTCGCCTCGTACACGATGGAGGAGACCGACGAGGTCGAGGTCGCCAAGTCGATCGGGGCGGGGGACGTCACCTTCTTCTCCAAAGCCGGTTACGGCGGGGGCGGTTCATGTGCGACCGTCGCGCATCTGGCGTCCGCTGTCGCTACCGGGCAGGCGAGTGTGGGCGTCGCCTGGAGGTCGCGGAAGCGGGGCAGCGGGCCCCGGCCGTGGAAGAACACCGCCGTTCAACTGCCCACCCCCGCACAGTGGACCCGGCCGTTCGGGCTGCTGCGGCCCGCCGACGAGATCGGCATGCTGGCCCGGCGTTACATGCACGAGTACGGCGCCACCCGCGACCACCTCTTCAACGTCGCCCTCGCCTGCCGCAACCGCGCCAACCAGAACCCGGCCGCCATGATGTACGAGCGCCCCCTCACCCGGGACATGTACATGAACTCCCGGTGGATCAGCGAGCCGCTGTGTCTGTTCGACAACTGCCTTGAGACCGACGGGGCGTTGGCGTGCGTCGTGGTCTCCGCCGAGCGCGCCCGGGACTGCCGTCAGCGGCCCGTCTACATCCACTCCGCCGCGCAGGGGCTGCCCGCCCAGCACCACGGCATGGTCAACTACTGGAACGACGACCCGCTCACCGGGCCCGCCTGGACCGCCGCCCGGCACCTGTGGAAGCACTCCGACCTCCAGCCGGAGGACGTGGACGTCGCCCAGATCTACGACGCCTTCACCCCGCTCATCCCGCTCTCGCTGGAGGGTTACGGGTTCTGCGGGCGCGGCGAGGGCGGCGCCTTCACCGAGGGCGGCGCCCTGGAGATCGGCGGGCGCCTCCCCATCAACACGGGCGGTGGCGGCCTCTCGGAGGCCTACGTCCACGGCTTCAACCTCATCAACGAGGGCGTCAAGCAGCTGCGGGGCACCAGCACCGCGCAGGTTCCGGACGCCCGGACGTGCCTGGTGACGGCTGGGGAGGGTGTCCCGACATCGGCCGTCCTCCTGCGAACGGCCTGAGGAGCGCCCCGCAAGGGGCGCGGGGAACTGCGCGAGCAACCACACACCACCTGCACTGGCAAGGGGACAGCAACATGGCAGACGAGAAGACCGCACCCCTCCTCACCCCCGTACCGGACGACGACGGCGCCCCCTTCTGGGACTACGCCGCCCGAGGCGAACTCCGCATCCAGGCCTGCGCCGCCCCGGGCTGCGGAGAACTCCGGTTCCCGCCCCGCCCCTGCTGCCCGCACTGCCAGTCCTTCGACTCCACCTGGCGGAGGATGAGCGGCAAGGGAAGGATCTGGTCCTACGTCGTCCCGCACCCGCCCCTGCTCCCGGCGTACGCCGCACTCGCCCCGTACAACGCGATCATCGTCGAACTCGCGGAAGCGCCCCGGATCCGGCTCGTCGGCAACCTCGTCACCTCCGCCGACGCCCCGCTCGACTCCGCCGACCCCGCCCGGATCCGGATCGGCGCCCGCGTGCAGGCCGTCTTCACCGAGACCGGCGGCGTCACCGTGCCCCGCTGGGTCCTGGAGCGGCCGTGACGCTGCGCGCCGAGACCGACAAGGAGACCGGTGTGGCCGTCGTCACCCTCGACCGCCCGCACCGTCACAACGCCCTCGACCGCGCCACGATCGATGAACTGACGGGTGTGTGGCGCAAGTTGCGGGGCGACGACGCCGTACGCGCCGTCGTTCTCACCGGCGCCGGTGACCGGGCCTTCTGCACCGGGGTCGACCGCGACATCGACGCCCCGCAGCCGTCGTCCCCGTACTCCATGGACGATCCGCTGCTCACGGTCGGCCCGAAGGCCAACGACCTGTGGAAACCGGTGATCGCCGCGGTCAACGGGATGGCGTGCGGCGGCGCCTTCTACCTGATCGGCGAGGCGGACTTCACGATCGCCGACGAGACGGCCACCTTCTTCGACCCGCACACCACGTACGGCATGGTCAGCGCGTACGAGACCGGGTACCTGGCGCAGCGCATGCCGCCCGGCGAAGTGACCCGGCTCGCGCTCATGGGCACGGCGGAGCGGCTGTCCGCGCGGCGCGCGTACGAGATCGGCCTGGTGTCGGAACTCACCCCGGCGGGCGGGGTGTTGGAGGCTGCCGTGCGCTGCGCCGTCACCATCGCCGGGTATCCGACGGCCGCGGTGCAGGGCACGGTGCGCGCGGCGTGGGCGGCGACCGAAGCGGCCCGCGCCCACGCCTTCGCCCAGGCCCCGCACCTGATCGCGCTCGGCAACCTGCCGGACGAGGAGCAGGCCGAGCTGTTCAAGTCCCGTACGGCGGGGGGTTGTCGGGTGCGGTGAGGGTGCGCCGTCAGCGTTCCACGCTGCCGGTCGGGTCCACCACGCAGCGGTCGATCTCCCCGACGAGCCCTTCCCCGTCGACCTTCAGCCGGGCGGTCGTCCTCCCCTTGCCCTTCACCTTGACGTCGTCGACCTTGTCGGTGACGCGAATGCCCTTGGCGTCCATGAAGTCGACCGAGACCAGGAAGGATTCGGTGCTCCGGTTCGGGTTGCTGACTTCCACGGTCGCGTACGGGGCCGAGGGCGACGCGCACTTCACCAGCTTCACGGTGGCGTCCCGCAGGGATGCGCTGCCGCCGCTTGCCGAGGAGGAGGGAGTCGAGCGGTAGCGGGGCGTGCGGCCGGAGCTGCCCGATGTGCCGGAGCTGCCATAGCTGTCGTCGTAGCCGTTGTCGTAGTCGTCGTCATGGGCTGAACTCCCGCCGGACGTCGAGGAGTTGGAGTTCGAAGAGCCCCCGTGGTTCTGCGAGGAGCTGCTGCACCCTCCCCCGCCGCTCCCGCTCGACTTGTGCCCGCCGCGTCCGCCGTGGCCCCGGCCCGTCGTGAACCCGGTCAGCGCCAGAGCCACCAGGGTCGCGAGAGCCGTGAGCTTGATTCCCCGTTTCATCACGCCGGGCACCCTATCGGCTGGTCCCCGTCCCCTTCTCCGCGTCCAGCGCGTACACGCAACGGTCCTTGCTGCACGCGTACACGACCCCGGCCGTCACCACGGGTGTGCCCGTGATCTCGCCGCCGGTGGCCAGCTTCCAGCGCAGGCGGCCGTCGTCCGCCTTCAGCGTGTAGAGGAGGTGGTCGGAGGAACCGAAGTGGATACGGCCGTCGGCGACCACGGGGGAACCGACGATCTCCCCGCCCGCCTGGAAGCGCCACTTCGGCGTGCCCGTCACCGCGTCCAGCGTGTAGAGGCCCTGGCCGCTGCCCACGTGGACGTGGCCGTGGGAGACGAGGACAGGGTCGACCGACGTGGGCCGCGACTCGGTCGCGATGCGCCAGCGGTCGCGGCCGTCCGTCGCGTCGAGGGCGTACACCGTGCCGAGGTGGTCGACGAGGTAGACGCCGCCGCCCGTGACGGCCGGGCCCGGCGCGTACGCGGGCGGGCACAGGAACACGGCCGGTGCCTCGAAGTGCCAGCGCACGTGCCCGGAGGCGACGTCGATCGCGAGGACCCGGGTGCCCGCGGAGACGTACACGTAGCCGTCGGGCGCGGGGGTGAGGCGGACCGGGACGCCGCCGCAGGACGCCGCGTCGCCGATGGGGTACGACCAGCGCTCCTCACCCGTACGGGCCTCCAGGGCGCGCAGCCGGGCGTCCTGCCACACGTACACCGTGCCGTCGTGGACGACGGGGCCCGCCTCGGGGGCCTCGAAGTCGGTCTGGCAGCCGGTGATCTCCCACAGCAGTTCGCCGCTGACGGCCTCGCGGGCCTGGACGCCGCCGCCCCGGGTGCCGGTGACGACGGTGCCGCGGTCGGCCTGGAGCGCGTACACCCAGGCGTCGGTCTGGATCCGCCACAGGTCGGAGCCCTCGCGGGCGTCGAGCGCCCACAGGGTCGGGCCGTCGGAGGCATGGATGCGGCCGTCGGCGACGGCCATGGACCAGGCGACGTCGCGGGTCTTGAAGCGGCGCCTGCCGGTGGCCACGTCGAGCGCGTGGACCTCGAAGGACGTGACGTAGACCAGGTCGCCGGCGACGGTCGGGGTGCCCCATACGTCGTTCGACATGCGGAAACGCCATGGCCGCCAGGCGGAGCCCTCACCGGAGGCGGGGGCCGGGACGACGGGGGCCGTGGGTTCGACGGTGCCGTTGACGGACGGCTTCGCGCGGGACCAGGACGCGGCGAGGCCCGATTCGGCGGGCGGCGCCTTCACGGCGGCGGCGCGCGCGTCGGCGACCCGGGGGCCAGGCCCGATCGGGACCTGCGCCCCGGCCAGGTGGACGGGCCCGTCGGCGGCGACGGACGCCCCCGCGGAGACCGGCTGTCCGCGCCAGCCGTCCGTGGACACGGGGCCCGGCGGCTGCGGCGGCATCGCCGGCATGGGGGCGCCGTGCCCCGGCGTGCGCGGCGCCTGCGCCTTCACCGCGGGGCGGCCTCCCCTGCGCTCCTCGATCAGCGCGACGGACCGCTCGGGCAGCCACGCGGAGGCGGTGCCGCTGTCGTCGCTGCCGGAGCCGAAGAGGTGCGGCGCGAGCTGGGCCTGGAGGTCGGCGGGCGACGGGCGCATCGTCGCCTCCATGTGCATGCACGTCTCGATGAGCGGCCGCAGCTCGTCCGGGAGTCCTTCCAGGTCAGGGCCCTCGCGCAGGAGCATGAAGACGGTCTCGACGGGGTTGGCGCCGTGGAACGGGGCGTGCCCCGTCGCCGCGAAGACGAGCGTCGACCCGAGGGAGAAGACGTCGCTCGCCCCGGTGACGCTGCGGGAGTCCTTCGCCTGCTCCGGCGACATGTACGCGGGCGTGCCCACGGCCACGTTCGTCATGGTCAGGCGGGTGTTGGAGACGCCGGACGCGATACCGAAGTCGATGACGCGCGGTCCGTCCTCGACGACGAGGACGTTCGACGGCTTGAGGTCGCGGTGGACCAGGCCCGCGCCGTGGATCGACTGGAGGGCCTCGGCGACGCCCGCCGCCAGCCAGCGCACCGCCTGGGCCGGCAGCGGCCCGCACTCATTCACTATTTCTTCGAGGGAGGGCGCGGGCACGTACGCGGTGGCCAGCCACGGCACGGCCGCGCGCGGGTCGGCGTCGACGACGGCGGCCGTGTAGAAGCCGGACACCGCCCGGGCCGCCTCGACCTCGCGCGTGAAACGGACCCGGAACAGCTGGTCCTCGGCGAGCTCGGTCCGCACCGTCTTGATCGCCACACGCCGGCCCGAGGCCGAGCGCGCCAGATAGACCAGGCCCATGCCGCCCGCGCCGAGCCGTCCCAGAACCTCGAACGGACCGATCCGCCTCGGATCGTGCTGCGTCAGCTGATCCACCACTTGCCTGCCACCTCCCCGTACGGGCCACCGTACGTACGGCCCCCGTCAGCGTCTCACCACCGCAGCGCTACGGCGGCACGCACCCCGATTCTTCCTGTACGGGGCTCTCGTTGCGAACCCGGGGGCATAACGGGGTGTCTCGGGCAGGTGTTCAGGCGCCGGCCGGCTCCAGGAGGGTGCACAGGCCGAATTCCGCGCCCTGGTCGTCGACGAGGACGGCGCGGCGGCCGTACGGGGTGTCGTGCGGTGCCACCCGGACGTGTCCGCCGAGCCTGACCGCCTCCGCGCAGCAGGCGTCCGGGTCGGTGGCACCGAAGTGGAGCAGGAAGCGGGGCGGGGTGGTGTCGGATGCCACCCGGGCGAGGGTGGGGGCGGGGGCGCCCGGGCCGCGCGGGCGCCAGTGCCTGACGGCGCCGTGGCCCTCCGTGTCGTACCCGTCGTACTCGTCGTACCCGTCGTACCCGAAGACGTTCTCGTAGAAGGGGTCGCTGAGGGGCGGCGTCGGGGTGTGGAGGTCCACGCGGCACAGGGCGCCCGGGGCTCCGGTCCGCTCGAAGCCCTGATGGCTGCCCGCCTGCCAGAGGCCGAAGGCCGCCCCCTCGGGGCCTGTGAGCCGCGCGACCGTGGCGACGGCCCCGTCGGACACGGGTCCCGCGGTGATCAGGCCGCCCGCGGTCACGGCCCGCTCGGCGGTGGCGTAGGTGTCGCGGACGGCCAAGTGCACGGTCCAGGCCGCTTCCCCGGGGGCCACCGCCGCGACGGCCCGGTCCTGGGAGTAGGCCGCCGTGTAGTAGCCGCGCTCGGCTCCGGCGCCCTCGTCGAAGGTCCACCCGAAGAGGTCTCCGTAGAACCGCTTGCCCGCCTCGACGTCGGGCAGCCGGGCGTCGGCCCAGCACGGGGCGCCTTCGGGGAAGGCCGGATCCATGGCGTACATGGCGTCACGCTAGTCACGGCCGCCGCACGCACGCGGCCCGGATTCGAACGTCTGGCCAATTCCGGTCGCTCACGGCGCGTCATTTGACCGGAGGCGGGTGCGGATTCCCGGGGCAGGACCCATTTGCAGTCGGTCAGATCGCGCTCCGATCACCCCTCGGTAAGCTGACGGCATGACAGGACAAGTGCGTACCGTCGACGGCCGCGTGGCCGGACGGCGTGGTCAGGCAACACGTCAGAAGCTGCTCGAATGCCTCGGCGAGATGCTCAGCTCCTCGCCTTATCGGGACGTCAAAGTCATCGATGTGGCACGAAAGGCGGGCACTTCGCCCGCCACCTTCTACCAGTACTTCCCGGACGTCGAGGGCGCCGTCCTGGAGATCGCCGAGCAAATGGCCACCGAGGGCGCGGGGTTGACCGACCTGGTCGCCGACCGCTCGTGGGTCGGCAAGGCCGGCTGGGCGACCGCGCAGGAACTCGTGGACGGATTCCTGGAGTTCTGGCGCAAGAATGACGCGATCCTGCGCGTCGTCGACCTCGGCGCTGCCGAGGGCGACAAGCGGTTCTACAAGATCCGCATGAAGATCCTGAACTCCGTGAACAACTCCCTTGCGGAAGCGGTCAAGGAGCTCCAGGACAAGGGCAAGGTCGACAAGGACGTGAGCCCGGCGGCCGTCGCCGGTTCGCTGGTCGCGATGCTCGCGGCGGTCGCCTCGCACCAGAAGGGCTTCCAGACCTGGGGCGTGAAGCAGGCCGAACTGAAGCCGAATCTCGCCCTGTTGGTGCATCTGGGCGTGACGGGCAAGAAGCCGACGAAGTAGCGGCGGCCTCCAGTAATTTCCGGTCCTGTCGTACGGCGGCGGTTCGCGTGGTGCCACGTGAACCGCCGCCGTTGCAGTTGTCGCCCTTATGGGCGCCGCCGCTCCAGGCGGAACAGTCTGATCTCACGGTCGATGCGCGCCTGATACGTCGCATACGGCGGCCAGAACTTCAGCGCCGCCTCCCAAGCCGCCGCTCTTTCCTCCGAGTTGAGGAGACGGGCCGTCACCGGGATGTCCGCGCCGCGCCAGTTGATCTCGGCATCCGGGTGCGCCATCAGGTTCGCCGTCCAGGCCGGGTGTCCGGGGCGGCCGAAGTTCGACCCGATGAGCAGCCAGGTGCCGGTCTCCGCATCGCCCTCGGGCATGCACGCGAGCGGCGTACGCCGCGGCAGTCCGCTCTTCGCACCCTTCACCGTGAGGATCACCCCGGGCAGCATCTGGGCGCTGAGCAGCACCTTTCCCCGGGTGAGACGGTGCACGGCGCGGTCCATGGCGGGGATGACGTGCGGCGCGACGCGGGCGAAGGTCCGGGTCGACGACACCTTCTGGACGAGCCGCAGTCCGGGCGGGGCCATCAGGCGCTCACCTCGAACAGACGCGCTTCCTGCGCCGCCCGCGCCCGCAGCAGGTGCACGGGCCCGAAGAGCAGCTCGTCACCGGCGGCCCGCTTCAGGTACAGGTGCGCGTCGTGCTCCCAGGTGAAACCGATGCCGCCGTGCAGCTGCACCGCCTCGGCTGCCGCCGTCCGCAGCGCCTCCAGGCCCTGGGCGAGCGCGAGACCGCCGACTTCCTTCTCCTGTACGTCACTTGCGGCCCATGCGGCGTAGTACGCGGCCGAGCGCGCCGCCTGCACCTGGACGTAGACGTCGGCGAGCCGGTGCTTGACCGCCTGGAACGATCCGACGGGCCGCCCGAACTGCTCGCGCTCCTTGACGTAGGCGACGGTCCGCTCCAGGGCCCGGTCGGCGGCTCCGACGGCCTCGGCGGCGAGCAGCGTGGCGACGCCGTCCCCGGCGGCGGCGAGCGCGCCGGCCACGTCGGCGTCCTCCACACCGAGCAACTCGGCCGCCACATCCCGCAGTTCGAGACGCGCTTGCGGGCGGGTCTCGTCGAGCGAGGTCTGCCGCGTGCGGACGAGGCCGGGCGCGTCCTGCCGTACGAGGAAGAGCAGGGTGCGGGAGCGGGCGAAGCCGCCGGTGTGCGCGGCGACGAGCAGCAGCCCGGCGCTGTGCCCGTCGAGGACCTGCTCGGCCTGCCCGTACAGGCGCCATCCGTCGCCCTGCCGCGCGGCCTGTACGCCGCCGGCCCGGCCGCCGCCCGCCCAGTCCCCCGCGTTGTCCGCGACGAGGCCGAGGGCGGTGGCGAGTCCGGTGCCGGGGACGGCGAGGGCGGCGGTCAGCGATCCGTCGGCGATGCGCGGCAGCAGGGCCGCGCGCTGGGTGTCGGTGCCGAGCGCGGCGACGAGGGGGGCCGCGAGCCCGCTGGTGGCGAGCAGCGGGCTCGGCGCGAGGACCCGGCCCAACTCCTCCGCCACCAGGGTCAGTTCGGTGAGGGTGCCGCCGGCGCCGCCGCTCTCCTCGGGCAGGGCGAGCCCGGGGAGTCCGAGCTCGTGGCCGAGGGTGCCCCACAGGTCGGGGTCGTGGCCTGCCGGGGTGCGGGTGGCGGCTTTGATGTCGTCCGGGGTACAGCGTTTGGTGGTGAGTTCGCGCAGGGTGCGGCGGATCTCCTGCTGTTCCTCGGTGAACCTGGCGTCCATGCGAGCCCCTTTCTGACGGGTCGTCATATTAGGGCGGCGGGGTGCGGGCGGGAAGGGCCGGGCACCCTCTGCACCGCCCCGCTTATCTGATGTACCGTCAGATTCATGACTGGCAGCAGCGGTTCACGCCCCCAGGTCGCCGTCGCGGGCATCGCCCTGTCCGACTGCGGCCGCGTCGACGAGGCCACCCCCTACGCCCTGCACGCCCAGGCCGCCCGCCGCGCCCTCGCCGACGCCGGACTCACCCCGGACGTCGTCGACGGCTTCGCCAGCGCGGGCCTCGGCACCCTCGCGCCGGTCGAGGTCGCCGAGTACCTCGGGCTCAAACCCCGCTGGGTGGACTCCACTTCGGTCGGCGGCTCGACCTGGGAGGTGATGGCCGCGCACGCCGCGGACGCCATCGCCGCCGGGCACGCCCGCGCCGTCCTCCTCGTCTACGGGTCGACGGCCCGCGCCGACATCAAGGCCGGGCGGCGCACCTCGAACCTCTCGTTCGGCGCGCGTGGCCCCCTCCAGTTCGAGGTCCCGTACGGACACACACTCATCGCCAAGTACGCGATGGCCGCCCGCCGCCATATGCACGAGTACGGCACCACGCTCGACCAGCTCGCCCAGGTCGCCGTCCAGGCACGGCAGAACGCGGCCCGCAACCCCGGTGCCATGTTCCGCGCGCCGATCACCGTCGACGACGTCCTGGCGGGTCCGATGATCGCCGACCCGTTCACCAAGCTGCACTGCTGCCTCCGCTCCGACGGCGGCGCGGCCGTGCTGCTCGTGGCCGCCGACCTGCTGCCCGACTGCGCGAAGCCGCCGGTGTGGGTGCTCGGCTCGGGCGAGCACGTCTCGCACACCACCATGTCCGAGTGGGACGACTTCACCGTCTCCCCGGCGGCGGTCAGCGGCCGCCTCGCCTTCGAGCGGGCCGGGGTCACGCCCGCGGACATCGACATCGCGGAGATCTACGACGCCTTCACGTACATGACCCTTGTGACCCTGGAGGACCTCGGGTTCTGCGCGAAGGGCGAGGGCGGCGCGTTCGTCGAGAAGGGCCGGCTGCGCTGGGACGGCGACCTGCCGACCAACACCGACGGCGGCGGGCTCAGCGCCCAGCACCCGGGCATGCGGGGCCTGTTCCTCCTCGTCGAGGCGGTGCGGCAACTGCGCGGCGAGGCGGCGGGGCACCAGGTGCACCGACCGGACGGCTCGCTCCCCCGCCTCGCGGTGGCCTCCGGCACGGGCGGCTGGTTCTGCTCGGCCGGGACGGTGGTCCTGGGCCGCGACTGAGCGCCGCCTGCGAAATTGCCCGGCTGATCTCCGATGAGTTCGCGCGGGTGCCCCGGTCATCATGGGCAGACAACGGCACACCGCGGACCGCGCGGGTGCCACGAGAACCCTGGAGACCCGCCATGCGCACCCTCATCAGCTCCGCCTTCGTCTCGCTCGACGGCGTCGTCGAGGCCCCGGGCGGCGAGGCCGGCTACCGCAACTCCGGCTGGACCTTCAAGGACATCGAGTTCCTTCCCGAGGCCTACGAGATCAAGGGCCGGGAGCAGAAGGAGGCCGCGGCGATGCTGCTCGGCCGGGTCAGCTACGAGGCGTTCAGCCCCGTGTGGCCGGGCATGCCGGAGTTCGCCGACTACAAGGTGATGCCGAAGTACGTCGTCTCCACCAAGCTCTCCGAGGGCGACCTCGTGTCGGACTGGGGCGAGACGACGATCCTGCGCTCCCTCGACGACGTCGCCGCGCTGAAGGAGACCGAGGGCGGCCCGATCATCGTCCACGGCAGCGCCGCCCTGAACCGGGCCCTCGCCGACGCCGGCCTCGTCGACCGCTACCACCTGCTCGTCTTCCCGGTCCTGCTCGGCGCGGGCAAGCGCCTGTTCAGCGCGGCGGACAAGGACGCGCAGAAGCTGAAGCTGGTGGAGGCCGAGACGTACGCGAACGGCATCCAGAAGAACATCTTCGACGTGGTGCGCTGACCGCCCCGGCGATGCCCACAGCGCGGACATTCGTACAAGACAGCCCAGCCGCGTCCGCCGCACCATCGCCGTCATGGACGTACACGACACCGCGCAGAAACCCGCGACGCACGTGGTCCACGACGGACCGCGGCAAGCGCCCCCGCTGCTGCTCATCCACGGATCGGGGGCGTCCGGCGCCACCTGGGGCCCCATGGTCCCCGCCCTCGCCGCACGCCACCACGTCATCCGCGTCGACCTCCCCGGCTGCGGCCAGTCCCCGCCCGCACCGGCCTACGACGCGCCCGCGCAGGCGGCCCGGGTGGCGGCGGTCCTCGACGGGCTCGGCCTGCGGGACGTCGCCGTCGCCGGGCACTCCAGCGGCGGTTACGTCGCCACCGCGCTCGCCGAGCACCGCCCCGACCTGGTGCGTTCCCTCGCACTGATCAGTACGGGGCCGAGCCCGGACGCGCTGCTCGCGCAGCCGCTCCTGCACCGGGTCCTGCTGGCGCCGCCATTCGGTCCCCTGCTGTGGGCGCGGCGCTCGGACGCCATGATCCGCAAGGCGCTGCGTGCGACGGCGGCCCGCCCGGTGGAGATCCCCGACGACGTCGTCGCCGAGGTACGGGACATCTCGTACGGCACGCTCAGGTCCGTGCTGCGCGCCTACGGTGACTACATCGCCGAGCGGAGCGTGCCCGAGCGGCTCGCCGCGCTCCCCGGCGTCCCGGTCCTCGCGCTCTTCGGCAGCGCCGACCCGCGCTGGGACCCGGCGTCGGCCCGGCAGTACGCGGCGGTGCCCGGGGCGCGCCTCGAACTCCTGCCGGGCGTGGGCCACTTGGCGATGTTCGAGGACCCGGCGCGGACCGCCGAACTCCTCCTCGCGTTCACGGCGCCGGCCCCGGAACCCCTCATAGACTGACCACCGTGCTGTCACCGACCGGAGGACCGCCCGGAGCACCGCCCGACTGGAGCGCCGTCGACGTCGCGGTTCCCCGGCACCCCGCACCGCGCCTGCCGGGCGTCCGCATGGCGGGCTTCCAGTACCGCGCCACGGCCGACGTCCCGGCCCTCCTGGACATCGCGATGGTCGCGCATCCCGCCGTCTCCGTCCTCGTCGACCTGAGCGACGGCGAGGGCTTCGTCTACGGCGCCGGAGGGCTGCACGGGCGCGGCAGCGTCGTCGTGGGGCTGCTCCCCGGTGAACTCCGGGCCGGCGGGCGGGTGGGCGCGATCCTTCAGATCCGGCTCGGGCCTGTCGCGGCCGCCGCCGTGTTCGGCGCGACGTCCGAGCTCGCCGGGTCGGTGGCCCCGCTGGAGGCGCTCTGGGGACGCGACGCGGACCGCACGGAGGACAGACTGCGGGCGGCGGCGACCTGGGACGACCGGTTCACGATCGCCGCCGACGCCCTCACCGCGCGCATCGCGTCCCGCGTCACCTCCCGCACCGCGTCGCACCGGGTCGACCCCGAGGTAGCCGTCGCCTGGCGGCGCACCCTCGACCGCCGCGGCCTGGTCCGCGTCGATGACCTGGCGGACGACGTCGGCTGGAGCCGCAAGCGCCTCTCGGCCCGCTTCCGCGCCCAGCTCGGGGTCACGCCCAAGCGTGCGGCGTGCCTGGTCCGCTTCGACCACGCGGCCCACCTCCTCGCGGCGGGGCGCACCCCGAGCGAGACCGCCGCCGCGAGCGGCTACACCGACCAGTCCCATCTCCACCGCGAGGTGAAGGAGTTCACCGGCCTGACCCCGACGGCGGTGGCCGCCGCCCCGTGGCTGGCGATCGACGACGTGGCATGGCCGCAGTCGCGCCCTGCCGGCCTCACGGGCTCCCGTGTCGTGCGCGAAGCGCAACCGTTACCCATGCGGCACCTGGGGACTCTGCCGAGCGGGGCGTTCCGGAGCTAGCGTCGGGCGCCATGCGGGGACGTCTGCTGAGCGGCCGGTACCGGCTCCTGGAGACCATCGGTTCCGGTGGCATGGGGCAGGTGTGGCGCGCCCGCGACGAGGACCTCGGGCGGCTCGTCGCCCTCAAGGTGTTCGCCCCGCCGGACGACATCGAGGCGGGCGAACGCGCCGAGCTGGTACGCCGGTTCCGGCGGGAGGCGCGGGCCGTCGCCGCACTGGCGAGCCCGTACGTGGTGACGGTGTACGACCACGGAGCCGATGCCGCCGGTTCCGGTGCCGGTACGGATGACGGCGACGTGCCGTATCTGGTCATGGAGTTGGTGGGCGGGGAGTCGTTGCAGGAGATCCTGCGGCGCGAGGTGCGCGTCCCCGTCGAGCAGGCCCTGGAGTGGACACGGCAGGCCGCGCTCGGGCTCGCCGCCGCGCACGCGGCCGGGATCGTGCACCGGGACGTCAAGCCCGCCAACATCATGGTCACGCGCGGCGATCCGGACGCGGTGAGGATCCTCGACTTCGGGATCGCGGCGTTCCTGGAGGGCGCGGAGGCCGCGACCCGGCTGACCAGGACCGGCACGCTGCCGATCGGGAGCGTGCTCTACATGGCGCCGGAGCGGTTCCGGCAGGAGCCGGGGGACGGGCGGATCGACCTGTACGCGCTCGGGTGCGTGCTGTACGAACTCCTCGTCGGGCGCCCGCCGTTCACGGGCCCCGCCGCCGGGGTCATGTACAACCACCTGCACGACATCCCGGTCCGGCCGAGCCGGGCCCGGGCCGACGTGCCGGTCGCCGTCGACGAGTTGGTCGCGGCGCTGATGGCGAAGCGGGCCGCCGACCGGCCCGCGGACGCCGGCGGGGTGGCCGTACGGCTTGCGGCGCTGCGGGAGGAGGCGCGGGCACCGAAGCCGCGGCCGACGCCGATGCCAAAGCCACAGCCACAGCCACAGCCACAGCCACAGCTGGCACCCGCACCCAAGCCGAAACCCGCCCCGACCCCCGGCCCACGGCCCCGCTGGGCGGCCACTCCCGCGCCCCGGCCCTCCGCCCCCGCCCGGCGCCGTCACCTCCCGCCCGCCCGGCGCCGCCTCGCCCTGTTCTCCGCGATCGCCCTCACCGGCGTCGCGGGCGCCGTCGCCGTCCCCTCGTTCCTGGCGCGGCCGGAGGCACCGCAGGCCCGCCCGGCCCCCGTCTTCCGGATCGCGGTCCTCGGACGGGGCGTCCCCTCGGTGGACCTCGCCCCGGTGGAGCAGGCCCTGCGCGACTACGGCGGCAGGCTGCCCCTGGAAGCCGTCGGTGTGCCGCACGCCGACTGGATGACGCCGCAGGAGTTCGCCCGGAAGTTCCCGGACGTCGTCGCGGTCGTCGGCGACACGACGGACGCCCCGAGCCCGCCGGGCACCCCGGAGCTGCGCACCTGCCAGGCGCGCGACGGGCGGGCGCCCGCCGGGTTCGACGAGCCGGACGCCGGCCTCGGCGAGCGGTTCGCCTCGTATCTCGAAGACGTCCGGCACACCACGCGCCTGCTGGCCCTCGGTGTCCCGGCGCCGGGCGACCCGGTGCAGGCCGCGTTCAAGGAGCGGTTCGTCGAGGCCCGGGGCGACGGCCGCGCGTACGCCTCGTCGCCGAAGCCGCCCGCCGCCCTCGGCCGGCCCGCGCTGCGTGCCCTGCTGGCGAAGGCCCGCCCCGACACCGTGTACCTCGCCGACGGCCCTGCCCCCGAGGCGTCCGTGGCGGCCCTGCGCGACGCCGGTTTCCAGGGCACCGTCGTGCTCGCCCCCGACCGTCGCGACGACTGCGACCTGCTCTCCCCGAGCGCCCCGCGGGACCGGCTCCCCGACGGCGTCCTCCGCTTCAGGACCGTCTCGAACTCCCCGTTCCGCAGCGGCGAGTGCCTCCAGGTCGCGGACTGGTGCGACCGCGTACGCCCGCTGATGACCCGGCCGGGGGCTCTGGAGCAGTACGAGGCGGCCCAGGCGGTCGTCGCCGCGTTCCGGTCGCGGGCGATCGCCGGCACCGGCGCCCGCGCCGTCCGCGACGACCTGAAGGCCGCCCTGCCCGAGGCCCGCGTCAACGGCCTCCAGGGCGACTACACCCTCGCCTCCCTCGGCCGCGGCACCGCCCGCCCCGTCTGGGTCGAGCGCCGCGAATCCGGTACGTGGAAGACGCTGGGCACGGTGGCGGGCCTCACCCGCGACTGACCGCACCCGCACGCGACAATCGACGCATGAACACCACGGACGCCTCGGACCCCACGGAACCCTCGGACCCCACCGCACCCGCGGACCCGATCCAGGCCGCCCTGCGCACCCTGCGCGTCTGGGACACCGCACTCCCCGCCTTCGTCCCGGCGACGGCCCCCGACGCCCCGCTCCCCCTGTTCGTGGAGTGGTTCACGGCCGCCGTGGACGCCGGTCAGACCGAGCCGCACACCCCGTCGCTCGCGACCACGGACGCCGAGGGCCGCGCCGACGTCCGTACGGTGATGCTGCACGGCGCCGACGCCGCCGGCTTCCACTTCGCCTCGCACTCGGGCAGCGCCAAGGGCCGCCAGCTCGCCGCCCGCCCGTACGCGGCGCTCGGCTTCTACTGGCCGCTGCTCGGCCGCCAGGTCCGGGTCCGCGGCCCCGTCCGCACCGCCCCGCACGAGGTCGCGTACGCCGATCTGCACGCCCGCTCGACCGGCGCCCTCGCCTCCGCGCTCGTCGGCCACCAGAGCGAACCGCTCACGTCCTACGAGGAGTTGGAGCGGGCCTCGGACGCCGCCTGGGAGCGGGCGCGGCGTGAGCCGGAGGCGGACGTCGCGTCCTGGACGGCGTACGAACTCGCCCCGGAGGAAGTCGAGTTCTTCCAGGGCGACGCCCGCAGGCGCCACGTCCGGGTCAGGTACCGGCGCACGGCGGACGGCTGGGTCAAGGAGCTGCTGTGGCCGTGAACGTCCAGACCGCGAAGTCGCGCACCGGGCGGTAGCCGAGACGCTGGTAGAGGGCGTTGCTCGTCGGGTTGTCGAGGTCGGTGAAGAGCAGCACCTCGTCGGCGCCGGCGGCGCGCGCGGCCCGGCTGACCTCGGCGGTGGCGGCGGCCGCGTAGCCGTGGCCGCGCAGCGGCTCGGGCGTGTAGACGGGGGCGACGCGCACGGACCCGGCGCTCCGGCGGTTGACGCCCGCCATGGACAGCGGCGTCCCGTCGGGCGCCTCCCAGAGGGTGACGCCCCCGTAGGAGATCCGGCCGTCGGCCCAGGCGCGGGCGTACTCCTCGTCGGGCTTCTCCCCGATGGCGGCCCGGAACTCCTGGCACCAGCGCACGAGCAGCTCCCGGTCGGCGCCGGCCGCGACCCGGGCCCGTCCGGCGGGCATCGGGTCGGGCGGGGTGAGCGTGCCGAGCCGGTAGAGCCGCTGGGCGGCCTCCCGCTCGACGCGTACGCCCGGGCGGCGCCGGGCCCACGCGCGGGCGACGGCCCCGGCCCCTTCGACGGTGCCGCCGACGCCCTTCGGTTCCGTCCCGTCCAGGGCGGCGACCAGGCGTTCGGCGGCCGGGTCGCCGAGCGGGCTGACGTTCAGCTGGTGCGGCGGCGTCCACAGCAGGCTGCCGGCGACGCGTCCGGCGCCGTCGCGCCAGACGCCGAAGAGGGGCTCCACTCCGGCGAACCGCGGCTCACCGGCCCGCAGGCCCGCCAGGACGCCGAGGGCGACGGTGTGCAGGGCGGGGTCGGAGCGCAGGTACTCCCCCGCCTGCCGTTCGAACTCGGCGCTGTCGTCGAGCAGTTGCCATCGGCCGTCGTTGTTGTCGTCAGTCATCCGCCCATGATGCCGACGTCGCACCGGGCCGGAACACGGGCACGCAGCCGCCACCCCCGCCCTCCCTGAAGGCGACCGCGAGCTCCATCCCCACGCGCAGCGACGCCTCGTCGCACTCCACGACCTCCGTCATCATCCGGGGCCCCTCGGCGAGGTCGACGACGGCGGCGACGTAGGGCGTCCGCGCGCCGAACGGCGGCAGGTCGTTGCGGTGCACGACGGACCAGGTGTAGAGCGTGGCGCGGCCGCTCGCCGGGCGCCACGACACCACGTCCGGGGAATCGCTCCAGCAGTACGGGCAGAACTCGCGCGGGTAGTGGTGGAACCGCGCGCACGCCGCGCAGTGCCGCAGCAGCAGCCGTCCCTCGGCGGCGGCGTCCCAGTAGGGGCGCGTGAAGGCGTCGGGCTCGGGGACGTCGAACCGTACGTCCGGGGTCGCGGCCATCAGAACAGTCCGATCGCGTGGTCGAGGGACCAGGTCTGCCAGGACATGGCGAACAGCGCGACGACCGAGACGAGCCCCATCATCGCGTTCTGCCCCTGCTCGGCCCAGTCGTGGATCATGAGCGTGAAGTAGAGAAGGTTGAGAAGCAGTCCGCCCACGAGCGCGAACGGCGTCAGCAATCCGGCCACCAGCCCCAGTCCCAGGGCGAGTTCGGCGTACACGACGACGTACGCCATCGTCTTCGGCCGCGGCCTGACGACGACGTCGAAGCCGCTGCGCACCGCGTTCCACTTGTGCTTGGCGGCGACGTCGGCGGCCCACGCGATGCCGGTGCCGCGCTCGAACCAGCCCTTCTTGTCCTTGTGCCGCCAGCTCTCCAGCCACCACAGGCCGAGGCCGATGCGCAGCACGGCGAGCCATTCGGCGCCGCTGAGACCTATCGCGTCCATGCGTCGGACCGCCCTCCCACTTATCTGACGGTACGTCAGTTCAGCGCATCCGGCGCCGAGTCCGCAAGGCCCCGGACGCGACCGGACTCCGTGATCAATTCGCAATCGAATTCAGACTTGACCGAGCCCCATCAACTCCGGTCCGGATTACGCTCCCGCACATGACCGACCCGAATCCGTCACCGGCCGTCCGCAGCCACGAACGCCCGCCCGTGTACGTCGTCGGCGGCGGGCCCGGCGGTCTGGCCGCTGCCGCGAGCCTCAAGGCGCACGGCGTACGGGCCGTCGTCCTGGAGCGTTCCGACCGGGTCGGCGCCTCGTGGCGCGGCCACTACGACCGCCTCCACCTGCACACCACGCGTCGCCTCTCGGCCCTGCCGGGGCTGCCGATCCCGCGCCGCTTCGGCCGCTGGGTCGCCCGCGACGACGTCATCCGCTACCTGGAGAAGTACGCCGAGTACCACGACCTGGAGGTCGTCACGGGCGTCGAGGTCACCCGCATCGACCCGGCCCCCGACGGCTCGGGGTGGCTGCTGCACGCGACCGGCGGCCGGGAACTGACGGGCACCGCGGTCGTCGTCGCCACCGGCTACAACCACACCCCGCGCCTGCCCGACTGGCCGGGCGCGTCCTCGTACACCGGTGAACTCCTGCACGCGAGCGCCTACCGCAACCCGGCCCCCTACGCCGGCCGGGACGTGCTCGTCGTCGGTGTCGGCAACACCGGCGCCGAGATCGCCGTCGACCTCGTCGAGGGCGGCGCCGCCCGTGTCCGCCTCGCCGTGCGCACCGCCCCGCACATCGTGCGCCGCTCGACGATGGGCTGGCCGGCCCAGCTCACCGGCATCCTCTGCCGCCGTCTCCCGGTCTCCCTGGTCGACCGGCTGGCCGTCCCGCTCGGCAAGTTGAGCGTCCCCGACCTCTCCGCCCAGGGCCTGCCCCGCCCCGACACGGGCCTGTACGCACGCGTCCGCGAGGGTTCCATCCCGGTCCAGGACGTCGGCCTCATCGACGCGGTCCGCACCGGCAAGGTCGAACCGGTGGCGGCCGTCGAGTCCTTCGACGGCGCGGAGGTCGTCCTGGCGGACGGCACCCGCATCACCCCCGACACGGTGATCGCGGCGACCGGCTACCGCCAGGGCCTGGAGGACCTGGTCGGCCACCTCGACGTCCTCGACCCGAAAACGGGCCGCCCCCTGCCCCACGGGGCCCGCACGCTTCCTTCGGCGCCCGGCTTGTACTGCCTCGGTTACACCAATCCGATCAGCGGGATGCTCAGGGAAATCTCCCTGGACGCGAAGCGGATCGCGCGATCCCTCGGCCGGCCCTGAGGCGAAGCCACCTCGGCCGCTCACCGGCCCGCGACCGGCCAATTGACGTTGCGTTCTCGGGAACTTGACGAACGCGCAGCGAATGTCACCCGCACGTCCTACAGTCGCCTTCACATGGGTGACCCCGGCGACGTGGCACCGTCCCGGGGTCCGGCCAGTCGACAAAGGACTGACGTGACCGAGCATAAACATGCCCAGCCTCCGCACATCAAAGCCCTGGGGTACAAGCGCTGTTCCTCCGGAGAGCAGCGCAAGGGATACGGCCTCGATGTCCAAGAGGACGAAATCCGGGCCTGGGCCTCATCGCAGGAGAACAGAATCCTCGTCGAGATCTACGCAGATGAGGGAGTCAGCGGAGCCTCGGCGCACAGACCAGGGATGCGGCGCCTGGAGCAAGCGGCCCGTACCGCAGCCGTCGACCGCATCGTCGTGGCCCGCGTGGACCGCATCGGCCGATCAATGCGAGCGTCCCTCAACTGGGTATGGCGGATGCGCGACATCGGCGTGCACTTCATTGCGATCGAGGAGGAAATCGACACCAGTACGCCCGAGGGCTGGACGAAGTTCGAGGCGCACATCGCCGAAGCCGAGGGCGAGTGGGATCGAATCCGGCGTCGCACGCAGAGTGGGCGGGAGAAGAAGATCGAGCAGGGCGGATGGCCGGCCGGACCTGCGCCCTACGGCTATCGCTTGGAGAAGACGGGCGGGAAGGGGTCTGCTCTCGCGGTATGCACGGAAGAGGCTCTTGTCATCCGCCGAGCTGTCGAGCTTTTCGTCGGCGAAGGACTGAACTACCGGGAAGTCGCGACGGAACTGAACCGTGCGGGCCTCAGCACCCGCAGCGGAAGGCCGTGGACGGCGGCCAACATCTACCAAAGGCTGCGCTCCGAGACGTTCGACGGATACACCACCTACCGGAAGACGCACCGTGCCCCCGGGGAGAAGGCCACCCGCCTGGCAGAAGCGGGCACTCCGCTGTACGGCGAGCCCACGCGCATTACGGTGCCACAGATTTTGTCCGTCGAGCAGACGCAGGAACTCCGCAAGGCCCTGAAATCCCGTACTTCCGGCAAGGACAGGGACCGAGCCCGCGACTATCCGCTCAGCGGCCGCATCATCAGCGGCTGCGGAAAGACGTACGCAGGCGGAGGGCGACCAACCGGACGTGCCTATCGGTGCCAGGGGCGGACCTCGCCGTTTGATCGCCCATGCCACGTCGACTCCGGCCGAACGACGTCGGGTTGCAACTGCACCAACCTCGATGCCGACGAAGTCGAATCAGCGGTGTCGGAGCTGATCGCGGCCTCACTGCGGGAGGGCAGACTGATCTGGCCGGGTTGTGAGAGATCCCCTGCTCTGCCGGGCGACCGAGCCAGGTATCTGGACCGCGAGAAGGAACTCGGCGAACGCATCCAGGAGCGGACGACGCTCATCGAGCATGCGATGCCCGGCTATCTCGCACAGGGCCTGGATCCGGTGGTGGCTTCGGCCGCGCTGTCCACGCTCAGGAACGACCTTCGGAAATGGCAGGAGCAGCTCAAAGAAGTCAGACACTGGCTGGACGAAGACGATCGATCGCGAGAGCTCGCAAGCAGACTCACCACTCGTGCACACTCGGGACAGGCCGTTCGGGCCGAAAGCCACAATCCCGGGGAACTCGCCGCTGTTTTCGCCGTGTTGAACGTGACCGTGGTTCCGGACGGGCACCGATTCACCAAGCGCTCCGGAACTCCTTGCAAGGTCACAGGCTGGCATGGTTCCAGCGGTTCGCTGGTGCCCGATGACGTGGGCGCCGAGGAATGGGATGCGGTGCGCGACATCCTCGCGACATTCCACGGCCCTCGTCACTTCTCCATGACCAAGCTCGATCTGCGCCAGGCTCTGAACGGGATGCTGCACCGACTGCGGAACGGCACCGAATGGGCCGCTGTCGCTCCCTGGGGCGATCCGGACGCCATCCGGCAGCGGCAGGCCGCATGGTTCGGCAGCGGCGCCTGGCAGGCAGTGGTCGCACATCTGACGGCGAACGGTCACGGAACTCCGGTGTACCGCCACCCCACAAGGCCGACTCTGCACGTCCTGGTGGACACCGGCGCGGGGGTTCGCACATGGCTCGGGTCCACAGACGCCCTGTCGGGCCGGCGGACACGTCCTGGTACAGCGCTCGACCATCCCTTCGGCGATCCCATCCGCATGCTGCTGCACACGCCACGCGACCTCATGCGCAAGCCGGCACGGCAGCTCGCGTAACTCGCTGTCGCCCCCAGGTTCCTGGGGGGACAGTGCACAGGCCATCAGCATCACCTACGAGACGGAGTGCGCCTCCATGCCACGCGAAAGACACCCGCTCACCCGCCGCCAAGCCCTCCTGGGCGGCGCCGCGGCAACCACCCTGATAGCCACGGGCACAGCCCAGGCCCAAGCGGCCGAGGCCCAGCGCAGCGTGGACGTGGCCGTCATCGGCGGCGGCCTGGCCGGCCTGACCACGGCCCGCGACATCGCCGCGGCGGGGAAGACGGTCCTCGTCGTGGAGGCCCGCGACCGCGTGGGCGGCCGCGTCGTGAACCTCCCGCTCCCGAACGGCGGTGTCACCGAGGGCGGCGGCGAGTTCATCGGCCCCACCCAGGACCGCATCAAGGCCCTCGCGGACGACCTCGGCGTCGCGACGTTCGCCACGTACAACACCGGCAAGAACGTCCTCTACAAGGACGGCAAGCGCACCCCGTACGCCACGGACGGCCTCCTCGGCTCCGTCCCGCCCATCGACGCGGCGGGCCTCGCGAACGCCGCCGCCGTGCAGGCGCTCCTCGACGACATGGCCAAGAAGGTCCCGGTGGACGCGCCGTGGACGGCGGAGAAGGCGGAGGAGTGGGACCGGCAGACGTTCGAGACGTGGCTGCGGGCCAACGCCGTGATCCCGTCGGCGCGCTTCCTCTTCGACGTCGCCTGTACGTCGATCTTCTCGGCCCAGCCGCGTGAACTCTCCCTGCTCTACGTCCTGTTCTACATCGCGTCGGCCGGCAACGAGTCGACGCCGGGCACCTTCGAGCGGCTGACGGAGACGGCGGACGGCGCGCAGGCCACGCGTTTCGTGGGCGGTTCGCAGCAGGTCCCGCTGAAACTGGCGGCGCGGCTCGGCACCGAACGCGTGCGGCTCTCCTCCCCCGTACGGAAGATCGCCCGCGGCGGCGACGGCCGGTACACGGTCACGGCCGACGGCATCACCGTCGCCGCGGCCCGCGTCGTCGTCGCCGTACCGCCCCCGCTGGCGGCCCGTATCGACTTCGACCCGCTGCTCCCGGCCGCGCGCGACCAGCTCTCGCAGCGCCTTCCGATGGGCGCGATCGGCAAGGCGGTCGCGGTGTACGCGACGCCGTTCTGGCGGGCGGACGGGCTCAACGGGCAGGTCGTCAGCGATGCCGGCGTCGTCCGCTCCACCTTCGACAACTCGCCGCCCGACGGCTCCTACGGCGCGCTGATGGGCTTCATCGAGGCGGACGAGATGCGCGCGTACGACGGTGCGTCCGAGGCCGAGGTGAAGGCGGCGGTGCTGAAGGACTACGTCACGTACTTCGGCACGAAGGCCGCCTCGCCCACCGGTTTCGTGCTCCAGCGCTGGGACAACGAGGGCTTCTCGCGCGGCGGCCCGGTCGCCTACGCGCCGCCCGGCGTGCTGTCCCGGTACGGCGCCGCGCTGCGCAAGCCGGTGGGCGGCATCCACTGGGCGGGCACGGAGACGTCGTCGTACTGGAACGGGTACATGGACGGCGCAGTGCGCTCCGGCGAGCGCGCCGCGCGGGAGGTGCTCGCGGCACTGTAGAGCCCGCCTTCGGCAGCGATCGGCCGGTTCCGCCCCATCCTTTGTGTGCAGCCCTGTTCCTGACGGAGCGTCAGTTCAGTAATCTGACAGTGCGTCAGTTGCGTTTTCATGGGCTCGAGGAGCTTCAGGACCAGTTCTCACTGTCACACAGGAGCGGGCGGACCGATGCTTGGATCGACTTACGGCACCCTGACCACCGACTCCCGCCGGGCCCGCGTGATCGCCTGCGGCGAGCAGCCCGGGCCCGCGGTGCACGGCAGGACCGGCGCCGGCGAACGCGACGTCAGCGGCCGTCCGCTCCAGGCCGACGTGCCGGACCTGGACCGGTTCTTCCGGCCCGAGTCCGTCGCGGTCGTCGGGGCGTCGGACGCCGAGGGCCGGCCCAACACGGGCATCACGCGCCAGCTGCTGGCCTGGGCGGAGCGGGTCGGCGCCCGCCTGTATCCGGTGCACCCGACGCGCGCGAGCGTCTTCGGACTCGACTGCGTGCCGTCCGTCGCCGATCTGCCCGAGCAGGTCGATCTGGCGGTACTCCTCGTCGCCGATCCGCTGCCCGTCATCGAGCAACTCGCCGACACGAAGGTGAAGTTCGCGGTCGCCTTCGCCTCCGGGTTCGCCGAGACCGGAGACGCGGGCGCCGCCGCGCAGCAGCGTCTCGCGGCGGCCGTCGAGCGCTCGGGCCTGCGCCTGCTCGGACCCAACACGAACCTCAACGCCTTCGAGCGGTTCCGCGACGACCTCGACGGCCCCGCCATCGCGCTCATCACCCAGTCAGGACACCAGGGCAGGCCCGTCTTCGCCCTCCAGGAACTCGGCATCCGGCTCTCGCACTGGGCGCCGACCGGCAACGAGGCCGATCTGGAGACCTCCGACTTCATCTCGTACTTCTCCCAGCAGCCCGAGGTCGGGGCCATCGCCTGCTACGTGGAAGGGCTCAAGGACGGCCGGTCGTTCCTGCTGGCCGCCGACCGGGCCGCGCAGGCCGGGGTCCCCGTCGTCGCCGTGAAGGTGGGCCGCACCGAGACGGGCGCGCGCACCGCCGCCTCGCACACCGGGAAGCTGACCGGCGCGGACACGGTCGTCGACGCGGCGATGCGGCAGTTCGGCGTCATCCGGGTCGACGGGCTCGACGAACTCCAGGACACGGCGGCCCTGTTGGCCCGCGCCAGGCCGCCGCGGGCGGACGGCGTCGTCGTCTACTCCATCTCCGGCGGCACCGGCGCGCACTTCTCCGACCTGGCGACGGCGGCGGGCCTCCACCTGCCGGTGCTCCCCGAGGCCAAGCAGGCCGAACTCCACCAGTGGATACCGGAGTACCTGAACGTCGCCAACCCCGTCGACAACGGCGGGCACCCGGTCGGCGACCACCGCGGCCGGAAGATCATCGACGCGATCCTCGCCGACCCGTCCGTCGGCGTCCTGATCTGCCCGATCACCGGCCCCTTCCCTCCCATGAGCGACAAGCTGGCGCAGGACCTCGTGGACGCGGCCGAGCAGAGCGACAAGCTGGTGTGCGTGGTGTGGGGGTCGCCGGTCGGCACGGAGGACGCGTATCGCACCACGCTGCTCGGCTCGTCCCGGGTCGCCACGTTCCGCACCTTCGCGAACTGCATCGGCGCCGTCCGCGCCTACCTCGGCCACCACCGCTTCACGGCCGCCTACCGCTCCCCCTTCGAGGAGGCCCCGCGTACGCCCTCCCCCTCCTTCCGCAAGGCGCAGGCCCTGATGCGCCCCGGCCACCAGCTGAGCGAGCACGCCGCGAAGCAGCTTCTGCGGGCGTACGGGATCCGCGTCCCGCGCGAGCAGCTCGTCACGAGCGCGGCGGCGGCCGTGCGCGCCGCGTCCCTCGTCGGCTACCCCGTCGTCATGAAGGCGTCCGCGCCGCAGCTGGCCCACAAGTCCGAACTCGGCCTGGTGAAGGTCGGGTTGACGTCCGCGAGCCAGGTGCGGGACGCGTACCGCGAGCTCACGGACATCGCGCGGTACGAGGGGATCGGCCTGGACGGGGTGCTCGTCTGCCAGATGGTGGAGCGGGGGGTCGAGATGGTCGTCGGGGTCACGCACGACGACCTGTTCGGACCGACGGTGACGGTGGGCCTCGGCGGGGTCCTGGTCGAGGTCCTGCGGGACACGGCTGTACGGGTGCCGCCGTTCGGGGAGGACCAGGCGCGGGCGATGCTCGACGAACTGCGGGGCCGGGCATTGCTGGACGGGGTCAGGGGCGCGCCCCCGGCGGACATCGAGGCCCTGGTCGAGGTCGTGCTCCGGGTCCAGCGGATGGCTCTTGAACTGGGGTCCGAGCTCGCCGAGTTGGACATCAATCCGCTGATGGTGCTGCCTCGGGGGCAGGGGGCGGTGGCGTTGGACGCGCTTGCGGTGTGCCGCTGACTGATTCATCGCGGCTGCGGGTGCGTGGGGGCTGGGCGCGCAGTTCCCCGCGCCCCTGAAATGCCTGCGCTTCGCGCGCCTTTCCCCGATGAAGCGCGGCTTCATCAGACGCGCCCGATGAGATGCCGCACCGAAGGTGCGCATCTCAGGGGCGCGGGGAACTGCGCGACCAGCCACGACGGCGCCGCACCCACCCACAAGCCTCACCCCTACGGCGAGTACCCGAACCCACCCCCGGAGCGCCCTACATGACCGACCCCGAGATCCTCCACACCACCGAGAACGCCATCTCCCGCATCACCCTCAACCGCCCCACCACGATGAACGCCCTCACCCCACCCCAGCGCGACCACCTCATCACCCTCCTCGAAGACGCCTCCGCCGACCCGGACATCCGCGCAGTCATCGTCACTGCCACCGGCAGGGCCTTCTGCGCGGGCGCTGACCTTCGAGGGGCCCCGCCCGCCGGGCAACCCGTACCCGGCGACATCGCCCGCACGATCCGGCGCGGCGCCCAGCGCCTGATCGCCGCTGTCCTGGACTGCGAGAAACCGGTGATCGCGGCGGTGAACGGCACGGCCGCGGGCATCGGCGCGCATCTGGCCCTCGCCTGCGACCTGGTGCTCGCCGCGGAGTCGGCCCGCTTCATCGAGGTGTTCGTGCGCCGCGGCCTCGTCCCGGACGGCGGCGGCGCCTATCTCCTGACGCGGCTGATCGGCCCGCAGCGCGCGAAGGAGCTGATGTTCTTCGGCGACGCGCTCTCCGCCTCCGACGCGCGGAGCCTCGGGCTCGTCAACAGGGTCGTCCCGGACGCCGAGTTGGCGAAGACGGCGAACGACTGGGCGGAGCGTCTCGCGGCCGGACCGACCCGGGCACTGGCCCTCACCAAGCACCTCGTCAACGCCTCCCTGGACGCCGACCGCGCGTCGGCGTTCGCGGCGGAGGCCACGGCCCAGGAGCTCAACATGGCGACGCACGACGCGAACGAGGGGGTCGCTTCGTTCGTGGAGCGCAGGCACCCGGAGTTCAAGGGCCGCTGACCGTCAGACCCGCCGCAGGATCCGCAGCTCGCCGGAGTCCGGGTCACCGAACAGGTAGTACAGCTCGGGCCGCTCGGCGGTGCCGCCGATGGTCCAGGTCAGCGTGGTGTCGCAGGCGTCGAGGTCGATCCCCGGGTCGCCGGCCACGAAGTCGTCACTGTCGGTCCAGCGCCACGTACCGCCGCCCTCGCACCGCTTGAGGGACGACTCCCCGCTCGCCGAGTCGGCGTCCCACTCGTAGTCGTAGGGCAGCCGCACGGCCCGCGCCCGCCCGCCGGACGTGAGGCGCAGCTCGGCGCCGTCCTCGCCCCGCCAGACCCCCGCGAGCTCGGCGGTGGTGAGGTGCGGCGGCTCGTAGCGCGGCGTGAGTCCCGCCACCGACACGGCGATCCCGCACACCAGCGTGAGGATCACCGCCGCGAACCCGCCGAGCACGGACGTCAGCCACAGCCGCGGCGCCGCGATCGGCCGCCGCCGCGCGCGCAGGACCGCGAGGAGGGGGAGTACCTCCACGGCCGCGCACAGCACCGCACCCGTCCCGTACGAGCACACGCCGAGCAGCGCGAACGGCACGGCCCAGACCAGCGCGCAGGCCAGTGCGCACGCCGTCCGCCCCGCCCACCCCGGCCCGGGCGCCCGCCGCGCCGCCAGGTCGCCTAGGCGCAGCGCGGGCCATACCTGGACGGCCGCCTGTGCCCACCCGAACAGTCCGCACAGCGGCGGCACGAACAGCAGCATGCAGGCGAACCCGATGACACCGAGAGCGCCGCCGTACCCCTGTCCGTAGTCATTGGTCGCGTCCGCCCACCAGATCAAGGCGGCCAGGCCGATGACCGGCCACTGGGCGACGCACACGGCGGCCGCCACCTCGACCTCGGTCACCCGTCTCGGGCCCTTCTCAACTGCGCGGACGCGCGTGTCCCACCCCGTGATCCCCATGGCCGGGAAGATACGCGCGCCCGGCACGAGCCCTCCTCGCACCCCTTCCAATCTGACACTCCGTCAGCTTCACTGGGGACATGATGGGACACGCAGGGATGGCGGCCACCGTCGTCCGGTACCTCAGGTCGGTCGGCTCCCCCACCACGGCGGGGCCCGTGGACGCGCTGCCCCGCCCCGATCTGCGCGCGGTCCGCGACGACGAGCGGGCGCCGGTCGAGGCGGCCGAGTTCCGTCGCGTCCTGGGCAGCTTCGCGACCGGCGTCACGGTGATCACCGCCCCGGGCCCCGAGGCGGACGACCCGCCGGCCGGCTTCGCCTGCCAGTCCTTCGCGTCGCTCTCCCTCGACCCGCCGCTGGTGGCGTTCATGGTCGCGCGTACGTCGACGACGTGGCCGCGGATCGCGCGCGCGGGCGTCTTCTGCGTGAACGTCCTGGGCGCGGACCAGGGCGAGTTGTGCCGCGCGTTCGCCGTCAGCGGCGCCGACAAGTTCGCGGGCGTCCCCTACGACCGGGCCCCCGTGTCGGGCTCGCCCCGGCTCGACGGCGCCGCCGCCTGGGTCGACTGCGCCGTCCACGCCGTGCACACCGGCGGCGACCACCTGATCGTGGTCGGCCGGGTCACGGCCCTCGGCACCGCCCCCACCGACACGGCCCCGCTCCTCTTCCACCGGGGCCGCTTCGGCCGCCTCGGCGACTAGACCGCCAGGGCCACCTGACGGCGCCGGATCACCAGCGACATCAGCGCCGCCATCGCGCAGAGCGCCCCGGACGCGTACCAGACCACGTCGTACGAGCCGAAGACGTCCCGCGCCACGCCACCGAGGAAGGCGACGACAGCCGCTCCCACCTGGTGCGAGGCCAGGACCCAGCCGAAGACGATCGCGCTGTCCTCCCCGTAGTACTCGCGGCACAGGGCGATGGTCGGCGGCACCGTGGCGACCCAGTCGAGGCCGTAGAAGACGATGAAGAAGAGCATCGGCGGGTGGACGGTCGGCGCGAGCAGCATCGGCAGGAAGAGCAGCGAGACGCCGCGCAGCGCGTAGTAGACGACGAGCAGGCGGCGCGGCTCGAAGCGGTCGGTGAACCAGCCCGACGCGATCGTCCCGACCACGTCGAAGACGCCGATCACGGCGAGCAGCGACGCCGCCGCGGGCACCGGCATCCCGTGATCGTGCGCGGCGGGCACGAAGTGCGTCTTGACCAGGCCGTTCGTGGAGGCGCCGCAGATCGCGAACGTACCGGCGAGCAGCCAGAACGGGCCGGTGCGGGCCGCCTTGAACAGCACCGTCACCGCGCGCCGCCCCGCGCCCGGCAGCGGCGCGGGCTTCTCCACGAACACCGTCGCCCCGTACGGCTTTACGCCCACATCCGCGGGGTGGTCGCGCAGCAGCAGCCAGACGAACGGGACGACGGCGAGCGCCGACAGGGAGACCGTGACGGCGGCGGGACGCCAGCTGTGCTGGTCCACGATCCACGCGAGCAGCGGCAGGAAGATCAGCTGACCGGAGGCGCCGGCCGCGGTGAGGATGCCGGTGACCAGGCCCCGCCGGGCGACGAACCAGCGGTTGGTCACCGTCGCGGCGAAGGCGAGGGCCATCGAGCCGCTGCCGAGGCCGACCAGCACCCCCCAGTAGAGGACGAGTTGCCAGGCGGCCGTCATCCAGACGGTGAGCAGCGAGCCCGCCGCGATGACGGTGAGGGCGACGGCCACGACCCTGCGGATGCCGAAGCGGTCCATGAGCGCGGCGGCGAACGGCGCCGTGAGCCCGTACAGCGCGAGGTTGACGGAGACGGCGAAGCCGATGGTGCCGCGCGACCAGCCGAAACCGGTGTCGGGGTCGTGCAGCGGCTCGATGAGCAGGCCGGGCAGCGACGCGAAGGCGGCGGCGCCGATGATCGTCACGAAGGTGACCGCGGCCACGGCCCACGCCCGGTGCGGGCGCCTGCCGCCGCCCGCGGACACGGGGCTCGTGCTGCTGGGTGCGGAACTCTGCGTCGTCGTCACACCGATGAGCTTCCGGCACCGGGGCCCGCCGGACGAGTGGCCCGAATGACAGTATTCGCTAGGATCGGGCCATGCAACAGTCCGAGGAATCCGTGCAGCGCCACCGCGTCGTCGTGCTCGCCCTGGACGGCGTCATCCCGTTCGAGCTCGGCATCCCGCACCGGATCTTCGGCCGCGCCTGGCACCCGCGCACCCGCGAGCCGCTGTACGAGGTGATCACCTGCGCGGTCCGGGACGCGGCCGACCCCGTCGAGGCCGAGGCCGACTTCTCGATCGTCACCCGGCACGGTCCGGAGGTCCTCGCCACCGCGGACACCGTGATCGTCCCGGCGTCCTACGAACTCGGGACCCTCTACGAGGAGGGCCGGCTCACCCCCGACCTGGCCGCCGCCCTCGCCCACGTACGGCCCGGCACCCGCATGGTCTCGATCTGCACCGGCAGCTGGGTCCTGGCCGCCGCGGGCTATCTGGACGGCCGGCCCGCCACCACGCACTGGGCGGACGCCGAGGCCTTCCAGCGGATGTTCCCCTCCGTGCGGGTCGACGCCGACGTCCTGTTCGTCGACGACGGCGACGTGCTCACCTCCGCGGGCGTCGCCGCCGGCATCGACCTGTGTCTGCACCTGGTGCGCCGCGACCACGGCGCGGGCGTCGCCAACGACGTCGCCCGCCGTACGGTGGTGCCGCCGCACCGCGACGGCGGCCAGGCCCAGTACATCCAACGCCCGGTCCCCGAAACGCAGTTGGCGAGCACGATGAACGCGCGCGCCTGGGCCCTCGCCCACCTCCACGAGCCGATCCAGCTGCGCGACATGGCCGAGCAGGAGTCCATGTCGGTCCGCACCTTCACGCGCCGCTTCCGCGAGGAGGTGGGCGTGAGCCCCGGGCAGTGGCTCACCCGTCAGCGCGTCGAGCGCGCCCGCCATCTGCTGGAGTCGTCGGCGCTCTCCATCGACCAGGTGGCCCGCGACGCCGGCTTCGGCACCGCCCAGTCGATGCGCCAGCACCTCCAGGCGGCGCTGGGCGTGACACCGCGCGCCTACCGGGCGACCTTCCGCTGACCCGCCTGCGGAACCGCTCAGCAGGGCCCGGCAAGCGGATCCAGCGTCTCGGGAGGCTCAGAAGGTGAGCACGCCCCGCGCCACCCGCCCCGCCTCCGCGTCCTCGACCGCCTTGCCGAACTCCTCCACCGGGTACGTCCGCGTCACCAGCTCGTCCAGGAGCAGCCGGCCCTCCGCGTACAGGTCGGCATACAGCTTGATGTCGCGCTGCGGCCGCGACGACCCGTAGCGGCAGCCGAGCACCGACTTGTCCAGGAAGAGCTGCGCGGGCACGAACGAGGCCTCCGCGTCGGCCGCCGGCATCCCGAGCAGCACCGCCTGCCCGTGCCGGTCGAGCAGGTCGATCGCGGCCCGTACGAGTTCGACGCGGCCCACGCACTCGAAGACGTGGTCGGCGCCGTCGGGCAGGACGCCGCGCACCCCGGCGACGTCGGTGAGGAACGCGGTCGCCCCGAACTGCCGGGCCACGTCCTCCTTCGCCGGGTTGGAGTCGACGGCGACGATCCTCAACGCCCCCGCGATACGGGCCCCTTGGAGGACGTTCAAGCCGACGCCGCCCGTGCCGATGACGACGACCGAGTCGCCGCGGTCGACGCGGGCCCGGTTCAGGACGGCCCCGACGCCCGTCAGGACCCCGCACCCGATGAGCGCGGCCGACGTCAGCGGGATCTCCTTCGGGATCTTCACCGCCTGGACGGCCTTGACGACGGTGCGCTCGGCGAACGCCGAGTTCGACGCGAACTGGTAGACGGGGTCGCCCCCGCGCGAGAACGGCTGCCCCGGCATCCCGATCGCCTTGCGGCACATCGTCGGCCGCCCTCGGTCGCACTCGGCGCAGGCCCCGCAGTTGGCGAGCGTGGACAGCGAGACGTGGTCGCCGGGCACGACATGGCTCACGCCGGCGCCGATCGCCTCCACGACGCCGGCGCCCTCGTGCCCGAGCACGACGGGGCGCGGGAACGGGATCGTCCCGTCGATCACGGACAGGTCGCTGTGGCACAGCCCGGCCGCCGCGACGGAGACGAGCACCTCCCCCGGGCCCGGCTCCCGTATCTCCAAGTCATCGACGACCACGGCCTGTCGACCGTCGAACAGGACACCCCTCACGACTGACCCTCCCTGGGCAGGCCGAGCACGCGCTCGGCGATGATGGTGCGCTGGATCTCGTCCGAGCCGCCGTAGACGGTGTCGGCCCGGCTGAACAGGAACAGCCGCTGCTGCTCGTCGAGTTCGTACGGACGCTCGGGCGCCCAGTCGCCAGGACCGACGGCCGCGGCCGGCCCGCGCACGCGCAGCGCCAGTTCCCCGAGCCGCTGGTGCCAGCCGCCCCACAGCAGCTTGGCGACGCTCGGCGCCCCGGCGTCGGGCGCTCCGCCGAGGGTGCGCAGCGCGTTCCACCGCATGGTCCGCAGCTCGGCCCAGAGCCGTACGATCCGGTCCGCCGTCACCGGGTCGGCCGCGGCCCCGGACGTGACGGCGGCGCGCACGACCGCCCTCAACTCCTCCTCGAACCCGATCTGCTGGGCGAGCGTCGACACGCCGCGCTCGAACGCGAGCAACCCCATGGCGACCCGCCACCCGCCCCCCTCCCCGCCGACGATCTCCGCCGCCCGGGCCCCGTCGAAGAAGACCTCGTTGAACTCGCTGGTCCCGGTGAGCTGCCGGATCGGCCGTACGTCGATGTGCTCGGGCTGGTCCATGGGCACCAGCAGGAACGACAGGCCGTGGTGGCGCCGCGACCCCGGCTCGGTGCGGGCGAGCACGAAGCACCAGTCGGCCTCGTGCGCGAGCGACGTCCACACCTTCTGACCCGTGACCCGCCAGTTCCCGTCGCCGTCCCGCCCGGCGGCCGTGCGCAGCGAGGCGAGGTCGGATCCGGCGCCGGGTTCGCTGTACCCCTGGCACCACAGCTCCTCGCCGCGCGCGATCGGCGGCAGGAAGCGGCCGCGCTGCTCCTCGGTGCCGTACGCGAGCAGGGTCGGGGCCAGGAGGTTCTCGCCGATGTGGCCGTAGCGGCCCGGCGCCCGGACCCGGGCGTACTCCTCGGCCCAGACGACCTGCTGGGTGAGGGTGGCGACCCGGTTGCCGTAGCCGCCCTGCCCCCAGCCGAGCCCGATCCAGCCGCCCTTGCCCAACTCCCTTTCCCAGGCGCGCCGTTCGGCCGCGCCCTCGTGCTCGCTGCCGGGGCCGCCGCGCCCCACGGCGCCCGCGAACCGGCCGACGAGATGTTTCTCCAGCCACTCGCGCGCCTCGCACCGGAAGGCTTCGTCGTCCTCCCCGAATCCGAACTCCACGCCGCGCCCCCTGTCAGCCGTTGGGCCGTTCCTTGGCCGCCGCCGCCCGCGCCATCTCTTCCAGCTTCGCCAGCATCGGCATGGGGTCGGTGCCGACGGTCCTGGGCAGGAAGTCCGCGATCTTCTCGGGCGTCCACCCCCCGCCGTCCGCGTACCCGGCGCGCAGTTCGCGCGGCTGCGCCCACACGGCGATCTTCGGCCCGGCCACCGTGTAGACCTGCCCGGTGATCTTCTCGTCGCGGGCCCGCTCGCTGAGCAGGTAGACGACGAGCGCGGCGACGTCCTCCGGCTCGCCGATCTCCTTCAGCTCCATCGGCACGTTGGCCGACATCCGCGTACGGGCCACGGGCGCCACGGCGTTCGCCGTCACCCCGTACTTGTGGAGCCCGAGCGCGGCGCTGCGCACGAGCGAGATGATGCCGCCCTTGGCCGCGCTGTAGTTGGCCTGCGCGACCGACCCCTGGTGGTTGCCGCTGGTGAACCCGATCAGGGTGCCCGTCCCCTGCTTGCGCATGACGGCCGACGCGGCCCGGAACACGGTGAACGTGCCCTTCAGATGCGTGGCGACGACCGGGTCCCACTCGTCCTCGGACATGTTGAACAGCATCCGCTCGCGCAGGATCCCGGCGACGCACACCACCCCGTCGATCCGCCCGAACTCGCTGAGGGCGGTGTCGACGATGCGCTGTCCGCCGGCCATGGTCGACACGTCGTCGGCGACGGCGACCGCGCTGCCGCCCGCCGCCTCGATCTCCTTGACGACGCCGAGCGCCACGTCGGAGGTGGGCTCGCCGCCCTCGATGGAGACTCCGTGGTCGTTGACGACGACCTTCGCGCCCTCGGCGGCGCACGCGAGCGCCACCGCGCGGCCTATGCCGCGCCCCGCCCCCGTCACGGCGACGACCTTGCCTGCCAAGAAGTTCCCCACGCCCGGCCCCTTCCCGCGGTTTCTGACGACCCGTTAGATTTCACTCTGCTGCGGATTCTACGACCCGTCAGATACCGGACCACAAGACCTGGAACACAACATCCGGGAGGACCCGATGCCCCTGCCCGCCGAGTTCCACGACATCGCCAAGCGCGTGAACAACTGGGGGCGTTGGGGGGAGGCCGACGAGATCGGCACCCTGAACCTCGTCACGGACGCCGTCGTACGGGCGGCCGCCGGCGAGGTCCGCACGGGCCGCCGCGTCCCGCTCGCGCTGCCCCTCAAGGAGGACGGCGTGCAGTCCGGGATGATCCCCGGCCGGGTCAATCCGCTGCACACCATGGTCCAGATCAACCAGGAGATCTTCGGCCCCGGGACGGTGGCGTGCAGCGACGACGCCGTGACGATGGGCCTCCAGGCGGCCACCCACTGGGACGCGCTCACCCACGTCTCGCACTCGGGCCGCCTCTACAACGGCCGCCCGGCGTCCACCATCACGGCGCACGGCGGCGCCGAGTTCAGCGGCATCGACAAGGCCCCGTACATCGTCTCGCGCGGCGTCCTGCTCGACGTGGCGGCGGCGAAGGGCCTCGACCGGCTCCCCGGGGACCACGCCGTCACACCCGAAGACCTGGACGAGGCAGCGGAGTTCGGGCGGGTGGAAGTGCGCGCGGGCGACATCGTCCTGGTGCGCACCGGGCAGGTGCAGGTCTACCTGGCCGGGGACAAGCACGCCTACGGCTATCCGTCGCCGGGGCTCTCGGTCCGTACGCCGGAGTGGTTCCACGCCCACGACGTGGCGGCCGTCGCCAACGACACCCTGACCTTCGAGATCTTCCCGCCGGAGATCGAGGACCTGTGGCTGCCGGTGCACGCGCTCGACCTGGTCGAGATGGGCATGCTCCAGGGCCAGAACTGGAATCTCGAATCTCTGTCCACAGCCTGTGGAGAAGAATCGCGCTACGCGTTCCTGCTCTCTGCGATGCCCGAGCCCTTCCGGGGCGCGACGGGCACCCCGGTCGCCCCGGTCGCGATCCTGTAGCCCGGTTCGCCAACATGCCTACGGCGAGGCCCCGTTACCCGACCCCCGGGAGCGCGGAGCCGCACCATAGGACGACCCACACTCGCCGAGGGCCCCCGTCACAAGGGCCCTCGACGTCCCCTCGCAGCGAATCGCTGACCACAAGCGTGATCAAACGGACACTCGGCGTCAACACCCGTCCGGGTATTTGCCGTTAATGCGTTCTTTGTTCCGGCGCGCACTGAAGCATTGGGCAGGGGTGAACGCGGCGCATTCACGCCGGGGCGCAGCGGAGTGCTCCGGGTTGCGCAGGGCCTACACCGCCTCGAAGGCGACACCCTCGTACGTGATGCTCTTGTACGCGGCACCCTCCCGCGCCTTGTCCGCGTACCCGGACCCGGAGCCCGTGGCGGCCGCGCACCGGTCGATCTCGCACCAGATCGTCTTGCCCGAGCCCTCCGCCTGCCAGCCCCAGCGGTCGGCGAGCCCGTCGACGAGCTCCAGGCCGCGCCCGTTGGTCTCGTCGCCGTGCGCGTGCCGCGGCGTCGGCGGGCGGGCGCTCGCGTCGGCCACCTCCACCCGCACGGTGCCCGGACAGCGATCGTGGACACCTGCGTCGGCCGGCAGCGCCATCCGCAGGACCGCGGGGCGCCCGGTGTGCACCACCGCGTTGGTCACCAGCTCGGAGACGAGCAGGATCAGCGCCTCGGCCAACGGTTCGTCGGCCTCTATCCCCGACCCGGCGAGCCGCGAGCGCGCCCACCTACGGGCTCGCCCCACCTCCGCGGGGTCGGCCCCGACCTCCAGTTGAACCTGAAGCACCTGCACCGCTCACACCATCCGAACCGGCGGACACATCGCCTCGCGCCACTGACCACTCTGGCTACTGCGGGAGATCACCGACCGTGATCCCCCTGCTGCACAGCATGGTTGACGTACAGTCACCCCAACAAGCGCTTCGGGCATATTCCAGCGCGAAGGAGTACGCGTGCGCCATACTGTGCGACGCGTCTTCAGGGGGGTCGAACAGGCGGGCGTGCCGCCCCGCCGTGCGCTGCGACCGGCGCGCATCTCCTGCCCCGGAGCCGCCTCGGAGGCCGCTCCGGTTCCCTTGCTCGGGTTCAGCACCACTCGCATCTGCCACAAGGTAGCGGAGCCGGAGGCCGACTCCGCGCCGTGACGGGCCCCGTGAAGGACACAACCCGATATCGACGCACAGTGACTGTCCGTGCACCCTTCCTCAGAGCCGCCGCCCGGGCGGCGCGGCGCGGCCGTCACAGCGCGGCGGCGAGCAGCTCCTCCGCGTCCCGCGCGGATCCGCTCAACTCGGCCCGCACCCACGCCCGCTTCAGATGCAGATGGACGTCGCCGTCCCAGGTGAAGCCCATACCGCCGTGCACCTGGAGGCAGTCGCGGGCGCCCTGGACGGCGGCCTCGTCGGCGAGGATCCTGGCCGCCGCGGCCTCCACGGGGTCGCGCGTGACGGCGGCCGCGTACACGGCGGCGCGGGCCACCTCGACCCGGGCGAGCATGTCGGCGCAGAGGTGTTTGACGGCCTGGAAGGCTCCGATCGGCTGCCCGAACTGCTCGCGCTCCCGGGCGTGTTGGACCGCCATGTCGAGGGTGCGCCCCGCCGAGCCGAGCTGTTCGGCCGCGTGGAGCAGGGCCGCCGCCGGCGGGACGGGCGCGGCCGCGGGCAGCTTGTGCAGCGGGGTGAGCGGGTCGACGGAGGAGAGCGCCTCGGCGCCGGCCACGTCCCCGCGCACCACGTCCGCCGCGTCGAGCCACGGCACGAGCCCGCCGTACGGGGACGTCACCAGCGTCTCCCCGGAGGCGGCGCCCGGCACCTCGCCCGCCGCGAGGAACGTGGCCACCAGCGGCCCGGGCACCAGCGCCCGCCCGCACTCCTCGAAGACGACGACGGCCTCCGCGAGCCCGAGCCCGACCCCGCCGTCCGCCTCCGGCAGGCACAGCGCGAACAGCCCGGCGGCGCCGAGCTCGCGCCACAGCTCCCGGTCCACGCCGGGACGGTCCACGGCGGCGCGCAGCGCGTCCCGCCCGAACCTCCGGGCGAGCAGCTCCCGTATCCCGGCCTTCAACGCCCGCTGCTCGACACTCAGTTGAAAATCCACGTCTACCGTCCTCCCCCTTTGGGCAGCCCGAGGATCCGCTCGGCGACGATGTTGCGCTGAATCTGCGAGGTCCCCGCGGCGATCGTGTACGACAGCGACGACAGCCGGTCGAGGGTCCACTCCTGCTCGGCGTCGAGGGTGCCCGCACCGCCCAGCACCCGGGCCGAGACGTCGTAGAGCCGCTGCCGTGCGTGCGAGTACCGCAGCTTGAAGACGGACCCGCCGACGCCCGGCACGCCGCTCGCGGAGGCCTGCGCCTCGCTCACGTTCCACTGCGTGAGCCGCCACAAGGCACCGAACTCGGCGGCCAGCAGGCCGAGTTCACGGCGCAGTACGGCGTCGTCCCAGCGCCCGCTCTTCCTCGCGTGGGCGGCCAGTTCGCCGAGCACCCGCCGGCAGGCGACGACCTCGCCGACGAAGGCGGTGCCGCGTTCGAACGACAGGGTCACCATCGTCACGCGCCAGCCGTCGTTCTCGGCGCCGACCCGGTTGGCGGCCGGTATCCGTACGTCGTCGAGGAACATCTCCGCGAACTCGGTCGACCCGGCGAGGGTGCGCAGCGGCCGTACGGTGATGCCCGGCGCGTCCATGGGCATCGCGAGCCAGGTGATCCCGCGGTGCTTGGCGGCCTCCGGGTCGGTCCGTACAAGCAGCTCGCACCAGTCGGCGACCTCCGCGTGCGAGGTCCAGATCTTCGACCCGCTGACGACATAGTGGTCCCCGTCGCGCACGGCCCGCGTCCGCAGGGAGGCCAGGTCCGATCCGGCGTCCGGCTCGCTGAACCCCTGGCACCACACCTCGTCGCCGCGCAGCACGGGCGCGAGCCAGCGCTCCCGCTGCGCGGGGCTCCCCTCGGCGGCGATGGTCGGCCCGGCGTGCAGCAGCCCCACGAAATTGGCCCCCACGTACGGGGCTCCGGCGCGCTCGGTCTCCTCCAGGAAGATCAGCCGGGTGGTCGGCGAGGCGCCCCAGTGCACGTCCCCGTACCCGGCGTCGTACAGCCTGCGCTGCCATCCGGTGTCGTAGGCGCGCCGCCCCGGCCAGTCGCCGGGCGAGGGCTTGGGCGGCAGCGTCGGCAGCACGTCGGCCAGCCACTCCCGCAGCCGCGCGCGGAACTCCTCTTCCTCGTCCGTGTACGTGAGGTCCATGGAGAGCGGCCTACTTGTCCAGGTCCAGGTCGAGCATGCGGATGGCGTTGCCGCGCATCAGCTTGTGGACGGTCTCGTCGTCGAGGCCCTTCACATGGTCGAGGGCGACCTCCTTGGTGTTCGGGAAGGTCGAGTCGACGTGCGGATAGTCCGTCTCGAAGGTGGCGTTGTCCCGCCCGACGACGTCGAGCGAGGCGACCCCGTGCTTGTCGCGGAAGAAGCAGCAGAAGATCTGCCGGTAGTAGTACGTGGACGGCGGCTCGGGGATGAGGTCCCTGACCCCGCCCCACGCCCGGTGCTCCTCCCACACGTCGTCGGCGCGTTCAAGGGCGTACGGGATCCACCCCATCTGCCCTTCGCTGTAAGCGAGTTTGAGAGCCGGGAACTTGACGAGCACCCCGCTGAACAGAAAGTCCATCATCGAGGCCATGGCGTTGTTGAAACTGAGCGAGGCCTGGACGGCGGGCGGGGCGTCGGGCGAGGCGGCGGGCATCTGGGAGCTGCTGCCGATGTGCATGTTGACGACGGTGCCGGTCTCCTCGCACACGGCGAAGAACGGGTCCCAGTAGCCGGAGTGGATCGACGGCAGTCCGAGGTGCGTCGGGATCTCGGAGAACGTCACGGCCTTCACGCCCCGGGCCGCGTTCCTGCGGATCTCGGCGACGGCCAGGTCGATGTCCCACAGCGGGATGATGCAGAGCGGGATGAGCCGGCCTCCGCTGTCCCCGCACCACTCGTCGACCATCCAGTCGTTGTACGCGCGCACGCAGGCCAGGGCCACTTCCTTGTCGTGCGCCTCGGCGAAGGTCTGCCCGCAGAAGCGGGGGAAGGTCGGAAAGCAGAGCGACGCCTCCACATGGTTGAGGTCCATGTCCGCGAGGCGCGCCTTGGGGTCCCAGCAGCCGCGCCGCATCTCGGCGCGGGTGATCCCCTCCAGGGTCATGTCGTCCCGGTCGAAGCCGACGGCGGCGATGTTCCGTTTGTAGGGGAACTTCAGGTCCTCGTAGATCCACCAGTCCGTCGGCGGCCCGTCCGGATCCATCGTGATCTGGTATTTCCCCGCCACATAGGCGAGTTCGCCGATCCCGGCGGTGAGCGGCTGCGGGCCGCGCTCGCGGTACTTCGCGGGCAGCCAGGTCTCGAAGAGATGGGCCGGTTCGATCACATGGTCGTCGACGCTGACGATGCGCGGCAGTTCCGTCATGAACACCCCTCAGAACAACTGAGATCCGGACGACTGGGATCTGATGACCCGTCAGATTCCAGGCTAGCCGCGCACCTCTGGACCGACAAGAAGCGCGGGCTTACGCTCTGAGCCACATCTGACTGTCCGTCAGCTTTGATGCGGGGGTACGGAAATGAGCACCGCAGCCACCGACACGGCCCACCACCTCGGCGCGTCCCGCACACTCTGGGAACTGGTCGACCGCCGCGCCGCCCTGACCCCCGATGCCCCGGTCCTCCTCCAGGGCGAACGGTCCCTGACCTTCGGCGCGTTGCGCGACCGCGCGGAACGGGTGGCGGCGGCCCTGTACGAACGCGGGGTCCGCCCGGGAACGGTCGTGGCCTGGCAGCTGCCCACCCGCATCGAGACGGCACTGCTCACCTTCGCACTGGCCCGCATCGGCGCGACGCAGACGCCGGTCATCCCCTTCTACCGCGACCGCGAAGTCGGCTTCGCGCTACGGGAGTCGAAGGCGGAGTTCTTCGCGACGCCGGGCGTCTGGCGCGGCTTCGACCACACGGAGATGGCACACCGCCTGGGCGCCAAGGGCGTCTTCGAGGCGTACGAGAACCTGCCGGAGGCCGACCCGTCGCTCCTCCCCGACCCGCCCTCCTCGGGCACGGAGGTCCGCTGGATCTACTGGACGTCCGGCACGACGTCCGACCCCAAGGGCGTCCTCCACACGGACCGTTCCCTCATAGCGGGCGGCTCCTGCCTGGCCCACGCCCTCCGCCTGACCCCCTCCGACGTGGGCTCGATGGCGTTCCCGTACGCGCACATCGCGGGACCCGACTACACGGTGATGCTGCTCCTGTACGGCTTCCCGGCGGTGATGTTCGAGCACTTCGCCATGCCGGACGCGCTGGAGGAGTACCGGCGGCACGGCGTGACGGTCGCGGGCGGCTCGACGGCCTTCTACTCGATGTTCCTGACGGAACAGCGCAAGAACCCGGACCGGAAGATCATCCCGACCCTCCGCCTCCTGGCGGGCGGCGGCGCACCCAAGCCCCCGGAGATCTACCACGCCGTGGTCCGCGAGATGGAGGGCGTCCAACTCACCCACGGCTACGGCATGTCCGAGGTCCCGATGATCACGATGGGCGCCCCCGACGACACGGCGGAGATGCTGGCGACGACGGAGGGCCGCCCGCCGGAGGGCATGGAGATCCGCGTCGTCGACGCGGACGGCAACCAGGTCCCGGCAGGCGTCGACGGCGAGGTCCGGCTCCGCGGCGAGGCCGTCTGCCAGGGCTATCTGGACCCGCAGCAGACGGCGGAGGCCTTCGACGCGGACGGCTTCCTGATCACCGGCGACCTCGGCCACGTCCTGCCCTCGGGCCATCTGGTCCTGACCGGCCGGGCCAAGGACATCATCATCCGCAAGGGCGAGAACATCTCCGCGAAGGAGATCGAGGACCTCCTCCACGCCCACCCCGCGATCCAGGACGCGGCGGTCATCGGACTGCCGGACGCGGAGCGCGGGGAGCGGGTGTGCGCGGTGCTCGAACTCCGCTCGGGCGCCGGGGAGTTGACGCTGCCCACGGTCACCGCCTACCTGCGCGACCAGGGCCTGTCGACCTTCAAACTCCCGGAACAACTGGAGATCCTCGACGCGCTGCCCCGCAACGAGACGCTCCGCAAGGTCCTCAAGTACCAGCTCAGGGACCGCTATTCGGGCACCGTGAAGTAGAGGGCGAAGCCCCGTACCGCCTCGTCCTCCGAGATCCGGCCGTCGCCGTCCGCGTCCAGGGCCGCGACGGCCGCCTCGGCGGCCTCCGGCGGGACCCCGAGCACGCGCAGCACCCGCAGCGCCGCGTCCGTACCGACGCCGGGCCCCTCGGCCCCCGACACCGCGATGGCGCCGCGCAGGAACGGCCGCGCGATCTCCGCGAACCGCTCCGGGCTGTCCCGCAGCCGCTTCACGGCACCGGTCACGAACTCCTCGCGGGTCACCCGCTGGTCCCCGTCCACGTCCGCGATCCCGGCCATCCCCTGCCAGAACGCCTCGGCCCCCGCGTACAGCGCCTGGCCCTGCTCGGAGCGGGCCGGGACACCGAACTCGGCGAGCAGCGCCTTGGCCGCGACGTAGAAGTCCTCGCGGTCGATGTATCCGTTCCCGTCCTGGTCGAAGCCGGCGAACCGGCTCGCGATCCTCCGCTCGTCCATGCTCATGGGCCGCCTCTCGCATCGGTGGGGTGCTCCGCCTGGGAGCGTACGTCGAACAGGGGCGCGCGGAACGGGATGTGAGCCGGTTGTGGCAAGACCAGGAGAATTCCGGGACAACGTCGTGCCGACGCGCCGTGCCGGGGCGCCGTGCCGGTCACGCCGACATCGGCGCCGCCCCGTCGTCCACGGCCGCCGCGACGTCCGGGTACACGTCGAAGAGCCGCCGTACGCCGAGCGCGCCGAGGACGCGGTTCACGTGGGAGCCGTCGACCGCGCCCTGCGCGGGCAGGATCAGGCGCAGCCGGCCCTGGCAGGAGCGGATCAGGCGGCGGGCGGCGATCAGCACGCCGACGCCGCTGGAATCGCAGAACAGGACGTCGGAGAGGTCGAGGACCAGGCTGCGGCGGCCGTCGGCGACCGCGTCGTGCACCTCCTGGCGCAGCGCGGGTGACGTGACGAGGTCCATCTCGCCCGACACCTGTACGACGGCCCAGTCGCCCCGCACGCCTCCGGTCACCTTGAGCGCCACGCGCCACGCCTCTCGCTCTACGTTCTCGCTTATCCGGAACCTTCTCCTACGTTTCCTCTGTGCGCGGCTGCCCTGCCGCAGTCCGATGAAACGCCGTTGCCACCCGGCACACCTATCACATATGGCCCGAATAAGACCGAGCCGGTCACATTCGAAACAAAGCGAAAACAGCGTCGCTCTGTACGGGAAAGGGTCGTGCGTTGTCGGTGGCGCCGACTACATTCGAGTACACGGCAAGTAGTTCGGGCAGTCGGTGGGTGAGGGGGCCTCATGCCCAAGGACACTCCGTCCCGCTGGGACCGGAGGATGCAGCAGCGCCTTGCGCACGGCGAGGCCGCCGCGCTCGGCGAGCTCTACGACCGCTTCGCGTCCTTGGTGCACGGCCTGGCCCACCGCGTCCTGGACGACGAGGACGCCGCGGACCACATCACCCGCGAGGTCTTCACCCAGGTCTGGGAGAACCCCGAGGCGTACGACCCCAAGCAGGGCCCCCTGCGCTCCTTCATCGCCACGCTCGCCCACCGCCAGGCCGTCCAGCGGCTGCGCCAGACCGAGTCCGCCGCCCTCGTGCGCACCGGCCTCGGCACCACCGAGGACCTGGAGCGCAAGGTGCGGCGTGCCTCCGCCGCCGCCCGCGCCGACTACATCGTGACGTCGATGCCCGCCCCGCTGCGCGCCGCCCTGGAGCTGGCCTACTTCCAGCGCCGCGACTACCGCCAGACCGCCGCCGATCTCGGCGTCACCGAGGACGAGGCGCGCCGCCGCCTACGGCTCGGCCTGCAACTGCTCTCCACGGCCCACGACAGCGGCTCACCGCCCGCGGGCTACGGGAGGCCGGCGTGAGCGGCACGGGCGGCCAGGACCGCTTCGGCCCGTACGGCGACGGCCCCGAGGGCCCACGGGACAGCGGCGGCCCGGCGGGCGCGCCCCGCATACCGCTGCCCCGGTCCTCCGTCGAGGAAGGTGTCCGTCCGCTGCCCGAATTCCCCGAGCCCGAGCGGCCGCTCGTTCTGGAGCACCGGGTCCTCAAGTCGCTGCTCGGCGCGTGGGCCCTCGCGGCCTGCTCGCCCGAGGAGACCGCCGCCGTCGAGGACCACCTGGGCCACTGCGGCCCCTGCGCGGAGGAGGCGCTGCGGCTGCGCGACGCCGTCCTGCTGCTCCACCCCGAGGAGTCCCTCGACCTCGACCCGATGCTGCGCTCCCGGGTCCTGGAGGGCTGCCTGGCCCGGCGCCCCGCCCGCGTCCCGGTCCCCGCCTGGGCCCTCCCGTACGACGCGGAGACCGCCCGCCTCGACGCGCTGCTCAAGGACATAGGGGACGGGGAGTGGCACGCGCCGGTGCGGCTTCGCTGGTACGCGGGCCAGGAACAGGTCAGCCGCAAGACCACCGTCGCCGGGGTGATCGCCCACCTCACGAGCGTCGACGGCATGGTCGCCCGCGCCCTCGGCCTCGACGACCCCCTCGCGGCACAGGCCTCCGAGCTGCTCGGCCCGGACGCGCGCACGGAGACGTACTGGAAGGCGTCCTACTACCCGCCGACCCGCGCGGTCCGCGTGCCCTGGCGCGACCAGGCACACGCGCTGGTCCGCACCGCCTCCTTCGCGGGTTCCGACCCGGCCGACACCGAAGGCTCGGGCCAACTCCCGGTCTCGTACGGGGAGTTCGAGCTTCCTCTGCGCGACGCGATGGTCGACAGGGCCTTCGAGTGCTGGGTGCACGCCGGGGACATCGCGGACGCGGTGGACTACCCGTACGAGGCGCCGTCCCCGCGCCACCTGAACCGGATGATCGACCTCGCCGCCCGGATGCTCCCCGACTCCCTCGCGGTACGCCGCCGCTCGGGCCTCGCGGCCCCGGCCCGCGAACTGGTCACGGCCGGCGCGCCCGGTCGCAGCCTGCGCCTGGAGGTCGAGGGCGCGGGCGGCGGCGAATGGCTGATCTCCCTCGACTCCCCCGCGGCGGTGGGCTCCGCCGAGCGGGAGGTGGCTCATGTCGCCCTGGACGGCGTGGAGTTCTGCCAGCTGGCGGCGGGCCATGTGTCACCGGACGAGGCGGCCGCCGGGCAGGTCGGTGACCGTGAGGCGATCCGTGACGTGCTGTCTGCGACGGCGGCGCTGAGTCGGATGTAGCCCGCGTTCAGCCATCGTCGGCTGCGGGCCGGTGGGGGCTGGTCGCGCCCGGCGGCGGAGCCGCTCATGACACAGCCCCGCGCCCCTGAACTGCAGACGCTTCGCGTCGCATTTCCCCGACGCGAACGCGCCCCATGAGATGCCGCACCGAAGGTGCGCATCTCAGGGGCGCGGGGAACTGCGCGACCAGCCACGACGCGCCCGCAGACGCCTACGGCACCGCCCGAAGCTACGGCGCCTACGCGAAGACGACCGTCCGCCGCCCGTTCAGCAAAATACGCCGCTCCGCATGCCACTTGACGGCCCGCGCCAGCGCCTGGCACTCCACGTCGCGCCCGATCGCCACCAGCTGATCCGGCGTGACGTCATGCCCGACCCGCTCGACCTCCTGCTCGATGATCGGCCCCTCGTCGAGATCCGCCGTCACATAGTGCGCCGTCGCCCCGATCAGCTTCACACCCCGCGCATGCGCCTGGTGGTACGGCTTCGCGCCCTTGAAGCTCGGCAGGAACGAGTGGTGGATGTTGATGATCCGCCCGCTGAGCTGCTTGCACAGGTCGTCCGAGAGCACCTGCATGTACCGGGCGAGGACGACCAGCTCGACACCTTCGGCGCGGACCAGCTCAAGAAGCTGCGCCTCGGCGTCGGCCTTCGTCTCCTTCGTCACCGGGATGTGGCGGAAGGGAATGTCGTACGAGGCGACGAGCTCGGCGAAGTCCGTGTGGTTGGAGACGACGGCGGCGATGTCGACGGGCAGCGCTCCGATCCGCGCGCGGAAGAGCAGGTCGTTCAGGCAGTGCCCGAACTTGCTGACCATGAGCACGACCTTCATGCGGTCGGAGGCCCGGTGGATCTGCCAGTCCATCTGGAAGGAGTCCCCGATGGCGGCGAAGCTGGCCCGCAGCTTCTCCACGGTGACGGGGGCGTCCGCGCTGAAGTGGACGCGCATGAAGAACAGTCCCGTGTCGTGGTCACCGAACTGCTGACTGTCCTCGATGTTGCAGCCGGTCATGAAGAGATAGCTCGACACGGCGTGCACGATGCCCTGCTTGTCGGGGCAGGAGAGGGTGAGGACGTACTGCTCGGGACCGGAAGCGGCGGCGGACTGCGGATTCATGCAGAAAAGGTTCGCATACAACGGACCCCGGCGATCCGCCGTCCCGAGGACCGGACCGCCGGGAGCGGGCCCGCCCGGCGAGCCGTCAGGCCGCCCGCGTCACGATCCGCAGGACTTCCAGGGTCTGCGGAGCCGCGTCCGGGTCGTCGCCGTCGCTGGTGGCGAGCCTCACATGCGCGTCGCGCGCCGCCCGCACCGCCTCGTCCCACGCCGGGTCGTCCAGATACGCGGAGACGGGCGCGTCCGGGCCGACCTGGTGCATGATCCGCAGCACCCGCAGCACGGCGGTGTCGACGAGCGCGGCCTCCTGCGAGTCCCGGAAGATCGTCCCGACGTACTTCTCGGCGGACCAGTTGTCCAGCCAGGTGTCCTCGACGAGTCGGTACACGGCGTCGGTCACGTCCCCGTACCCGTCCACACCCGCGAGCCATACGCCCCGCTGGAAGGACGGGTCGGAGAGCATGTGCAGCGCGGAGCGCACATTGCTGCGCCAGCGCCACCACGGCATGTCGTTGAGTGGCATGCCGCCCATCCTCGTGGAGCGACGGCCGCGGCGGGAAGACTTCTCCGAGCTTTGCACGGTCATCGATCGTACGTGCCGCGCGGCGACACCCCCACCGACCCCCGTAATTCACCTCCGCGTCACCACGCGTTGACCACGGGTAACGCGCGGGTTCGGGATGCGGCGGAATCGTGCGGGTCCATGACCGGCCGGCGCCCCACCACGATCGAGCACGCCCCCACTCCCACGCTCACCCCCACCCTCAAACGCACCGTACGCACCGTGGCCGCCCTGGCCGCGGGCGCGGCCCTGCTCACGGGCTGCGGAGTCATCCCCGGCACCACGGCAGGCTCCGGCGACCAGCAGATCACCGTGATGACCTGGGCCCCGGAGGACACCGAGGCGACGAACATGGCGGGCATGCCCGCCATGGCACAGGCGTACGCCCGCTGGGTCAACGCCCACGGCGGCATCGGGGGCCGCACCCTGCGCGTCCTGACCTGCAACGACCGCAACGACAGCGTGACCGCCGCCCGGTGCGCCCGCTCCGCCGTCGAGCAGCACGCCGTCGCCGTCGTCGGCTCGTACAGCCAGCACGGCCGTGCCTTCCTCTCCACCCTGGGAGCCGCGGGCATCCCCTACATAGGCGGCTACGGAGCGAGCGACTCGGAGTTCACCAGCCCGCTCTCCTACCCGGTCAACGGCGGCCAGGCCGCCCTGCTCGCCGGCAACGGCGAACAGCTCGCGAAGCCCTGCGCGCGCACCGTCCTGGTCCGCCCCGACACCATCGCCGGCGACGAACTCTCCCCGCTGCTCAACACCGGCCTCGCCCGGAACCGGCGCCCCGCCGCGACCGACCTGCGCGTCGCCGAGGACTCCACCGACTACTCGGGCCAGGCCCGCCGGGCGCTCACCACGGCGAGCGCCGACCCCGCCGGCGACGGCTGCGTCGTGGCCGTGCTCGGCGACCGTACGGACACGTTCTTCGACTCGTTCCGGCGGATGCGCACCGACTACCCGGCCGTGCGCACGGCGACCGTCCTCGGCAGCGTCGACCAGTCCGAGATCAACCGCACCGGCGGCGCGAAGAGCCCGTACGAAGGCGCGTACGTGACCGGCTGGTACCCGGCGGCGGACGACGCGCGCTGGGAGCCGATGCGCAAGGTGATCAAGGAGCAGGCCTTCGGGGACAACCGGATCGACCCGACGGACACGGGCGTGCAGACGACCTGGATCGCGTACACCGTCCTGAAGCAGGTCGTCGAGTCGCTCGGCGGGAGCGAGGTGAGCGCGCGCTCCGTGCGCATCGCCCTCGACAAGGGCCTGCGGGTGACCACGGGCGGTCTCACGCCGTCGCTCCGCTGGGGCTACGACCACATGTCGGCGGCCGGCGAGTTCCCGCGCCTGGTCAACGCGCGGGTCACGTTCCAGAAAGTGGAGCAGGGCCGCCTCGTCGCCACCCGCAAGCGGATGGTCGACGTGACGGACACCCTGGCGAAGGCCCCGTAGACGAGGCCCCGTGAGCCCCGATCAGAGCTGGATGGCGGTGCGCTGGGTCAGGCCGTACGTCGTGGCGATCCGGTTCCACAGGGTCGCGGCGCGGTTCTTCTCCTTGGAGGCGGTGGTGCTCGCCGCGTCGCCCGCCCTGCGCTGCGGCGTGGGGCGGGCGTGCCCGTGCTTGCAGCCCTTCTTGCCCGCGGCCTGGTCGCCCCACGCGGCGTAGTGGGTGTCGGCCGACGCCGACGCCTGCCACGCCTTGGTGAGCGCGTCGGTCAGCGCGGCGTGGTCGGGGAGCTTGTCCACGGCCAGGCCGTTCAGCCGGGTCACGAGTTCCGTGCGCTGCTTCGCGGCGTTCCGCAGGTTCGTCGAGGACGCCGGCAGGTCCTTGCAGGCGCCGATGCTGGCGACGGCCCGCACGACGGCGTCGCGGCTGTTGTTGGAGTCGGCGAGCAGCTTGTCCAGCTCGACGGCCTGCGCCTTGACCGGGTCGGCCGACGGCGAGGCCTGCTCGGAGGCGGGCGCGGTCGCCGAGACGTTCTTCGACGCGTCCGTCTTCTTGTCGTCGTCACCGCCGCCGCCGAGCAGGGCGCCCGCGCCGATCCCGACGATGAGGAGGCCGACGCCGATCGCGGCGATCAGCGGCAGCTTCGAACCGGTGCGGGCCTTGCCGCGGGCCGGCGGCTCCGGCTCGTACGCGTGCTCCTGCACGGGCGGCACCATCGGGCCCTGCGGTCCTTGGTTGCGGGGATCGAAGCGCGGCATCTGCTGCGTGGCCGCGGCCCCGCCCTCCGGCTCCGTGCGGAACAGGGCGTCGAACTCGGCCGGCGGCTGCCGGTCCTCGGGCCCGCCGGGGCGCACCCCGTACGGGGCGCCGGCCTGCGGCTGCGCGGGCACCGGCGGGATGTACTGGGTGGCGTCGCTGTCCGAGACCCCGGCGCCCCCGGGCACCGCGTCGGGCAGCGCGCGCCCGAGGAACTGCGTGGCGTCGGCGGCGGGCGCCTCCGGCGGCAGCGGCGCCGCGGCCTGCTGCGGTACCGGGGCTATGTACTGGGTGGCGTCCCCGTCGTAGCCGCCGCCGTACGGGCCTTCGTAGGCGGGCGGCAGCGGCGCGGACCGCGCCTGCTCCGGCGGGAGCGCCTGGGCCTGCGGCTGCTGCTGGGCGGCGGGCCGGCCCCACTCGTACGTGGGCATCGGCCCGGCGGCCTGCGCCTGCTGCGAATCCGGTCCCCACGGCTGGCCCCAGGGGGCGGCGGGCGCGGGACCGGCCTGGTCGCCGAACGTGCCCGGCAACAGGGGCTCCGAGCCGTCGGCGGGCAGCACGACACCCTCGTGCGCCTGCCGAGCCTGCGGAAGGTGCGGACCGTCACTGTGGCCGTTGTGGCCGCCTTGTCCGCTCTGCTGCGTCACCGGGACTCCTACGTAGGGGGGACCATCGGAATCGTCGGCTCACGCTACCGGGTCCCCACACGCCTGTGCTACGCACCTCCTGGTGACTCAGCCCTCGCCGGGGCCTGACCAGCACTGTTGGCCCCTAGGCCGCCGCCTGCAACTCCACGCGCGCCCCGAACTCCCTTACCACCGGCTCCTCCCGGAACGGGTCGAGGCGCTCCTTGAAGTCCTCCAGGTACTCGACGCCGCGGTTGGAGCGCACGGTGCCGAGCAGCTCCACGGCCCGAAGTCCCGTGTGGCAGGCCTGTTCCACCTCGCGCTGCTGCACCTGAGCGGTGGCGAGCAGCACGAGACCGATGGCGCGGCGGCGCGCCCGTGACTCCGGGTGACCGTCCAACGACTCCTGAGCGCACCGCGCCGCGTCCCGCGCCTGCCCCAAGTCCCGGTGGCAGTGCGCCAGTTCGTCGGCCAGGTAGGCGTGGTCGAAGTGCGCGATCCAGACCGGGTCGTCCCCGGACCCGGACCCGCCCTCGGCCCGCTCCATCGCGGCAACGGCCTTGCTGCTGACGGCCTGTGCGGACCGCGCGTCCCCCAGGAGCGCGTGGCCGCGCGCTTCGGCGGCGTAGAACATCGCCTCCGCGCGCGGCGTCACGCGTCCGCGCGCCCCCTCCTGAGCCGCGCGGGCGAGCTGGGCGATCTCGCGCGGGTTGCCGAGCTCCGCCGCCAGATGACTCATGGAAGCGGCCAGGACGTACCCGCCGTAACCGCGGTCTCCCGCCGCCTGGGCCAGCCGGAGTGCCTGGATGTAGTAGCGCTGCGCGAGGCCCGGCTGCCCGGTGTCGACCGCCATGTACCCGGCGAGTTCCGTCAACCGCGCGACGGCGGCGAACAGTTCACGCCCCACGGCCTCCCGGTAGGAGCCCGCGAGCAGCCCGCTGACCACACTGTTCAGGTAGTGCACGACGACCGGGCGCACATGCCCGCTGCCGTACTGGTGGTCGAGGTCGGTCAGCGCCTGCGTCATCGCGCGCACCGCCGCCACGTCCGAGGGCCCGACCCGCGGCCCCGCGGTCCGCGCCACCTGCGAGTCCGGCACGGAGATCAGCCAGTCGCGGCTCGGCTCGACGAGCGCGGACGACGCGACGGAGGAACCGGTGAGGAAATCCCGCCTTCCTACGTCACTGCGCCACAGCTCGCACACCTGCTCGATGGCGCCGAGCACGGTCGGCGAGAACTGAAGCCCCACCCCGGAGGCGAGGTTCTTGCCGTTGGCCATCCCGATCTCGTCGATGGTCACGGTCCGGCCGAGCTTGCGGCCGAGTGCCTCCGCGATGATGCCGGGCGCCCGCCCGCGCGGCTGCTGCCCGCGCAGCCAGCGGGCCACGGACGTCTTGTCGTACCGGAGATCGAGGCCGTGTTCCGCGCCGCACATGTTGACCCGGCGGGCCAGGCCCGCGTTCGAGCAGCCCGCTTCCTGGATGAGCGCTTGCAGCCGTTCGTTGGGCTGTCGCGCGACGAGTGGCCGTGCGGCCATGGCGTACCCCCTGCTGTGCCCGTCGACGGTGATCGATGGATCAATGCCCTACGGAAAAACGGAAGATGCCACACGAACGGGTATGAAATGCATAACCTGCACAACCCGTACGGAGACCTCCCCCTCGTCCACAGAGGTGGCTACCCACACCCCGCTGCCGATTCGCCCGCGCGCCCCCGCCCATGCACCCATGCGCCCCACATGCGGGAACGATGCTCCCGTGCCGCCCGCGCGTGCGCCCGTAACCCCTGATGGCGGCGGGAGTTGAGAACTCCGTGGAAGAGACCATCGCAGGCACCTCGGACGTCACCTCACCCGTCACCGCCGCCGGACAGATCCCGCAGCAGCGTGGCGAATCCCTCCTCGACACGGCGGTGCGCTACGCGGAAGAGCGGCACTGGGACGTGTTCCCCGGCACCTGGCTGGAGTTCGACGAGGGCGTCCAGCGCTGCTCGTGCGGCGACGTCCAGTGCGCGTCGCCGGGCGCCCACCCCGCGCGCCCCGACTGGGCGACCCAGGCGACCGGCAGCGCCACCGTCGCCCGCCGCCTCTGGTCGAAGCAGCCCAAGGCGTCGATCCTGCTGCCCACGGGCCGTACGTTCGACGCGATCGACGTGCCCGAGACCGCCGGGTTCCTCGCCCTGGCCCGCATGGAGCGCATGGAGCTCACCCTCGGCCCGGTCACCTGCACGCCCGACCGGCGCATGCAGTTCTTCGTGCTCCCCGGCGCGACCCTCAAAGTCCCTGACCTCGTCCGGAAGTTGGGCTGGCCGCCCGCCTCCCTCGACCTGGTCGCGCTCGGCGAGGGCGGCTTCGTCGCCGCGCCCCCGACCCGCTTCGGCAGCCAGGGCGCCGTCCAGTGGGCCTGCCGCCCCACCGCGGCGAACCGCTGGCTGCCCGACGCCGAGGAACTGATCTCCCCGCTCGCGTACGCCTGCGGGCGCGAGGGCCGCCGCCCGTAGCGCCTCACGGCACTCCGCGACCGCCCGACGTATCGTGCCCGGATGACCGGGGAACCCGCAGCAGCCGTACGCGTCCACGACCTCTGGAAGTCCTTCGGCCAGCAGACCGCCGTGGCCGGCATCGAACTCACCCTGCCCGCGGGCCGGTTCATCGGCCTGGTCGGCCCGAACGGGGCGGGCAAGACGACCACCCTCTCCATGATCACCGGGCTGCTCCGGCCCGACCGCGGCACCGTGCACGTCGCGGGCCACGACGTCTGGGCCGACCCGGCCGCCGTCAAGGCCCGCATCGGCGTCCTACCGGAGGGCCTGCGCCTCTTCGAACGCCTCTCAGGGCGTGAACTCCTCGCGTACACAGGGAGGTTGCGCGGCCTGCCCGGCGAGGAGGTCGACAAACGCGCGGGCCAGCTCCTCGACGTACTCGACCTCTCCTCCGCCCAGCACAAACTCGTCGTCGACTACTCGACCGGCATGCGCAAGAAGATCGGCCTCGCCGCGGCACTCCTCCACAACCCCGAAGTCCTCTTCCTCGACGAGCCGTTCGAAGGCGTCGACCCGGTCTCGGCCCAGACGATCCGCGGCGTCCTGGAGCGCTACACCCGCTCCGGCGCCACGGTCGTCTTCTCCTCCCACGTCATGGAACTCGTCGAGTCACTGTGCGACTGGGTCGCGGTGATGGCGGCGGGCCGCATCCGGGCGCAGGGGCCGCTGGCGGACGTACGGGGCGAGGCGGCGTCGTTGCAGGAGGCGTTCTTGGAGCTGGTGGGCGCGAGCGGTCGTACGGACGAGGGCTCTCTGGACTGGCTGGGGAACAATCAAGCCCCTCCGGCGATCGAGGAGCGGGGTCCGGGGCGGAGCCCCGGGGCTTCAGCATGACGGCCCGCACCGAAAGCCTGACCCGTACCTTGGTCCGGCTCAAACTCGCGCTCCTGCGCAACGGCCTCCACCAATCCACCGGCAGACGCGCCGCGTACATCGCCTCGGCCACCGCCGCCCTCCTCGTCGCCGCCCTCCAGCTCCTCGGCCTCGTCCTCCTCCACGGCAACCCCCACGCCCCCACCGTCACCGTCGCCCTCACCACCGTCCTCGCCCTCGGCTGGACCGTGCTCCCCCTCTTCTTCCCGAGCGGCGACGAGACCCTCGACCCGACCCGTCTCGTGATGCTCCCGCTCCGCCCCGACCCGCTCGTACGGGGCCTGCTCGTGTCGTCGCTCGTCGGGATCGGCCCGCTGTTCACGCTCTGCCTCGCGGTGGGTGCGGCGTACGCGGTAGCGAGCGGCGCCGCAGCTACGGCCGTGGCCGTACTCGCGGTCCCGCTCACCGTGCTGACCTGCGTCGCGCTGGCCCGCACCGTGGCCGCCGCCAACACCCGGCTGCTCACCAGCCGCAAGGGCCGCGACCTCGCCGTCCTCAGCGGCCTCGTCATCGCGATCGGCGCGCAGCTCGTCAACTTCGGTGCGCAGCGCCTCGGTTCGGCCGGCGGCGTGGAGGCGCTCGACCCGGTCGCGGACGTGCTGCGCTGGGTGCCGCCCGCTTCGGCGATCGCGTCGGTGGCGGCGACGAGCGAGCAGTCGTACGCGATGGCGACAGCCCAACTGGCGCTGTGCGCAGGCGGTTTGCTGGCTCTCCTCATCACCTGGCGACGGGCGCTGACGAAACTCATGACGTCCCCGGACGGCTCCACGCTCCAGGCCGCCGAGCCGGCCCGCCGCAGGCGCCGCGACCCTTCCGGCCGCCGGCTGCTGCCGTCCGGCCGCACCGGGACCGTCATGGAGCGCAGCCTGCGCTACGTATGGCGCGACCCGAAGACCAAGGCCGCCTGGGTGACGTCCCTGGCCATCGGCCTGATCGTCCCCGTCTTCAACGCCCTCCAGGGCACCGGCTCCGTCTACTTCGCGTGCTTCGCCGCCGGCATGCTCGGCATCCAGATGTACAACCAGTTCGGGCAGGACACGTCCGCGTTCTGGATGGTGGCGATGACGATCGCGTCGCCGAGGGACGCGTACGTCGAACTGCGCGCCCGCGCCCTCGCGTTGCTGGTGATTACGCTCCCGTACGCGGCGCTGGTCACGCTCGTCACGACGGCGATGCTCGGCGCCTGGGCCGACCTGCCGGAGGTCCTCGGGATCTCCTTCGCGCTGCTCGGGGCGATGCTCGCGACCGGCGCCTGGTCGTCGGCCCGCTTCCCGTACTCGATCCCGCAGGAGGGCTACAAGAACGTCGCCCCGGGCCAGGCGGGACTCGCCTGGATCTCGATCTTCGGCGGGATGGTCGCGGCGGCGCTGCTCTGCGCCCCCGTCCTCGCGCTCACGATCACCCTGCACGCGACGGGCGCGGACGCCTGGACCTGGCTGCTGCTGCCGGTCGGCTCGGCGTACGGCGCGGCGGTGACCCTGCTCGGCCTCCGCATGGCGGCACCGCGCACGGCGGCGCGGCTCCCGGAGATCCTGGCGGCGGTGAGCAAGGGCTGACGGAAGGGGATGTTCCGGCGGACCCGCAGGTGTTCTCACCCGCATGCAGATCGGCGAAGCGTCCAGGATCACCGGCGTCAGTACGAGGTCGCTCAGGCACTACGAGGAGGAGGGCCTGATCGTTCCCGGCCGGTGCGCCAACGGCTACCGCGACTACTGCCAGGGCACCATCGACCGGGTCGCCACCATCCGCTCCCTGCTGGAGTCCGGGCTCCCGGTGCGGTTGATCAAGGAGCTGCTGCCCCACTTCGCGAGCAACGGGACCGGCGACCTGTGCACCCGGTTCGTCCACGAGGTACGCGACTACCGCGACCGGCTCGCCGCCCGCATCGCCGACCTCAGCGCCCAGCAGGAAGCCCTCGACGACTTCCTCACCGGGGCACACCCCGGCCGGGACGCTTGACCTTCACACCCGCGTGAACCTTCTACGGTCCCGGGCATGGAGAGCAACGAACACCCGATGCGCGCCCTGGTCCAGCACTCGCACCGCGGACCGCAGGACCTTCACCTGCGGGACGCCGTGCCCCGGCCCGTCCCCGGACCCGGCGAGTACCTGATCCGTGTGGGCGCCGCCGGGGTCAACTTCGCGGACGTCATGCGGAGCCGGGGAACCTACGCGGACGGGCCGCAGGCTCCGTACACGGCGGGCTTCGAAGCCGCGGGCACGATCACGGCTGTCGGCCCGGGAACGGCGGACCCCCTTCCGCTCGGCACCCACGTCGTCGGCACGGGGCCGGGCGCCTTCGCCCAGTACATGACGATGCCCGCCGCCGGGGTCCTGCCCGTGCCGGACGGCTGGAGCGACGCACAAGCCCTCGGCCTGGTCCTGAACTGGGCCACCGCACTGGCCGCGCTGAGACCGCTGGGAGAGATCAGGTCCGGAGAGACGGTCCTTGTCCACGCGGCCGCGGGCGGTGTGGGACAGGCGGCCGTCCGTCTCGCCCTGCACTACGGCGCGCGGGTCGTCGCGACAGCGTCACCGGACAAGCACGACACCGTGAAGGCCCTCGGCGCCGACCACGTCCTGGACAGCAGGCGCCCCGATCTGGCCGCGGAGATCCTGCGCCTGACCGGCGGCGTCGACGTGGTCCTCGAATCCGTGGGCCGGGCCACCTTCCGCACCAGCCTCGCGGCCACCAGGCCCGTCACCGGCCGCGTCATCGTGTTCGGCGCCGCGTCCGGCGACGCCGAACTCTCCACGCACGACCTCGTGTTCACCCACCAGGTCCAGATCAAGGGCCTGCACGTCGGCGCACTCGCGGAGAAGGCCCCCGGCATCTTCCGGTCGCTGCTCACCGAGCTCGACACGCTGATCGCCGCCGGCGTCTACCCGCCCGGCGACGCACAGATACATCCCCTCTCCGCAGGACAGACCGTCCTCCGGGAACTGGAAGGCGGCACGACCCGGGGCAAACACGCCCTCGATCCCTGGCGGTAGGGGAGAACGCAGACGACCCGCGAGCCATGGTTCCTCCCGTACGAGACGGTCGGAAGCCGGCCGGACGTACCGGCGGCTCGCGGGTCGGGTGACTGCTTGGGATTGGGCCGGCCGCACGCTTCGATCGCGTACTGGTCCGGCGCCGAATTCGAGATGCGACGTCGGGCCGCTAGCCCGCAGTCACCTCAGACGTCCGGTGTGCATACATTCTCCGAACCACCTCCTCTCGCTGTGGGGCACAGCCTAGGAAGCGGCGCTCCGGGACTCAACCGGTTTTTCACGCCCCGCTTTCGAGGGCGCCCGTGCCGTCCAAGGCCGCGGAGGCGATGAGGCCGCGGGAGTGGGCGGATCGGGCGCGCCGCCGGGCGAGGGCCTCGGGACAGGGCGGCCGGCCGGTGTGGTGGGCGTGGGCGCATGCTGGTGGTGTGGAGTTATCGGTTTGGTCGAAGTTGACTGAAGTCCGTGTGGGATGCGTCACGTTCGAGTTGAATGATCTGGAGGACATCGTCGCGCCGACACAGCCTGCAGGGGGTTCCAGGTGAGTGCTTCCCGGCGTAGTGGGACCGCGGACGCGCTCGGGCCGGATGAGCCCGAGCGGGACGGGGCCGATCTGTTGGCCGCGTTGCTGGACGGGATGGATGCCGCGTTGTGCGCCTTCGATGCCGATGGGGTCGTGACCCATTGGAATCGGGAGGCCGAGCGGATTCTGGGCTGGTCGGCGGCGGAGGCCGTGGGGCGGACCGGGTTCGCGGGGTGGGCCGTGCGGTCCGCCGACGCGGACGAGGTGCAGGGGCGGCTGCTCGCCGCGATGCACGCGCCGGGGCGCCAGGTGAATGAGTTCGCGCTCGTCACCAAGGACGGGGGCCGGGTGCTGGTGAGGACGCAGTCCGCCGCCGTGCTCGGGCCGGACGGGAAGCCCGCGGGGGTGTACTGCGCCTTCAGCGAGGTGCACACGCAGATCGATCTGGAGCGGTCGATCGCGTTGAGCGAGGCGCTGTTCGAGGACGCGGCCTGGGGGGTCGTGCTCGTCGACGCCGATCTGCGGCCCGCGGTGGTGAACGCGCATGCGGCGCGGGCGCTCGGGTCGGGGCGCACCGCCGTACTGGGACGACCGTTGGGTGATCTGATCTCGCACGGGGTCGAGGAGCTGGAGAGCGCGCTGGCGCACGTGCTCGCGGAGGGGCCGCCGCCGTCGCCGACGGAGGTGTGGGTGACGCTGCGCTCGGCCGGTGACGAGGGTGCGCGGCGGTGCTGGCGCAGCGGGTTCGTGCGGCTGGCGTCGCCGTTGACGGAGGAGCCGGTGCCGTTGGGCGTGGGGTGGCTGTTCCAGGACGTGACCGAGTCGAAGCAGACGGAGCAGGAGGCGGCTCAACTCCGCTTCCGGGGGCTCCAGTTGCACCGGGCCGCGCGGGCCGCCGCCGAGTGCGAGGATCCGGCCGAGGCGGCGACCGTCCATCTGGATTTCGCGCTGGCCGGGTTCGCCGACCACGCGCTGATCGACCTGGTGGTGGACGAGGAGCCGTTGCGGCTGGTGCGGGCCGCCGCGACGCCGTCGGGAGCGCCCGGCGGCAGTCTGCTGACGATGCGGGGCGCGCTGCCGGTGCGGTACGCGGAGGGGCATCCGGCGTTGCAGTGCGTGGCGCGGGCGGGTTCCGTACGGGCCGCTGCCGCGGATGTGCGGGCGGCCGAGGCGTGGGCGGCGGACCGGCAGTGGCCTGAGGGGTCGGTGTTCGGGCTGTGCGCGGTGCTGCGCAGCCGGGGGCGGACGCTGGGGGTGGTGACGTTCCTGCGGGGGTCGAGCCGGGCGGCGTTCGAGCGCGGGGACGCGACGTACGCGGAGAGTGTCGCGGTGCGGATCGCGGCGGCGGTGGATCTGGCGCGGGTGACGTCGCCGCGCGGGTGACGTCGCCGCGGGGGTGAGCGGTCTCAGCGGTGGTGAGCGGTCTCAGCGGTGGTAGAAGATGCGGTCGGCGTACTCGGCGAAGACCCGGTCGTTCCAGTCGAGGCCGCCGTCCACGTTCCCTGAGCGCAGCAGCGGGGGCTGGATGCCGCGGTCGGCGAGGACGGTGGCGCAGGTGGCAAGCGTGGACTGCATCAGGGCGCTCGTGGTGACGGTGGAGGCCGAGGCGAAGGGCGCGTCGACGCCTTCGTAGGACAGCTCCGCGTCGCCGATGTCGATCTTCGAGTCCAGGACGATGTCGCAGTGGTCGCGCAGGTACGTGCCCGAGCTGTGCCGGGGCTTCGGCGCGTCGGGCCCGGTGGCGTAGGCGAGGGAGGTCACGCCGATGACCTTCATGCCGAGCGCGCGGGCGTGCATGGCCATCTCGACGGGCAGTGCGTTGCGGCCGGACAGGGAGATGATCACCAGCGCGTCGCCGGCCCGGGCGGGGCTGGCGTCGAGGACCGCCGCGGCGAGCCCGTCGACCCGCTCCAGGGCCGAGCCGAGGGTGGCGGGCATGACGTCGACGCCGACGGCGCCGGGCACGGCGAGCAGGTTCATCAGGGCGAGGCTGCCGGCGCGGTAGACGACGTCCTGCGCGGCGAGCGAGGAGTGGCCGGCGCCGAAGGCGAAGAGGCGTCCGCCGGCGGCGACGGTGTCGGCCAGCAGGGTGCCCGCGGCGGCGACGGCGTCGAGCTCCTCGTCGCGGATCCGCTGGAGCAGGCCGATCGCGGCGTCGAGGTACTGCGCGGCGGGCTTGCTGGTGCGGTCACTCATCGGCGTAGCCCCTCGGATCCTGTGGGTCGTGGCGCTGAGCGGTCTCAGGTGTCGCGGATCACGGTGCGGTCTGGACCAGGGCTGTGTCAATACGATCCCGGGCCTCGCCGAGGGGGCTGCGGGGGCGGGGTTTCCCTGGCGCGGCACGGTTGTCAGCGGTATGCGTCAGAATTGAGGCAGGGCAGGTCCTGTCGTCAAACTCCCGCCGTCCGCCCGGAGGGCGGGGCCTGCGGCGTCTGGTGCGTGCTCTCGGCGTGCCGGGTGCAAGGCCTCGTACTGGACGTACCCGGCCTTGCATCCGGCGCGGCGAGTGTGCGTGCCAGGCGTCGCAGGCCGGGCGGGAGTTTGACGACAGGACCTGGCGCACGAGCGATGCGGTGAGCTGGTAGAAGCTGCTGCGGAGCCAGAGAGCTACACGAGGGGCACGTATGTCCGGATTGATCGACACCACGGAGATGTACCTCCGCACCATCCTCGAGCTGGAGGAGGAAGGTGTGGTCCCCATGCGCGCCCGGATCGCCGAGCGGCTCGACCAGAGCGGTCCGACGGTCTCGCAGACCGTGGCCCGTATGGAGCGGGACGGTCTGGTGGCCGTGGCCGCCGACCGGCACCTGGAGCTGACGGACGAGGGGCGCCGCCTCGCCACCCGCGTGATGCGCAAGCACCGGCTCGCCGAGTGCCTGCTCGTGGACGTGATCGGCCTGGAGTGGGAGCAGGTGCACGCGGAGGCCTGCCGCTGGGAGCACGTGATGAGCGAGGCCGTGGAGCGGCGCGTTCTCGAGCTGCTGCGCCACCCGACGGAGTCGCCGTACGGGAACCCGATCCCGGGCCTGGAGGAGCTGGGCGAGAAGGACGGGGCGGACCCGTTCCTGGACGAGGGCATGGTCTCGCTCTCCGAGCTGGACCCGGGCACGGACGGCAAGACCGTCGTCGTCAGGCGTATCGGTGAGCCGATCCAGACGGACGCGCAGTTGATGTACACGCTGCGCCGGGCGGGTGTGCAGCCCGGTTCGGTGGTCAGCGTGACGCAGTCGCCGGGCGGGGTCCTGGTGGGCAGCAGCGGTGAGGCGGCGGAGCTGGAGGCGGACGTCGCCTCGCACGTGTTCGTGGCGAAGCGCTGAGCCGCGGGGCGGTCGCACCCCTCTGACGTCCGCCGTTTCCGGGCGGGCGTCAACTGCCGTGATGTGCGGGGAAGTTGAACTGTCCCGGCGCATCCGGCACGTTCGCACAGAAAGCAAGATTCACTGTGCGGAATCGCAGCGGTCGAGCGCTTTGCGTGCCAGGCTGTCGCGTGAGGCATATGACCGGAGGGGGCCAGCGATGGACCGGCCGTTCGGGGTGCGATGCAGGCGGGGGCCGCAGACAGCAGAGGGCCCCGGCGCCTTGCGGCGCCGGGGCCTGTCCTCCCCTGTTCCGACCCGGAGCCCCGAGCTCCCAGGGTCGGTCCCCTCGGACCGTTTTCCCCGAGCGGTCCGCCTCCCGCTGAAGAGATCCCCTCGGCGGCGCCGGTCATTCCTTGAGCGTTGTCACTCGTACGAGGGGTGTTGGCGGAGAGCACCACGTTTTCGAAAACAGGTTCGATAGCGTGCACGGGTACGCGACTGCAGGCGCGACCACGAGGGGGTGCCAGGGCCTATGGCGCGGCGCATCGACGTGACCGGAGCGGGCGGGGTCCGCCTGGCGGCCTGGGAGTTCGCCGACCCGCCCAAGACGGGCGAGGCCGGCCGCTCTCCCGGGGTCCTGTTACTGCACGGCCTGATGGGCCGGGCGTCCCATTGGGCCGGCACGGCGCGCTGGCTCGCCGAGCGGCACCGCGCGGTCGCCCTCGACCAGCGCGGGCACGGCCAGAGCGACAAGCCGCCGCAGGGCCCCTTCGACCGCGAGGCGTACGTGCTCGACGCGGAGGCGGCGCTCGTGCAGCTGGGGCTTGAGCCGGCCGTCCTCATCGGGCACTCGATGGGCGCGCTGACCGCCTGGCAGCTGGCCGCGCGGCGCCCCGATCTCGTCCGCGGCCTGGTGATCTGCGACATGCGGGCCTCGGCGCTCGGTGCCGCGTCCCAGCGGGAGTGGGAGGACTGGTTCAAGGCGTGGCCGCTGCCGTTCGCGACGCTGGCCGACGTCAGGAAGTGGTTCGGGGAGGACGACCCGTGGGTGGAGCGGCCCAATCCGGCGCGGGGTGAGTTCTACGCGGAGGTCATGACCGAGTCCGCGGACGGGTGGCGGCCGGTCTTCTCGCGGCGCCAGATGCTGGCTGCGCGGTCCACGTGGGTCTACGACGCGCACTGGGAGGAGCTGTCGGCCGTGCAGTGTCCGACGCTCGTGGTGCGGGGGCTCGACGGGGAGTTGGGGCGGGCGGAGGCGCAGGAGATGGTGCGGGTGCTGCCGCGCGGGGAGTATGCGGAGGTCGCTGACGCGGGTCACCTCGTGCACTATGACCAGCCGGCGGCCTGGCGGGTGGCTGTCGAGCCGTTCCTCGACGGGGTGCTGGCGGGGCTGTAGCCGGGCCGGGGGCGCCTTTTGACTCGGGGCGCTTGGTGGGTTCGCGGCTGCGGGTGCGTGGGGGCTGGTCGCGCAGTTCCCCGCGCCCCTGAGATGCAGACCCTTCGGGCCGCATCTCATCGGGGAAGGCTGCGCGCAGCGCATGCCTTCAGGGGCGCGGGGAGCTGCGCGACCGGCCACGACGGGAGCCGCACCCGCCAACGCGCCGCCGGCCTCACGGACTGAGGCGCTCGACCCGCCACCCCGGCCCCGCCGCCACGTACCGCAACCGGTCGTGCAGCCGGTTCTCGCGGCCCTGCCAGAACTCCACCGTGCGGGGCACCACCCGGAAGCCGCCCCAGTGCGGCGGCACCGGAACCGCAGACCCGGGCGGATGGCGCCGCGCCAACTCCTCGTACGCGGCGTCCAGTTCACCCCGCCCGTCGAGGACGGAGGACTGCGCACTGGCCCACGCCCCGAGCTGCGACCCGTGCGGCCGCGAGTGGAAGTACGCCTCGGTCTCCTCCCGTGACGTACGCGCCGCCGTGCCCGCCACGAGGACCTGCCGGCCCGCCGGGTGCCAGGGGAACAGCAGCGCGACGTGGGGGTTCACGGCCAGGTCGCGGGCCTTGCGGGAGCCGTAGTTGGTGTAGAAGACGAAGCCCTCGTCGTCGTACGACTTGAGCAGCACCGTGCGGGAGCTGGGCCGGCCCTCGGCGTCGGCCGTGGAGACGACCATGGCGTTCGGCTCGGGCAGCGGGGAGCCGGGTGCCGCCGCCTGCTTGAACCAGCGGGTGAACTGCTCCATCGGGTGCGCGGCGAGGTCGGACTCGAGCAGGCCGCCGTCGTGCGGGCGGTACTGCTCCCGCATGGCGGCGGGGTCGGGTGTGTCGGTCACGCCGTCATCCTGCCGGACGGGCGGTCACGGTCGCAGCCCGCGAACGGAGTGACACATGGCACTGAGTGCCGCCATCTCTCGCCAACTGTGGCACCGAGGGCTATCTTCCAAGGGCCGGAACGGTTGAGCCCCATCCCGTTCGGGGCATCAGGGGTGTGACCGCCCCGGGAGCGCGAGCCGTGAGTGACCGCGCATCCACGCCCCGCCCGCATCAACGTGAACCGCAGTCCACGCATCAAGAGGAGCCGCCTGATGTCCGACTTCGTACCTGGTCTCGAAGGAGTCGTCGCGTTCGAGACGGAGATCGCCGAACCGGACAAGGAGGGCGGCGCCCTGCGGTACCGGGGCGTCGACATCGAGGATCTGGTCGGCCATGTGTCGTTCGGGAACGTGTGGGGGCTGCTGGTCGACGGCGCCTTCAACCCCGGCCTGCCGCCGGCCGAGCCGTTCCCGATCCCCGTCCACTCCGGCGACATCCGCGTCGACGTGCAGTCCGCGCTGGCCATGCTGGCCCCCGTGTGGGGTCTGAAACCGCTGCTCGACATCGACGAGAAGCAGGCCCGCGACGACCTGGCCCGGGCCGCCGTCATGGCCCTGTCGTACGTGGCCCAGTCGGCCCGCGGGCAGGGCCTGCCGATGGTGCCGCAGAGCGAGATCGACAAGGCGGAGACCGTCGTCGAGCGGTTCATGAAGCGCTGGCGCGGCGAGCCGGACCCCAAGCACGTCGCGGCCGTCGACGCGTACTGGACCTCGGCCGCCGAGCACGGCATGAACGCCTCCACCTTCACCGCCCGCGTCATCGCCTCGACCGGCGCGGACGTCGCCGCCGCCCTGTCGGGGGCCGTGGGCGCCATGTCCGGGCCGCTGCACGGCGGCGCCCCGTCCCGCGTCCTCGGCATGATCGAGGAGATCGAGCGGACCGGCGACGCGGAGGCGTACGTCCGCAAGGCGCTCGACAAGGGCGAGCGGCTCATGGGCTTCGGGCACCGGGTCTACCGGGCCGAGGACCCGCGGGCGCGCGTCCTGCGCCGTACGGCGCGGGAGTTGGGTGCCCCGCGCTTCGAGGTGGCCGAGGCGCTGGAGAAGGCCGCGCTCGCCGAGCTGCACGCGCGCCGTCCCGACCGCGTCCTCGCCACGAACGTGGAGTTCTGGGCGGCGATCGTGCTCGACTTCGCCGAGGTGCCGGCGCACATGTTCACGTCGATGTTCACGTGTGCCCGTACGGCGGGCTGGTCGGCGCACATCCTGGAGCAGAAGCGCACGGGCCGCCTCGTACGCCCCTCGGCCCGGTACGTGGGCCCCGCGACGCGTCCGCCGCAGGAGATCGAGGGGTACGCGGACATCTCCCACTAGCAGCCGGCCGGGCGGGCGCCCCACACCGGCACCATCAGCACCACCAGGCCCGCCCGGCTACAGCTTGCCCTCTATGTGCACCACCCGATGACCCCCGAGCCGCTCGGCGACCTCGCGCACGAACGCGTCCGTGAGCCGCGGCCAGTTCCAGAACTCGAAGCCCAGGCAGCCGAACGCGAAGTAGTCGTCGGCCCACTGCCATTCGCGCAGCGGGACGGGGACGGCGCAGGTAGGGCAGGTGATGTCCGCCGCGCCCGTGTCGTGCCAGGTCCCGATGGCCGTGGCGAAGGGCTCCCAGGCCTCGTCGATCGGCTCCCAGGAGTCGGTGACGAGGCGTATGCGGCTGGTGCAGCGGGGGCAGATGGCCGCCTGGGGCTCGCCCTGGCCGCCGTCGAAGACCGTGCGGCCCGTCTCCACGTCGAGGCCGCAGGTCCACAGCCGCGTCCAGTCCTTCATCGGGGCGGGCTCGATGACCTCGTCGGCGTGCGGTCCCGGGCGGTTGCCGGTCTCCGCGCCCAGGACGCAGTCGTCCTCCTCGGCGACGACGACGCCCCGCTCGATCAGCCACCGCTTGATCTCGGCGCCGAGCCGCTCGGCGTCCTCCTCCGTCGCGTCCAGGTCCACGATCCGCTGGAACCAGTCACCCATGCCCGCCCCTCCCCCACGATGCCCCTTGCCTCAGCACCATAGGGGCAGCCACCGACAACGGGCTCAGCCAAGGGCCCGGTCCACGATCCCCGCCCACTCGGCGACGACCCGCTCGCGGCGGCCCTGGTCGTCGGTGAGCAGATTGGCGAGGCCCAGGCCGCGCGCCATGTCGAGGAAGCCCTGCACCGTCTCCCGCACCCCGGGCCGCGTCTCGTCCGCGCCGAGCAGCTCCACCGCCATCCGGTGCGTCTCCCGGCCGACCCGCGCCTCCAACTCGGCGACGCGGCCGCCCAGCTGCGGTTCGTTCGAGGCGGCCACCCACAGGTGGAGCGCCGCCCGGAACAGGGGTCCCGTATAGAGGTCGACGAGCGCCGCGACCGCCTCGGCCCTGCCCTGCGGCCGCAGCCCGCGCAGCGCCACCGAGCGCTGTTCGGCGACGTACTCGACGGCCGCGGTGAACAGGTCCTCGCGGGTCGGGAAGTGGTGCTGGGCCGCGCCGCGCGAGACACCGGCGTGCTCGGCGACGACGGAGACCGTGGATCCTGACCAGCCGCGTGCGGCGAGGCACGCGACGGCGGACTCCAGGAGTCTTTGCCGGGTGGCGCGCGAGCGGTCCTGCTTCGGTGGCGTCGCGGTGCGCGGGGTCACAACACCCATGCGGGGTCCCGTCGTTCGAGGAAGGCCGTCATCCCTTCGCGGGCCGCGTCGGTGGCGAACAGCCGTGCCGACAGCGCTGTCAGCGGCTCCGCGTCCCGGTCGAAGGCTTCCAGGACCTTAACCGTGAGCAGTTGTTTCGTCTCCTCCAGGGCCTGCGGGGACGCCCGCCGAAGCCCGTCGAGCACGGGTTCCAGGGCGACGTCCACCTCGTCGGCCGCCGCCGTCACGAGCCCGATCCGCGCCGCCTCCGCCGCGTCGAACCGCTCCCCGGTGAGGTAGTAGCGGGCCACGGCGCGCGGGTCGAGGCGGGGCAGCAGCGGCAGGGAGATCACCGCGGGCGCCACCCCGATCCGCACCTCCGTGAACGCGAACGACGATCCGGCCGAGGCCACCGCGATGTCGCACGCCCCGAGCAGCCCGAGCCCGCCGGCCCGCACATGCCCGTCGACCCGCGCGACGACCGGTTTGCGCAGGGCGACGATCTGCCGCAGCAGGCCGACGAGCGCGTCCGGGTCGGGCGGGTCGCGCAGGTCGGCGCCCGCGCAGAACGTGGTGCCGCTGTGCGTGACGACCACGGCCCGCACGTCACCGTCCTTCTCGGCCCGCCCGAGCCGCGCGGCGAGTTCGCCGACGAGCGCCGACGACAGGGCGTTGCGGTTGGCGGGCGAGTCGAGCGTGAGGGTGGTGACGCCGCGGGCGTGCCCGTAGTGCACGAGGTTCTCGGCCAGTCTTTCCGTTGCCATGAACTACCGTCAGCCTTCCCTGAGTTGACGCCGCAGGATCTTCCCGGACGCGGCGCGCGGCACCCCGTCGATGAAGGTGACGCGGCGGACCTTCTTGTACGGGGCGACGCGTTCGGCGACGTACGCCCTCACCTCGTCCTCGCCGAGCGAGGGGTCGGAGCGGACGACGAAGGCCTTCGGGATCTCGTTGCCGTCGTCGTCGGTGACGCCGATGACGGCCGCGTCGGCGATGCCGTCGTGGGTGAGCAGAAGAGCCTCCAGCTCGGCGGGGGCGACCTGGAAGCCCTTGTACTTGATGAGTTCCTTGACCCGGTCGACGACGAACAGCCAGCCCTCGTCGTCGACCCGGCCGACGTCGCCGGTGTGCACCCAGCCGTCGCGGTCGATCATGTCGGCGGTGGCCTGGGGGCGGCCGAGGTAGCCCTTCATGACCTGCGGGCCGCGGACGAGCACCTCGCCGGGCTCGCCGGGGGCCGCGTCCTCGCCGGGGTCGTCGAGGGAGAGGATCCGCATCTCGGTCGACGCGATGAGCTTGCCGACGGCGCCGGGCGGCGGGTTCTTCGCCGCGAGCGGGACGACGTGGGTGCCGGGCGAGAGTTCCGTCATGCCGTACGCCTGCCCGACGGGCGGCAGGCCGAGCCGGTGCGAGCAGGCCTGCGCGAGCTCGGCGTCCAGCGGGGCGGCGGCGCTGATGATGTAGCGGAGCGAGGAGAGGTCGTAGCCCTCGACCGCGGGGTGCTTGGCGAGGGCGAGGACGATCGGCGGGGCCACGTACAGGCCGGTGATGCGGTGCTTCTCGATCGCCGCGAGGAACTGGTCGAGGTCGAAGCGGGGCAGGACGACGACGGTCGCGCCCTGCCGCAGCGGGGCGTTCATCAGGGCGGTCAGGCCGTAGATGTGGAAGAAGGGCAGGACCGCGAGGATGCGGTCGTCGGGGCCCATCGGCATGAGGGGTTCGAGCTGGGCGAGGTTGGTGGCGATGTTGCGGTGGGTGAGCATGACGCCCTTTGGGACGCCGGTGGTGCCCGACGAGTACGGCAGCGCGGCGACGTCCTCGGCGGGGTCGATGGCGATGTCCGGCTCGGGCGCGTCCGTGCCGAGCATCTCCATGAGCGAGCGGTGCCCCGAGCCGCCGGCCGGGTCGCAGACGAATATCTCCCGTACGCCGCCCGCGAGTTCGGCCGCGGTGCGGGCCACTTCCACGAACGGGGTCAGGGTGACGATCCAGCTCGCGGCGGCGTCGCGCAGTTGTCGCGCGAACTCCTCGGGCGTGGCCAGCGGGTGGACGGTGGTGACCGAGGCTCCGGCGCGTGTGGCGGCGTAGAAGGCGATCGGGTAGGCGATGGTGTTCGGGCTGTGCAGGGCCACGACGTCGCCCTTGCGGACGCCCGCGTCGGCGAGGGCCGCCGCGATCCTGCGGTGGTACTGGTCGACCTGGGCGTAGGTGAGGCTCGCGCCGCTCACCCCGTCGACGAGGGCGGGGGCGTCGCCGCGGGCGGCGGCTCCCCCGAGCACGGCGTCGTGAATGGGCTCGTCGACGACGGCCACGTCCTCGTACTCACTCCGGTACACCATGCCAACTCCTCGTCCGACTGGGGCGGTTGGGGATCAGTACGACTTGGGCAGTCCCAGCGTCTGGTGGGACACGTAGTTGAGGATCATCTCCCGGCTGACCGGGGCGATACGGGCCACGCGTGAGCCGGTGATGAGGCCCGCGAGGCCGAACTCCTTGGTGAGGCCGTTGCCGCCGAGGGTGTGGACGGCCTGGTCGACGGCGCGCACGCAGGCCTCGGCGGCCGCGTACTTGGCCATGTTGGCGGCCTCTCCGGCGCCGATGTCGTCGCCCGCGTCGTAGAGCCGGGCCGCCTTCTGCATCATCAGGCGGGCCAGTTCCAGTTCGATGTGGACCTGGGCGAGGGGGTGGGCGATGGCCTGGTGGGCACCGATGGGGGTCTTCCACACGGTGCGCTCACGGGCGTACGAGACGGCCTTGGCCAGCGCGTACCGGCCCATGCCGATGGCGAAGGCGGCGGTCATGATGCGCTCCGGGTTGAGCCCGGCGAAGAGCTGGAGCAGTCCGGCGTCCTCGTCACCCACCAGAGCGTCGGCCGGAAGCCGCACGTCGTCAAGGGTCAGCTCGAACTGCTTCTCCGCGGCCTGGAGTTCCATGTCGATCTGACGGCGCTCGAAGCCCGGCGCGTCGCGCGGGACGATGAACAGGCACGGCTTGAGGTTGCCGGTGCGGGCATCGGACGTGCGGCCCACGATGAGGGTGGCGTCGGCGATGTCGACGCCGGAGATGAACACCTTGCGGCCGTTCAACACCCAGGTGCCGTCGTCGTCGCGGCGGGCCGTGGTGGTGATCCGGTGCGAGTTGGAGCCGGCGTCGGGCTCGGTGATGCCGAACGCCATGGTGCGGCTGCCGTCGGCGAGCCCCGGCAGCCAGGCCCGCTTCTGCGCCTCGGTGCCGAAGCGGGAGATCACGGTGCCGCAGATCGCGGGCGAGACGACCATCATCAGCAGCGGCGACCCGGCGGCCCCCAACTCCTCCAGGACGATGGAGAGTTCGGATATGCCGCTGCCGCCGCCCCCGTACTCCTCGGGCAGGTTCACGCCGAGGTAGCCGAGCCCCGCGGCCTCCGCCCACAGCTCCTCGGGGTGCTCTCCCGCGTCGGCGACGCGGGCGAGGTAGTCGCGGCCGTACCGCTTGCCGAGCGCGGCGACGGCGGCGCGCAGCGCCTGGTGCTCTTCGGTTTCGAGGACGTTGTGGACGGTCGGAGCGGTCACTTCTGTTCCTCCTGTACGACGGCGAGCAGCGCGCCGACCTCGACCTGACGGCCGACGGCGGCGTGCAGAGCGGTGAGCGTTCCGGAGGCGGGAGCGCAGATGCGGTGCTCCATCTTCATGGCCTCCAGCCAGATCAGGGGCTGTCCGGTGGTGACGGCGGCGCCTTCGGCGAGCCCTTCGGCGACGCGGACGACGGTGCCGGGCATGGGGGCGAGCAGGGAGCCGGGGGCGCGCTGCTCGCTCGGGTCGGTGAAGCGGGGCAGGGCGGTGAGGGCGACCTCGTTGACGTACACCCGGCCATCGCCGTAGGCGGCGACGGTGAACTTTCTTTGGACACCGCCGGCTTCGAGCACGACGCGGGTGGGCGAGGCGTGCACGACGCGGACGCCGTCGGCGGCCAGGCCCGCACGGGTGTGCCGGTAGCGGACCTCGTGCTCGGTGCCGTCGGGTTCGGTGCGGTAGCGGCGGATCTGCGGCTGCGACGGCACGTTGCGGAAGCCGCCGAAACGGTGGCCGCCCGCGGTGGCGAGGGCTGCGGCGAGCGGCGCGTACGGGTCCTCGCGCGCCGTCGTCAGCTCGCCGAGATGGCGTTCGTAGAACCCGGTGTCCATCCGGGCGCCGGTGAACTCGGGGTGGCGCAGGGACCGTACGAGCAGGTCGCGGTTGGTGACGGGGCCGTGCACCTCGGCGCGCTCCAGGGCTCCGGCGAGGGCGCGGACGGCGGCGGCGCGGGTGGGCGCGTACGCGACGACCTTGGCGAGCATGGCGTCGTAGTGCACGCCGATCGGGTCGCCGTCGGTGTACCCGGTGTCGAGCCGGACGCCGCCAGGGACGGACAGCCGGTGCAGGGTGCCGGTCTGCGGGGCGAAGCCTGCGGCGGGGTCCTCGGCGTACAGGCGGGCCTCGACGGCGTGCCCGTGCGGCGCCGGGGGTTCGGGGCCGAGCGGCTCGCCCTCCGCGATGCGCAGTTGCAGGGCGACGAGGTCGAGGCCGAACACGGCCTCGGTGACGGGGTGTTCGACCTGGAGCCGGGTGTTCATCTCCAGGAAGTGGGCGGTGCCGTCCGCGACGAGGAACTCGACGGTGCCGGCGCCGACGTACCCGGTGGCGCGCACGGCCCGCTCCGCCATCTCGTACATGGCATCGCGTACATCAGTGATGAGGTCCGGTGCGGGCGCCTCCTCGATCACTTTCTGGTGGCGGCGCTGCAACGAGCAGTCCCGCGTGCCGAGCACCCACACCGTCCCGTGCGCGTCGGCGAGCACCTGCACCTCGACGTGACGGCCGCCCTCCACGTACGGCTCGACGAACACCTCACCGTCACCGAAGGCGGACAGCGCCTCGGCGCGGGCGACCTCCAGCTCCCCGGGCAGGTCGGCGAGGTCCCGCACGACCCGCATCCCGCGCCCGCCACCACCGGCGGCGGCCTTCACGAGCACGGGCAGATCGGCGTCGGTCACCTCGCCCAGCGGCGTGATGCCCATCAGCTCCTTGGCGCGGGTCTTCGACGCCATCGCCTCGATGGCCTCGGGCGGCGGCCCGATCCAGACGAGCCCGGCGTCGGTGACGGCCCGCGCGAAGTCGGCGTTCTCGGACAGGAACCCGTACCCGGGGTGCACGGCGTCGGCGCCCGCGTCGAGCGCGGCCTTCACTACGAGGTCGGCGCGCAGATACGTCTCGGCGGGGGTCGCGCCCGGCAGCCGTACGGCGAGGTCGGCCTCGCGCACGTGCAGCGCGCCCGCGTCCGGGTCGGAGTGCACCGCGACGGTCCGTATGCCCAGCTCACGGCAGGTGCGGAAGACGCGGCAGGCGATCTCGCCGCGGTTGGCCACAAGAACACGGGAGAGGAGGGTCATGGGGGCTCACATCCTGAAGACGCCGAAGCCGCCGCGGGCGCCCTCGTACGGTGCGGTGTGGATCGCGGACAGGCAGATGCCGAGGACGGTGCGGGTGTCGCGCGGGTCGATGACGCCGTCGTCGTAGAGCCGCCCGGACAGGAACATCGGCAGCGACTCGGCCTCGATCTGCTGCTCGACCATGGCGCGCAGCGCGGCGTCCGCGTCATCGTCGTACGGCTGCCCCTTGGCGGCGGCGGACTGCCGGGCCACGATGCTCAGCACGCCGGCGAGCTGCTGCGGCCCCATGACGGCGGACTTGGCGCTCGGCCAGGCGAAGAGGAAGCGGGGGTCGTAGGCGCGCCCGCACATGCCGTAGTGCCCGGCGCCGTACGACGCCCCCATGAGCACGGACAGATGAGGCACCCGGGAGTTGGAGACGGCATTGATCATCATCGACCCGTGCTTGATGATGCCGCCCTGCTCGTACTCCTTGCCGACCATGTAGCCGGTGGTGTTGTGCAGGAAGAGCAGCGGGATGTCGCGCTGGTTGGCGAGCTGGATGAACTGGGCGGCCTTCTGCGACTCCTCGCTGAACAGCACGCCCTGCGCGTTGGCGAGGATGCCGATCGGGTAGCCGTGAAGGGCTGCCCACCCGGTGACGAGGGAGGCCCCGTACAGCGGCTTGAACTCGTCGAAGTCCGATCCGTCGACGATCCGGGCGATGACCTCGCGCGGGTCGAACGGCACCTTCAGATCCTCGGGCACGATCCCGAGCAGCTCTTCGGGGTCGTACGTGGGGGGCGCCGCCGGGGCCGGATCGGCGTACGCCTTGCGGTGGTTGAGGCGGGCGACGACGCGACGCGCCTGCCGGATCGCGTCCTGTTCGTCGAGGGCGAAGCAGTCGGCGAGCCCGGAGGTGCGGGCGTGCATCTCGGCGCCACCGAGCGATTCGTCGTCGCTCTCCTCGCCGGTGGCCATCTTCACGAGCGGCGGCCCGCCGAGGAAGACCTTCGCCCGGTCCTTCACCATGATCACGTGGTCGGACATGCCGGGGATGTACGCGCCTCCGGCGGTGGAGTTGCCGAAGACGACGGCGACGGTCGGTATCCCGGCGGCCGAGAGCCGGGTGATGTCGCGGAAGATCCCGCCGCCAGGGATGAAGATCTCCTTCTGGGAGGGGAGATCGGCGCCGCCGGACTCGACGAGCGAGACGCAGGGCAGCCGGTTGGCGTACGCGATCTCGTTGGCGCGCAGGGCCTTCTTCAGGGACCAGGGGTTGCTGGCGCCGCCGCGCACGGTCGGGTCGTTGGCGGTGACGAGACACTCCACGCCCTCGATCACGCCGATACCGGTGACGAGGGAGGCGCCGACGGTGTAGTCGCTGCCCCAGGCGGCGAGCGGCGACAGCTCCAGGAACGGGGTGTCGGGATCGAGCAGCAGCTCGATCCGCTCGCGGGCGAGCAGCTTCCCGCGCTTGCGGTGCCGTTGGACGTACTTCTCACCACCCCCGTCGAGTGCCTTCGCATGCTCGGCGTCGAGTGCGGTGAGCTTGTCGAGCAGGGCGGCGCGGCGGGCGCCGTACTCGTCGGACCGGGTGTCCAGGGCGCTGGCCAGGACGGTCACAGGAGTGCCTCCGGTAGGTCGAGGTGGCGGGAGCGCAGCCATTCGCCGAGGCCCTTGGCCTGCGGATCGAAGCGGGCCTGCGCGGCGACGCCCTCGCCGAGGATGCCCTCGACGGTGAAGTTCAGGGCGCGAAGACGGGGCAGGACATGCCGCGAGACGCGCAACGCACGCGTCTCCGGCAGGAGTTGCTTGAGGACGTCGACGGTGAGGGTGTGCACGAGCCAGCGCCAGGCGTCGTCGCTCCCGACCCACACACCGATGTTGGCGTCGCCGCCCTTGTCGCCGCTGCGGGCTCCGGCGAGGAGACCGAGGGGTGCGCGGCGGGTGGGGCCGGGCGGCAGGGGTGCGGGCAGTTCGGGTTCCGCGACGGGTTCGAGGGGCAGCGTGGGACCGTCGTACGCGTTCAGGGCGATGCGCTCACCACCGGGCAGCACGGCGGTGTGCGGCACGTCGCGCCGGTCGACGTACGCGGCCTCGAAGACGCCGTAGGGGGCGCCCTTGCCGGGCGGGGCGGTGACGTGGAAACCCGGGTAGGACCCGAGGGCGAGCTCCACGGCGGCACCGCTCAGCGCCCGCCCGACGGCGTCCTGCTCCTGATCCCGTACGACGAGACGCAGCAGGGCGCTGGCGGCTTCCTCGGTGTCGGCGTCGGGCCGATCGGTGCGCGCCAGCTCCCAACGGACATGCTCCGGGCGCGACTTGGCCCGCTCGAAGGCGTCCTCCATCTGCCGCCGCACCAGCTCGGCCTTGGCGTCGATGTCGAGTCCGGTGAGCACGAACACGACCTCGTTGCGGAAGCCGCCGAGCCGGTTGAGGCCGACCTTGAGCGTGGGCGGGGGCGCCTCGCCGCGTACGCCGTGGATGCGTACCCGGTCGGGCCCGTCCTGGGCGAGGGCGACGGTGTCGAGCCGGACGGTGACATCGGGCCCGGCGTACCGGGCGCCCCCGGTCTCGTACAGAAGCTGGGCGGTGACGGTACCGACGTCGACGAGTCCGCCGGTGCCGGGGTGCTTCGTGACGACGGCGGACCCGTCGGGGTGAATCTCGGCGAGGGGGAAGCCCGGACGCGCCAATGCCTCTGCGTGGGCTGCGAAGTGGGAGTAGTTGCCGCCGGTGGCCTGGGTCCCGCACTCCAGGACGTGCCCGGCGACGACGGCCCCGGCGAGCTTGTCGTACTCCCCCGCGCCCCACCCGAAGTGCCAGGCGGCGGGCCCGCTGACCAGGGCGGCGTCGGTGACGCGCCCGGTGACCACGATGTCGGCCCCGGCGTCGAGACAGGCGGTGATCCCGGCGCCGCCGAGATAGGCGTTGGCGGTGAGGGCTCCGGGGAAGCGCCCGGTGCCGAGCAGATCGTCCCCTTCCACATGCGCCACACGCACCGGTATGCGCAGCCGCTCCCCCAACTCCCCTATGGCCGAGGCGAGCCCCCTCGGATTGAGTCCGCCGGCGTTGGCCACGATCTTCACGCCGCGCTCGACGGCGAGCCCGAGGCACTCCTCCAACTGCCGCAGGAAGGTACGGGCATAGCCGCGCGCCGGATCCTTGAGGCGGTCGCGGCCGAGGATGAGCATGGTCAGCTCGGCGAGGTAGTCACCGGTGAGGACGTCGAGGTCGCCGCCGTCCAGCATCTCCTTCATGGCGTCGAACCGGTCGCCGTAGAAGCCGGAGGCGTTGCCGATCCGCAGCGGTGCGGTGCTCATCGCGTCCCCTTCGCGGGCCGCCCCGGCCCGGGCGGTCCGGCGAAGGCCTGGGCGATGTCGAGCCAGCGGTCGGCGTCGGGGCCTTCGGCGCGTACGTCGAGGTCGTCGCGGTGGGCGCGCTGGGTGACGAGCAGGCAGAAGTCGAGCGCGGACCCGGTGACGCGCTGGGCGGCGCCTTCAGGCCCATGAACCCACAACGCACCACTGGGCAACGGCAGTTCGACGCGGAACTCCTCCCCCGGTACGTCGAGGCCCCGCACCCCGAAGGCGAAGTCCCGGGCGCGCACGCCGATCCGGGCGATGTGCCGCAGCCGATCGGTGGGGACGCGGACGACACCGAGCGCGTCGGCCACGTCCTGCCCGTGCGCCCAGGTCTCCATGAGCCGCCCGGTGGCCATCGAGGCGGCGGACATGGGCGGCCCGTACCAGGGGAACTTGGCCTTGCTCGCGGCGGCGGCGCGCATCGCCTTCTGCAACCGCTCCCGCCCGTCCCGCCACCCGGCGAGCAGCACGTCCAGCGGCTGCGCGGCCCCTTCCTCGGCCCCGTCGTCGACGAACGACTCCGGCGCGGCAACGGCCTTCGCGACCTCACCGGCGAAGGCGTCCTGGTCCTCGACGGCGAGCAGGGCGGCGCGGTCGGTCCAGGCGAGATGGGCGATCTGATGAGCGACGGTCCAGCGCGGCGCGGGCGTGTCGAGCGACCACTCGCCGACCCCCAACTCCCTCACCAGGGAATCGAGTTCCTCGCTCTCGTCCCGCAAGTCATCGAACACAGAGGGCTGTTCGGACACGATGCGCTCCCCTTCGGGCACAGCGGTGTGCGGCGTGCCTGGAGCATGGCAGCGCGGGGAGAAACAATCAAGCGTGCTTGCATGAAAAAGAGCGCCGACTCGACACGCACCCACCCGCTCCGAGGGTCAGCAGGTCATCGGACGAGCCCCTTGACGCCGTCGAGGGCTTCCCGCATCACGTCACCCATCGGGCGCTCGTCGGCAGCCTCGACCCAGCGCTCGAAGCCGACCTTGAAGACGGCGATGCCGACCTCGGCGGCGAGGCTCGCGTCCGGCGCCTCGACGCCGCGCTCGCGCAGGGCGCCCGCGAGGGCGGCGGCCATCGAGGCGAGCTTGATCAGTTCGCGCTCCTGGAGTTCGGCGGTGGCCGCGATCACGGCCTGCCGCTGCCGCGCGAACTCACGGCGCCCGGTGAACACCTCACCGACCGCGTCGAGCCCGACGGCCAGCGCACCGAGGGGGCCGAGTCCGCCCGGAGCCTCGGCGACGGCGCGTACGAACAACGCCTCCAGCTCCCCGGATCCGGCGAACAGCACCTCGCGCTTGTCGGCGTAGTGCCGGAAGAAGGTCCGCTCCGTGAGCCCGGCCCGCTGGGCGATCCCGGCGACGGTGGTCTGCTCGAAACCGCGCTCGGCGTAGAGCTCCATTGCCGCCTTCGCCAGGCGTTCGCGCGTGTTCGGCTCCCATCGACCCATGCCGAGATCGTACGTGATGACAGTCCCTGACATCGGTGTTACGGTCGATGACAGGCACTGACATCACTGGTGCCGCAACCATAAAGGGGCCCACTCATGCGCATCTTCGTGACCGGCGCGTCCGGCTGGATCGGATCCGCCGCCGTGCCCGAGCTCATCGACGCGGGACACCAGGTCGTCGGCCTGGCCCGCTCCGAGGCGGCCGCCGCCGCGATCGCCGCGGCCGGGGGCGAGGTCGTCCGCGGCAGCGTCGACGACCTCGACGTCCTGCGGGACGCGGCCGCCGCGTCGGACGGGGTGATCCACCTCGCCTTCAAGCACGACATCGCCTTCACCGGCGACTTCCAGGGCGCCGCGGAGGCGGACCGGCGGGCGGTCGACGCGTTCGCCGACGCCCTCGCCGGGACGGACCGTCCCTTCGTCCTGGCGTCCGGAGTGGTCGGCATGGCGCCCGGTCGCGTGGCGACCGAGCGGGACATGCCGGGGGACGACGGGTCGCCGGCCTCACTGCGCGGGGTGACCGCCGGGGCGGTCCTGGGCCTCGCCTCGCGGGGCGTGCGCTCGTCCGTCGTACGGATCTCGCCGACGGCCCACGGCGACGGCGACCAGGGGTTCATGGCGGCGCTGGTGGGCGTGGCCCGCGCGAAGGGGTTCTCCGGCTACGTCGGTGACGGCGCCCAGCGCTGGCCGGCCGTGCACCGCCTGGACGCGGCGCGGCTGTTCCGGCTCGCCGCGGAGAAGGCGCCGGCCGGCTCGGTCCTGCACGCCGTGGCGGACGAGGGGGTCGCGATCCGCGACGTGGCCGAGGTGATCGGCCGCCACCTCGATGTACCCGTACGGTCCGTCGCCCCCGAGGACGCGGCCGCGCACTTCGGGTTCCTGGGCCCCCTGCTCAGCCTGGACAGCCCGGCGTCGAACGCGCTGACCCGCGCCCTCGTGGGCTGGGAACCGACGCACCCTGGCCTGCTGGAGGACATGGACAAGGGCCACTACTTCACGGCGTGACGAACGGCCCGGCTCACTCGCGCCCCTCGGCGGTGCACACGCACACGCGGTTGCCCTCCGGGTCGGCGAGCACGGTGTACGAGGGCGCGTGCTCGGCGTCGACCACGGTGCCCCCGGCGGCGACCGCGGCCTCGATGCGCGAAGCCGCCTCCTCCGGTGCGAGCCAGAGGTCGAGGTGCCAGCGCTGACGGGGCACGGCGTGGGCGTCGGTGCGCTGGAACCAGACGTTGGGGACGCGGCTGTCGGGATCCATGACGTCACCGTGGACGACATGGTCCGGGGAGCCGGTGAGAAGGGCGGCCCAGAAGGGCCCGGCCCGCTCGAAGTCGGCCGAGTCCAGGGCGAGTTCGAGCTGAGCGACGTCACGCGGGGCGGCGTCAAGGCCGAGCCGCAGGGCCGCCGCACTCACCTCCCGGGCGAGCCGAAGATCCCCCTCGGTGATCCACCGCCCACCGCCCTCGTCCACGGTGCACAGGGAAACCTCGACGAACCGGCCGCCCACCCGCACCTCCGGCTCCCGCCCGGCGGCCTGCGCGATGTCGGCGATCGCGGCCACAAAGGCGGCCCCTTCCGCGAAGCCGCCCACGCGGTACCGCGCGACAAGCGGCTGAGCCAGCTTCCGCCAGTCCCCCAGCCCCTCCGCGACAGCGGCCAGAACCTGCGTCGTCCCGAGTCCCGTCATGGGGCGATCCTCCCGCAGGGACGGCGCAGATGAGGCACGTATCTGTTGCGGACGGAGGATTTCGTGAGCCACCGCGTGGAGCGGCAACAGGTCTTCGTCCGGCCGGGTTCGTTCCCGTGCACGGCCTGCGTCCATGAGGCGGCGCCGCGTTGTCGTTCGGCGGCAACTCGGCACGGACGGCTTCCCCGGCGCCGGGCACGCCCTGCTGTACGCGTACGGAAAGGTCCCGCAACTCGACACCGTGCAGCCGGACACCGCACGTGGGTCCGAATTCACCCATGCCGGAGCCCAGTTGGTGAAGTACCGTGCTCACCCGCACTGGACGGACAAGGCAGCCCTGGCCGCCGAGCCGTCCGGCGACCCGATCCGCGCCATCGCCCGCGACCTCTGACCGTTACGGAGTGACCGTGAACGCCGACATCAACGGGGAAGCCCCCTTCTGCGGCGGACCACCTGCTGTGACGCCGCTCGACGAGGACGCTCCCGTCCTGGCCGTGCGGGAGCGGGTGGCCGGCCGGGAGCTGCCGGGGCCGGTCGCCGCGGACGACGTGGCGACGGTGGAGCGGATGGTGGGGCACCCGATGCCCCGGCTCCTGCGGAGGCTGTACCGCGAGGTGGCCAACGGGGGCTTCGGTTCGTGGGACGTGGTGTCGCTGACGGACACCGGTGACTGGTTCAGCGACTGTGCCGACATCACGGAGGCGTACGGCGACTTCGCCGATCCCGAGAAGCCGCTTCCGCCGGGGCTCGTTCCGCTCATGGACCGGGGCTGCGCGATGTGGGCACTGATCGACTTCAGAACCGCCGACGGGCAGATGTGGGACTGGGACCCCACCCTGTGCTGCACGGAACACGCCCTGGCCCCGCTCGGGCAGTCGCTGGCCGAATGGCTCACCGCCTGGCTGGACGGCACCGAACCGGACGGCCCCTACCCGCACCGCGAGCAGGCCGCGAAGGAGTGTCCCGCGCGCTGACGGTGGGCCCCGGGCGGCCCGTCAGTCGAGGGGTGGCGGTACCTTGCCGCCCACCTGTGTACGTACCGCGCCCATGCTCGCCGCGATGACCAGGGCGATCGCCATCGCCTGGACCCAGGTCAGCGCCTGGCTGAGGACCAGGAAGCCGGCGAAGGCCGCGATGGCCGGTTCGAGACTCATCATGACGGCGAACGTGGATGCGGGCAGGCGGCGCAGGGCGATGAGTTCGAGGGTGTACGGGAGGACCGAGGAGAGGATCGCGACCCCCGCGCCCAGGCCGATCGTGACCGGGTCGAGGAGCTTGCCGCCCGAGGCCGTCACGCCGAGCGGGAGGCAGAGCACCGCCGCCACCGCCATCGCGAGGGCGAGTCCGTCGGCCTGCGGGAAGCGGCGGCCCGTGCGGGCGCTGAAGACGATGTACGTGGCCCACATGCCGCCCGCCGAGAGCGCGAACGCGACACCCACCAGGTCGAGGCCGCCGAGCCCGTCGCCCGCTCCGCCGAGCAGGAAGACGCCGCACAGGGCGAGGCCGGCCCAGAGGAAGTTGATCGCGCGCCGGGAGGCGATCACGGAGAGCGCCAGCGGGCCGAGGACCTCGAAGGTGACCGCGAGGCCCAGCGGGATGCGGGCCGCGGCCTGGTAGAAGAGCAGGTTCATCGCGCCCATGGCGATGCCGAACGCGACGACCGTGCCCCAGTCCGTACGGGAGTGGCCGCGCAGCCGGGGGCGGCAGACCACGAGCAGGACGAGCGCCGCCACCACCAGGCGCAGCGTCACCACGCCGACCGCCCCCGCGCGCGGCATCAGGCTCACCGCGAGCGCGCCGCCGAACTGGACCGAGACGCACCCCGTGAGGACCAGGCCGACCGGGCCGAGTGCGCCGCGGCGGCGGGTCACGGGCGCGCCGCCGGTCGCCTCGGCAGCCGGGGCCTGGGGCGTCCGGGGCGCCTTGGTCTCCATGCCGCTCACACGTTCACCCCTCGGTTCGGTTCGGTTCAGCGCAGCGCAGTGCACTGCAATGGACTTTACAGGGCAACCCAGTGGACTGGCGTGCCGCCTCGAACCTCCACGCTAGGACCCCGCACCGCGCCGCGTGAAATGCCTTCTGCGCTCCGCTTATGCTCGGTAGACATGACCAGGGAACTGGAACTCCGTCACCTGCGCTGCTTCCTGGCGGTCGCCGACGAGGGCAACGTCACGCGCGCCGCCGCCCGCCTCCGCCTCACCCAGCCCGCCGTCTCCCGCACCCTCGCCGCGCTGGAGGACACGCTCGGCGTACGGCTCGTCGACCGCTCCACGCACCACCTCGAGCTCACCCCTGAGGGCCACGCGTTCCGCGAGAAGGCGGGTGTCGCCGTCGCCGCGTTCGAGGACGCGGTGGCCGCCGCCCGTTCCGCACACCGGCCGCTGCGCCTCGGCCACGCCTGGTCGGCGGCGGGCGCCTACACGACCCCGCTGCTGCGGCGCTGGCGGGCCGCCCACCCGGACGTGCCCCTCGAACTGCTGCGGATCGACGACCGTACGGCCGGGCTCACGCGCGGCGCCGTCGACGTCGCGCTGCTGCGCGGGCGGGTCGACGCGGCCGGCCTGGTGACCGAGCTGCTGTACGAGGAGGAACGCGTCGCCGCGGTGCCCGCCGACAGCGCGCTTGCGCACCGCGAACAGGTCCGGCTCGCCGATCTCACCGGTGAAGTGATGGTCCTGAACACGGTCTCCGGGACGACCTCGCTCGATCTGTGGCCGGCTGAGGTGCGGCCCGCCGCGACGCTGACCGTGGCCAACACGGATGACTGGCTCGCCGCGATCGCCTCCGGGCAGGGGGTGGGGGTGACGTCCTCTGCGACGGTGGGGATGCATCCTCATCCGGGGGTTGTGTACGTGGGGTTGTGTGATGCGCCTGCGGTGCCGGTTCTTCTGGCTCGGCGGCAGGGGGCGCCGGGGCATCCCGCCGCCGCCGATTTGATTGCCTTGGCCCATGACGTGGCTGATGGAGGTCTCGGCTGAGGTCGCGGGGCTCTGCCCCGGACCCCGCTCCTCAATCGCCGGAGGGGCTTGATCTGCCGGATGTCCGGCTTGGATCGTTGTCCAGCGCCTCCGCCAGGACCTCCGCCAGATGCCGCGCCCGCACACCCCCCAACTGCTCCACCTGCGTCCGGCACGAGAAGCCGTCCGCCAGGATCACCGAGCCGTCGCCCTCCGCCGCCCGTACCGCCGGCAGCAGTTGCTCCTCCGCGCAGGCCTTCGAGACGTCGTAATGGCCCTTCTCGAAGCCGAAGTTGCCCGCGAGTCCGCAGCAGCCGCCGCTCAACTCGCCGTCCAGGCCCATCCGTTCGCGCAGGCGGCGGTCCGCCGCGTCGCCGAGGACCGCGTGCTGGTGGCAGTGCGTCTGGCCGGCCGCCGGACGGTCGACGCGGGGCGGGGTCCAGTCCGGGGCGAGGCGTTCGAGGGCTTCGGCGAAGGTGAGGACGCGGTCGGCGAGGCGCTGGGCGCGCGGGTCGTCGGGGAGGAGTTCGGGCAGGTCGGAGCGGAGGGCCGCGGCGCAGGACGGTTCCAGGACGATGACCGGCATGTCGTCCTCGGCGAGGGGCTGTACGAGGTCGAGGGTGCGCCTCAACACGGTGCGGGCGCGGTCGAGTTGGCCCGTGGAGATGTAGGTGAGCCCGCAGCAGACGCGGGGGCGTCGCGGGTCGAGGACGAAGCGGCCTCCGGAGATCCCTCGGAGGCCGTCAGGACCGTACGTGGCCTTGGCCTTCACCCGGGGCGGCGGCACCGTCACCACCCCGATCTCGTCGAGGACGCGGACCGCCGCCCGTCCGACCTCGGGCGCGAGGTGCTCGGTGAAGGTGTCCGGCCAGAGCACGGCCACCGTCCGGTCCGGGTCGCCGCCTGCCCGCCGCTCGCGTACCTTCCGCCAGAGGTGCCGCCGCTGCCACGCGCTGAACGTCCGCGCCGCCACCCGCGGGATCCGCCGCTCGGCCGCGACCCCGCCGAGCCGCTTCCCGATCGCCGCCAACACCCCCACTCCCGCAAGGGCGTTGACGACCGGAGCGGTGTGCGTGCGCTCCACGAACGTCAGCCAGCGCGGCAGCCACCCCATCGTGTAGTGCGCCATCGGCCGCCGCCGGCCCTCGTAGTGGTGGTGCAGGAACTCCGCCTTGTACGTGGCCATGTCGACGCCCACCGGGCAGTCGCTCCGGCATCCCTTGCACGACAGGCACAGGTCGAGGGCGCCCCGCACCTCCTCCGACCGCCAGCCGTCCGTGACGATGCCGCCGGCCTCACCGGCGAGCATCTCGTGCAGCAGCCGGGCCCTTCCGCGCGTCGAGTGCGTCTCGTCACCGCCGGTGGCGCGGAAGGACGGGCACATCACCGCATCACCCGACGTCACATTCTCCGTACGGCACTTGGCGACTCCGACGCAGCGGCGCACGGCGGCACCGAAGTCGCCGCCGTCGTGCGGGTAGGCGAACTCGACATCGACCGGCCCCCGCGGCAGCACCGCGAACCGCAGGTTCTCGTCGAGCCGCGCGGGCCGCACGAGGATCCCGGGGTTCAGCACGTCCGCCGGGTCCCAGACCGCCTTCACCCGCTCGAAGAGGCCGACGAGTCCGTCCCCGTACATCGCCGGCAGCAGTTCGGCGCGCGCCTGCCCGTCGCCGTGCTCGCCGGACAGGGACCCACCGTGCGCGACGACCAGTGCGGCGAGGTCCTCGGAGAACCGCCGGAAGCGCGCGATGCCCGCCTCCGTGAGCAGATCGAAGTCGATGCGTACGTGGATGCAGCCGTCGCCGAAGTGCCCGTACGGGGTCCCGCGCAGCCCGTGCTCGCGGAGCAGGCCCCGGAACTCCCGCAGGTAGGCGCCGAGTCGGGCGGGCGGCACCGCACAGTCCTCCCAGCCGGGCCACGCCTCGCTGCCGTCCGGCATCCGCGTCGCCGTACCGCTCGCGTCCTCCCGGATCCGCCACAGCGCACGCTGCCCGGCCGGGTCGTCGACGACGAGCGCGTCCACCACGTCCGCCGCCCGCACGATCCGCTCGGCGGCCGCCCGCGCCTCGGCCCGCGTCGCACCGCCGGTCTCCACGAACAGCCACGCCCCGCCCTTCGGCAGGCCCGCATCCGGCGGTACGAGGTCGGCGGCCATGCCCTCGACGGTCAGCGGCCCGTACGGCAGCAGGCCCGCGGCGGCCTCGGCGGCGGCGCTCTCCTCGGCGTACGCGAGCACGGCCAGGGCCTTCGCGGGCGGTGCCTCGACCAGCTTGAGCGTCGCCTCCGTGACGAGGCCGAGGGTGCCCTCGGTGCCGCAGAAGAAGCGGGCGAGGTCGGTGCCGTTCTCGGGCAGCAGCGCGTCGAGGGCGTATCCGGAGATGCGGCGAGGCAGGCCCGCGTACGGGGCGAAGCCGGTGCGGATCGCCGCCAACTCCCGTTCCACCAGCGCCTGGAGGCCCGCGGGGGCGCCGGACCAGCCCTGCCCGAGCCGGTACGCCGTGCCGTCCGCGGCGGCGACGTCCAGCGCGAGGACGCTGTCGGCGGTCGTGCCCCAGGCGACGGAGTGGGAGCCGCACGAGTTGTTGCCGATCATGCCGCCGAGGGTGCAGCGGCTGTGCGTGGAGGGGTCGGGGCCGAACCTCAGGGGGGACGCTGCCGCTTGGAGGCGGTCCAGTACGACTCCGGGTTGCACGCGGGCCGTGCGGGCCGCCGGGTCGATGTCGAGGACGCGGTTCATGTGGCGGGTGAAGTCGAGGACGATGCCGGTGCCGGTCGCCTGGCCGGCGATCGACGTGCCGCCGCCTCGGCCCACGACGGGGATGCCGCGTTCCTTGCAGAGGGCGAGGGTGGCGTGGACGTCGTCGGCGTCCTTCGGCGCGACGACGCCGAGCGGGACCCTTCTGTAGTTGGAGGCGTCCATGGTGTTCAGGGCGCGTGCGGTGCGGGAGAAGTCGATGTCACCGCGGATGACGTTCTGCAGGGCCTTGCGGATGTCGTCGTCAGCCATGCGTCCCAGCATGCCTCTGTGACGCCACTTCGCCGTAGGGGCGGGAGTGTGTTCGCGGCTGCGGGTGGGTGGGGGCCGGCCGCGCCCCGAAGGGGCGCGGGGAACTGCGCGACCAGCCACCACGGCACCCGCACTCGGCGACGAACCGCACCCCGCGGACGAGACCCCGTATCTCACCCGGCGGACACCGTTCAGCCCCACCAAAACCACCCGCTACCCTCCAAGACGTGGCTGAGATCCAGATTCCCGCTGACATCAAGCCCGCCGACGGACGTTTCGGCGCTGGCCCCTCCAAGGTGCGTACGGAGGCGTTGGACGCCCTGGCCGCCACCGGTACCTCCCTGCTCGGCACCTCCCATCGACAGGCCCCGGTCAAGAACCTGGTCGGCCGGGTGCGTGACGGCGTCAAGGACCTCTTCTCCCTCCCCGAGGGCTACGAGGTCATCCTCGGCAACGGCGGCTCGACCGCGTTCTGGGACGTCGCGACGCACGGCCTGATCGAGAACAAGTCGCAGCACCTGAACTTCGGCGAGTTCTCGTCCAAGTTCGCCAAGGCGTCCAAGCTCGCCCCCTGGCTGGCCGAGCCGACCGTGATCGCCTCGGACCCGGGCACGCACCCGGAGGCCGCGGCCGAGGCCGGCGTCGACGTGTACGGCCTGACCCACAACGAGACCTCCACGGGTGTCGCCGCGCCGATCAAGCGCGTGGCCGGTGCCGACGAGGGCGCCCTCGTCCTGGTCGACGCCACGTCCGGCGCGGGCGGCCTCCCGGTCGACATCGCCGAGACGGACGTCTACTACTTCGCCCCGCAGAAGTCGTTCGCCTCCGACGGCGGCCTGTGGATCGGCGTCTTCTCCCCCGCCGCGATCGAGCGCGCCGAGCGCATCCACGCGTCGGGCCGCCACATCCCGGAGTTCTTCTCGCTGCCGACGGCGATCGACAACTCCCGCAAGAACCAGACGTACAACACCCCGGCCCTCGCCACGCTCTTCCTGCTCGCCGAGCAGCTGGACTGGATCAACGGCCAGGGTGGTCTCGCCTGGTCGACGGCGCGGACGAAGGACAGCTCGTCGCGCCTGTACACGTGGGCCGAGGAGTCGAAGCACGCGACGCCGTTCGTGACGGACGCCGCCAAGCGCTCGCAGGTCATCGGCACGATCGACTTCGCGGACGAGATCGACGCCGCCGCGGTCGCCAAGGTGCTGCGCGCCAACGGCATCGTCGACACGGAGCCGTACCGCAAGCTGGGCCGCAACCAGCTGCGCGTCGCGATGTTCCCGGCGATCGACCCGGCGGACGTCTCGGCCCTGACGGCCTGCATCGACTACGTCATCGGGCAGCTCTGAGCGACGCAGACCCCCTGGGGCAGTAAGGGCGCGGACCGGTCACACCCGGCCCGCGCCCTTTCGCGTCCCTCGCGTACGTCAGCGGCTCAGCCGCTGGAACCGGCGCACCGCCAGCGGCAGGAAGACCAGCGTCAGGACCGCCGGCCACACCCAGGCGAGGAGCAGCGCGTGCTGCTCCACCCAGGAGTCGCCCGACCCCACCGGCGTCCCGAACAGTTCACGGGTCGCCGCCACCGTCGACGACAGCGGGTTCCACGCCGCCACCGCGCCCAGCCAGTCCGGCATCAGCTGGGGCGCGACGAAGATGCTGGAGATCATCGTCAGCGGGAAGGCGACCGCGAACAGGCCGCCGGCCGCCTCCGGGTTCGGGACGAGCAGGCCCAGCCAGACGCCCAGCCAGATCAGCGCGAACCGCAGCCACAGCAGGAGGGCGAACGCCGTCAGGCCGCCCGCGATCCCGCCGTCCGGGCGCCAGCCGATGGCCAGCGCCGTCAGCATCAGGATCGTCAGCTCCGCGCAGGCGACCAGCAGGTCCGTCACGCCGCGCCCCGACACCACCGCGGACGGCGCCATCGGCATCGAGCGGAACCGGTCGATGACCCCCTTGGTGGCGTCGTGCACGACGAGCGTCGCCGTGTTGATGAACCCGAACGCCATGGTCATCGCGAACATCCCGGGCATCAGGAAGTCCCGGTAGTCGCCGCCGCCCGGCACCGTCATCGCGCTGCCGAAGACATACCCGTACAGCAGGACCGACAGGATCGGGAAGCCCAACTGCCAGGCAATGTTGACGGGTTGGCGCTGGTAGTGGGTGAGGCCGCGGCGGACCACGTTCCAGCAGTCGGCGACCGCCCAGTACATCGTCGCCCCCATCAGGCGGCCCTCCCCGTCAGTTGCAGGAACACGTCGTCCAGGCTCGGCCTGCGCAGGCCGATGTCCTCGACCGCGACGCCCTCGTCCTGGAGGGTGCGGGCGGCGTCGGTGAGCGCGGCGACCCGGTCGGTGACCGTCGCGTGCACCCGCCGCTCCGGCTCGTCCACGACCGGATCGGCGCCGCCGCGGGCGACGATCTTCGCGGCGCGCGGCAGGTCGGCCGGGTCGGCGACGACGACCTCGATGCGGTCGCCGCCGGCCGCCCGCTTCAGGCCCTCGGGGGTGTCGTCGGCGATGGCCCGGCCCCGGTCGATGACGGTGATGCGCGAGGCGAGCCGGTCGGCCTCCTCCAGGTACTGGGTGGTGAGCAGCACCGTGGTGCCGGCGGCCACCAACTCCCGCACGCTGTCCCAGACCTCGCCCCTGCCGCGCGGATCGAGTCCGGTCGTCGGCTCGTCCAGGAACAGCACGTCGGGCGTGAGGATCATGGACGCCGCGAGGTCGAGCCTGCGCCGCATGCCGCCGCTGTACTTGCCGACGCCCCGGTCGGCGGCGTCGGCGAGCCCGAACTGGTCCAGGAGCTCCCCCGCCCGCGCCTTCGCCCGCCGGGCGCCGAGGTGGAAGAGCCGGCCGAACATCTCCAGGTTCTGCCGGCCGGTGAGCACCTCGTCCACGGCCGCGTACTGCCCCGTGAGGCCGATGCGGCGGCGCGCCGCGCCGGGCGCGCGGATCACGTCGACCCCGCCGACCTCGGCCCGGCCGCCGTCGGCCCTGATCAGCGTGGACAGCACGCGCACGGCCGTCGTCTTGCCCGCCCCGTTCGGTCCGAGCAGGCCGTGTACGGTGCCGCGCCGCACCGCCAGATCGAACCCGTCGAGCGCGCGCTTGTCCCCGTACCGCTTCTCGAGCCCTTCGGCCCGCACCGCGTGTTCCCCGTCGTCCATGACCGCCTCCCTGTCCGCTCCTCGTCCGCAACCATCTGAGTACACCGTACCCAATTAAGAGTACGCCGTACTCAGTTTTCGGGCGGCGGTTTACGCTGACCCCATGGCAACCGGCACGAACAGCGGCACCGAGACGAGCGGCAGCGGCGACATCCGCCGCAGCATGGAGCTGCTGTGGGGCACCGGCGCGCGCCCCAGTCGCGGGCCGCGGCCCGCGCTCTCCCTCGACCGGATCGTCACGGCCGCGGTCGACGTGGCCGACGCGGAGGGGATCGGCGCCGTCTCGATGCGCCGCCTCTCGCAGGAGCTCGGCACCGGCACCATGTCGCTGTACCGGTACGTGCCCGGCAAGGCCGAGCTGCTCGACCTGATGCTGGACAAGGTGCAGACGCCGTACGAGACGGAGACGGACGCCAACACGCGGGAAAGTGAAGGGCGTTGGCGGGAGGCCGTGGAGGAGTGCGCCCGCGAGAGTCTCGCCCTCTACCAGCGCCACCCCTGGCTGCTCCAGGTCAACCAGGCCCGCCCGGTCCTCGGCCCCGGCGCCCTGGCCGGCATGGAGAAGATGATGGGCCGCATCAAGCCGATGGGCCTGTCCGACCCCGAGCTGCTCTCCGTCCTGGTCATGATCGACGGGTATGTCTCCGGCGTCGCCCGCACCCGCGTCTACGAGCGCGAGGCCGAGAAGACGACGGGCATGACGGACGCCGACTTCTGGGCCGCGCAGAGCCCCACCCTGGAGGCCGCGATGGCGAGCGGCGCCTACCCGGTGATGGCGTCCCTGTCCCCGGACACGTTCGCGCCCGGCTTCGACCACTTCGAGTTCGGGCTCCAGCGGATCCTGGACGGCCTCGACGTACTCGTGGCCGCCCGCACGAAGCAGTGAGAGACCCCCTCGACAGGCCCCCGGCGGGGCCCTCGACAAGGCCCGGGCCTCAGTCCCGCTTCGGCTTGCGCAGGAGCCGGCCGATACCGATCACCGCGATCAGCACGACGGCCGCCCCGACGGCCCCCGCCTTCCCCGTGAAGCCGCCGCCGTCGCCGCCCGGCCCGCTGTCCGAACTCCCGCCGCCTCCCGAGGAGTTGGACCCCGAGCCCGAGTCGTCCGACGCGCCCTCGACGTCCTCCGCCTTGACCGAACTGCCCTCGCCCTCGCTGCCGTACAGCAGCGTCTTCCCGTCGACGGTGTACGTGAGCGACTCGCCCTGCGGCTGGATCGGCACGCTCAACTGGCCCTGGCGCTCGGGCTTCCCGTCGTTCCAGGAGTACGAGACACCGCCGAAGTAGCCGCGTACGGACAGCTGCTCGCCGTCGGGCGAGAACGCCGCGTCGGTCGCCCACAGATCGATGTCGGCGATGCGCTTGAAGGTGTTCGTGGCCGAGGAGTCGAGGGGGTCGGGGCCCTCGTAGAGGCCGCCGCCGTCCTCGTCCTTCTCGATGATGTAGACCCGGCCGGTCTTCGGGTGGACCATCATCGCCTCGGCGTTGCGCGGGCCGTCCGCGTACCGCACGACGTACTGCGTGGCCCGCACCGTCTGATCGCGCAGCTTCTTGGGCTCGGGGAGCTTGTAGATCCACACGTGGTTCCACTTGCCGCCGAGGTTGTCCCCGATGTCGCCCACGTAGAGGTCACCGTCGGGGCCGACGGAGATCGCCTCGACGTCGCGCGGGGCGCCGACCCCGGTGAGGGTGAGCGTGGCGACGGTCTTTCCCGTGCGGCCGTCGATCGCGTACAGGTAGGCGCCGTCGTCGCTGTCGTTGTGGGTCCAGTAGACCCCGGGGTGGGCGCGGGACGCGGCGAGGCCGCTGGACTCGGTGATCCGGGGGTCCTGGATCGTGAACCCGTCGGAACCGGCCGGGCGGTCGGCGGCTGCCGCGCTCCCGCCGAGGACTCCGGCGACCAGCACGACCGCGGCCCCGGCCGCCCCCAGATACGTACGCATGGACCCAGCTTGCCAGGCGTGTTCGGTCTCACACGCACGCGCCCGTGGTGATCTCCGCGGCATCCACGATGATGAGCGGATGCTCAGGTTCATGTTCGTGGGTGACTCCATGACGATCGGAGGCGCCGGCGAGCACACCTGGCGCCATCGCATGTGGCGGCATCTGCGCGCCACCGGCACCGAGTTCACCGTGGTCGGCCCGCGCACCGCGCTGCACGGCGGCAGCCACGACTACGCCGACCCGGACTTCCCGCAGCACCATCTCGCCGGCTGGGGCGAGGGGTGGCAGCACATGGCGCCGCTGATCGGCGACGCCGTCGCGTCGACCGGCGCCGACACGCTCCTGATCTCCCTGGGCCTCATCGACCTCGGCTTCTACACGGACGCCGAGCAGACCGCCGGGAACGTACGCCGCTTCGTCGGCGAGGCGCGCGCCGCCAACTCCGCCGTACGCATGGTCCTGCTCCCCGTCATCCCGAACATCCGCGCCGAGTCGGACGCCCCCTTCGCCGCGCAGGTCGCCCACTTCAACACGCTGCTCGCGAAGGCGGTCGCGGACCTCTCCCAGCCCCGCTCGCCGCTGCTGCTCGCATCGGTCCCGGAGTCGTACGACATCCACGAGGACACGTACGACGGGACGCATCCGAACGCCTCCGGCGAGCACAAGCTGGCCGGCGCCTTCGCGGACGCGCTGCATCAGGCGTGGGGTGTGGGCGGGCCCTACACGCACTGAGGGCGGCGCACGGCCGACGTGGTGTCGGTGTGCGCCGCCCTGAAGGCCTGGGGCTGCCACGGGGGATTACTCGGGGTCGCGGTTGAAGGTGGACGTCGACCAGAAGTAGCCGAGGAGCATGAGGCCCACGCACCAGCCGGCGGCGAGCCAGCCGTTGTGGCCGATCTCGGTGCCCAGGAGCAGGCCGCGGAGGGTCTCGATGGCCGGGGTGAAGGGCTGGTACTCGGCGATCGGCTGGAACCAGCCCGGCATCGAGTCGAGCGGGACGAAGGCGCTGGAGAGCAGCGGGAGCAGGATCAGCGGCATCGCGTTGTTGCTGGCCGCCTCCGCGTTGGGGCTGACCAGGCCCATGCCGACCGCGATCCAGGTCAGCGCGAGCGCGAACAGGACCAGCAGGCCGAAGGCGGCCAGCCACTCGACGGGCGTGGCGTCGGCGGAACGGAACCCGATCGCGACGCCGACCGCGCCGACCAGGACGACGCTGGCCACCGACTGGATGACGCTGCCCACGACGTGTCCGATCAGGACGGACGGGCGGTGGATGGCCATGGTGCGGAACCGGGCGATGATGCCCTCGCTCATGTCGTTGGAGACCGAGACCGCGGTGCCGATGACGGTGGAGCCGATCGTCATCAGCAGCAGGCCGGGGACGACGAAGGCGATGTAGTCGGAGCGGTCGCCGCCCAGCCCCGCGCTCATCGCGTCGCCGAAGATGTAGACGAACAGCAGCAACAGCATGATCGGCGTGAGCAGCAGGTTCAGGGTGAGGGAGGGGTAGCGGCGGGCGTGCAGGAGGTTGCGGCGCAGCATGGTCGCCGAGTCGCGGGCGGCGAGGGAGAGAGTGCTCATCGGACGGACTCCTTGACAGCGTTGGTGCCGGGGGTGGTGGTCGTGGTCTCGGTGAGGGCGAAGAAGACGTCGTCGAGGTCGGGGGTGTGGACGGTGAGTTCGTCCGCCTCGATGCCGGCGCGGTCCAACTCGTCGAGGATGGCCCGCAGTTCACGCTGGCTGCCGTCCGAGGGCAGCTGGAGGGCGAGGGCTTCGTCGTCGCGGGCGCCATGCGCCAGGGCGGTGGCGGCGGTGCGATACGCGTCCGGGTCGGTGAAGCGGAGCTTGACGTGGCCGCCGGGGACGATCCGCTTGAGCTCCTCGGCACTGCCCTCCGCGGCGATCCTCCCGTCGTGCAACACCGCGATCCGGTCGGCGAGTTCGTCCGCCTCCTCCAGATACTGCGTGGTCAGCAGGACCGTGACGCCGTCCGCGACGAGACCGCGGATGATCTGCCACATGGTGTGCCGGGAGCGCGGGTCGAGGCCGGTGGTCGGCTCGTCCAGGAAGATGATCCGCGGGCTGCCGACCAGCGTCATCGCGATGTCGAGGCGGCGCTTCATCCCTCCCGAGTAGGTGGAGGCGGGCTTCTTCGCGGCCTCCACCAGGTCGAAGCGCTCCAGGAGTTCGGCCGCGACCCGCTCGCCCTCCGTCCTGGGCAGGTGGTGCAGGTCGGCCATGAGGAGCATGTTCTCCTCGCCGGTGATCAGCCCGTCGACGGCGGAGAACTGGCCGGTCACCCCGATCGCGCGGCGGATCTCCTGCGCGCCGCTCGCTCGGTCGTGGCCGCCGACCGTGATCGGCCCGGAGTCCGGGTCGGGGGAGATGAGGGTGGAGAGGATTTTGACGGCGGTGGTCTTGCCGGCCCCGTTCGGGCCGAGCAGGGCGAAGACGGTGCCGGCGGGGACCTCGATGTCGATGCCGTCCAGGACGACCTTGTCTCCGTAGGACTTGCGCAGTCCGTGTGCCGCGATGGCCGGGGTGCTCATGACACGTACTCCTTGGAAGGCAGCGAGGGGGCGAGGGGAGTCAGAGGCTGCGGGCGGTGATGTCGCCCTGCGCGGTGGTGGCGCGGATGTTCAGCACCGGGGTGCCGTCGTTCTTGAGGCTGTTGGCGATCCGGCCGTGCGAGGTGCCCGCGTCCAGGGCGGCGGAGACGCCGGCCGCGGCCGCGACCGTGATGTCGCCCATCTGCGTGGTGAGCGTGACCGTGCCGCCGGCGGCCTCGGCGACGGTGATGCTGCCGCGGGCGGTGGTGACGTTCGCGGGCCCGGTGATCCGGCCGATCTCGACGTCGCCGTCGGTCGCGGTCAGGTCGACGCTCGCGGCCTCGTCGATCTTGATGTGCTGGTAGGCGCCGGTCACGGTGAGGTCGCCGAGGCGGCCCACGGCCCGTACCTCGGTGGCCTCCGCCCGGACCTCGACCCGGGACCCGGCGGGCAGCTGGACGGTGACCTCGACCGCACCCGAGGCGCCGAAGGCCTTGCCACCCTCAGCGTCGACCACGTCCAGGACGCCGTCGGCGTAGGTGACGGTGACCTTGTCGGCGGCCTTCACGTCCCGCCCCCTGGAGGGGTTGGCGGGGCGGACCTCGACGGTGGCGTCGGTGCGGTCGGCGGCGATCAGCTGGACCCGGCCGGCGGGGACGGTCAGGCGGGCGGCGATCGGGGCGGTGGTGGCGAACTTCTGCATGTCAGTCTCCCTGTCGGTTCCTGCCGTGCTGTTTCCGATGAGAGAAAGCTACGTAGCGTTCACTAATCTCGCAACACACTAGAAGCGCTAGAACCCCATAATCGCAGGCCAGTTGCGCTATTTCATTGCAACAATCCTGACCCCTAACGCAACGCACCCGCACCGCTCGTTGCATTGAGGTGGAGGTGAACGCTAAGGTCGCCACGGCACCAGAACCACGTGACCACCCACAAAGGAGATCGCGATGCCGGGAGGCAGGCTCAGCCAGCAGGAGCGCCAGGAGATCGCACGGGGCCTGGCCGACGGCCTCGCCTACGCGGAGATCGCCCGGCGTCTGGAACGCCCCACCTCGACCGTCACCCGCGAGGTCATGCGCAACGGGGGCCCGAACGACTACCGCGCCGAGGCCGCCCACCGCGCCACCGAGCGCCGCGCCCACCGGCGGGGACAGTCCGCGCCCCGCAGCCAGGAGGCACCCCCGCTCCCCCACGGCCGCGACCCCGAGGCGGTGCGCGCGTACGAGGAGACGTTCACCGAGGTGATGGTCCAGTCGGGCCTGCCGAAGATGATGTCGCGGGTGATGGCGAGCCTGCTGACCACCGACTCCGGCAGCCTGACCGCCGCCGAACTCACCCAGCGCCTCCAGGTCAGCCCGGCGACGGTCTCCAAGTCGATCGCCTTCCTGGAGAGTCAGACGCTGGTCCGCAGGGAGCGCGACGAGCGCCGCCGCGAGCGCTACGTCATCGACGACGACCTCTGGTACCAGTCGATGCTCGCCAGCTCCAAGGCGCTCATCCAGCAGGTCGAGGTCTCCCGCCAGGGCGTCGCCGTCCTCGGCCCCGGCACCCCGGCCGCCACCCGCCTGGAGAACATCGCCCGCTTCCTCGACTACGTCGCCGAGAGCCTCACCCGCGCCGCCGCGCAGGCCCGCGACATCCTCTCCACGGGTCCCGCCGCCGAACCCGCCACTGAATCAGGCGAAACCCCCTTGCCTAGAGCGCACTCCACGTCCTTGGCTGAGGAGTCATGAAGTACACGCAGCTCGGACGCACAGGACTCAAGGTCAGCCGGCTCGTCCTCGGCACCATGAACTTCGGCCCGCAGACCGACGAAGCCACCAGCCACGGCATCATGGACGCGGCGCTGGCCAGCGGCATCAACTACTTCGACACGGCGAACGTGTACGGGTGGGGTGAGAACAAGGGCCGTACCGAGGAGATCATCGGCACCTGGTTCGCGCAGGGCGGCGGCCGCCGCGACAAGACCGTCCTCGCCACCAAGGTGTTCGGGAACATGGCGGCAGGCGACGACGTCTGGCCCAACCACGACCGGCTCTCCGCGGTGAACATCCGCCGGGCCGTCGACGCCTCGCTCAAGCGGCTCCAGACCGACTACATCGACATCTACCAGTTCCACCACATCGACCGGCACACCCCGTTCGAGGAGATCTGGCAGGCGATCGACGTCCTGATCCAGCAGGGCAAGATCCTCTACGCCGGTTCCTCGAACTTCCCCGGCTACAAGATCGCCCAGGCCAACGAGCTGGCGAAGGCCCACGGCCGCGTCGGCCTGGTCAGCGAGCAGTGCCTCTACAACCTCGCCGAGCGCCGCGCCGAGATGGAGGTCATCCCGGCCGCGCAGGAGTACGGCCTCGGCGTCATCCCCTGGTCCCCGCTGCACGGCGGGCTGCTCGGCGGTGTCCTCAAGAAGGAGTCCGAGGGCAAGCGCCGCGCCCAGGGCCGGTCCGCGACCGCGCTGGAGAACACGAAGGTGCGCGACCAGGTCCAGGCGTACGAGGACCTGCTCGACAAGCACGGCATCGAGCCCGGCGAGGCGGCTCTGGCCTGGCTGCTCACGCGCCCCGGCGTCACGGGTCCCATCGTCGGCCCGCGCACCCAGGAGCAGCTGGACTCGGCGCTGCGCGCGGTCGAACTGGAGCTGGGCGAGGACGTCCTGACGTCCCTCGACGAGATCTTCCCGGGTCCCGGCCCGTCCCCGGAGGCCTTCGCCTGGTGAGCACGGGGGCGGCGGCCGTCGGAAGCTACTGGCCGACGGCCGCCGCCACCGCCACCACGACGAACATCAGCACAAGCACACCGGCCATGATCCGGTTCCGCGTCTTCGGGTCCACGCATCGAGCCTAACGCGTGCCCGAAAGCTCCCAGCCGCCGACCTTCTCGTACCGCGGCCGCTCTCCCGGCACCCCGGACACCGGCAGATTGCTCCGTACGAGAGCCAGCTCGCCGACGGTCCAGGGTGTCCCCGCGAATCCGTCGAGGGCGGTGACGTACGTCCCGAAGTCGGCGGTGTCGCGGCTGCGGGCCAGGGTCAGGTGCGGCCGGTAGCGGCGGTGCTCGCCGGGGAGCCCGGCCTTCCGGCCCGCCGCCTCGGCGCGCTCGGCGAGCCGCTTGACGCCGGCCACGTCGCCGTCGACCCCGGCCCACAGCGCGCGCCCGCCGAAGTGGCCGCCGCCGCGCAGGGCCAGCTCGAACGCTTCGGTACGGTGTGCGGCCCGCGCGAGCCGGTCCTCCAGGTCGGGGACGGTCGCGTCGGGCACGTCCCCGTAGAACGCGAGCGTGAGATGCCAGCCGGCCCGCTCGGTCCACCGCAGACCGCCTCCGGCGCCCAACTGGTCCACGGCGCGGCCGAGTTCAGCGAGTGCCTCGGGGGGCGGCAGCACAGCGGCGAAGAGTCTCATGAGCCCAGTTTCCCGTCCCGTCGTCGGGTGCGGGTTCGGTGGGGGCTGGTCGCGCAGTTCCCCGCGCCCCTGAAATGCCTGCGCTTCGCGCGCATTTCCCCGATGAAGGGGCGCGGGGCTGTGACATCAGCGGCTCCGCCGCGGGGCGCGACCAGCCACGACGAAAGCCGCACCCGGCAACGGACCGATCAGGCCACGGCGGCCAACCGCTGCCGATCCCGTGGAACGAACTGCACATGCCGCTCCCCGCGCCGCAGATCGACCTTGAGCCGGAGGTTCGCCGCCCGGGCCAGCATCAGGCCGACCCCGACCGCCGCGGCCGCGCAGATCACGCCGCCCAGCGCAAAGCTGATCCGGACGCCGTACTGGTCGGCGAGCCAGCCGAAGAGCGGCCCGCCCAGCGGGGTGCCGCCCGTGAACACCATCATGAACAGGGACATCACCCGGCCCCGCATCTCGGGGTCCGTGCCCATCTGGACCGTGGAGTTGGCGGTCACGTTGACCGTCAGGCCGAGGATGCCGAGCAGCACGATCATCGGCGCGAACGCCCAGACCCCCGGCGCCCACGCGGCCAGGATCTCCAGGACGCCGAAGCCGACCGCGGCGCCGGCCAGGACCCGCAGCCGGGTCGAGCGGCGGCGGGCGGCGAGCAGCGCGCCGGCCAGCGAGCCGATCGCCATGAGCGTGTTGAACAGGCCGTACTGGCCGACCCCGCCGTGGAAGACGTCGTCGGCGTACGCGCTGAGCCAGATCGGGAAGTTGAAGCCGAAGGTGCCGACGAACCCGACGAGCACGATCGGCCAGATCAGCTCGGGCCGCTGCGACACATAGCGCAGGCCCTCCTTGAGCTGGCCCTTGCCGCGCGGCGCGAGCTTCGTCTTGTGCAGCTCGCTGGTGCGGATCAGCATCAGCCCGGTCAGCGGCGCCAGGAACGACAGGCCGTTCGCGAGGAACGCCCAGCCGGGTCCGACGGCGGCGGTCAGCGCGGAGGCGACGGCCGGGCCGATGAGGCGCGCGGACTGGAAGTTCGCGGAGTTCAGCGAGACCGCGTTGCGGACCTGGTCGGGGCCCACCATCTCCGAGACGAACGACTGCCGCGTCGGATTGTCGACGACCGTGACGAGGCCGGTGAAGAACGCGGCGAGGTAGACGTGCCAGACCTGGACGTTGCCGGACAGCGTGAGCGCGGCGAGGAACAGGCCGGACAGGCTCATCGCACCCTGGGTGAGGAAGAGCAGCTTCCGCTTGGCGAAACGGTCGGCGATCACACCGCCGTACAGGCCGAAGAGGAGCATCGGCAGGAACTGCATCGCCGTGGTGACACCGACGGCGGCGGAGGATCCCGTGAGGGAGAGCACCAGCCAGTCCTGGGTGATGCGGGCCATCCAGGTGCCGGTGTTGGAGATGACGGCGCCGGTCGCGAAGAGGCGGTAGTTGCGCACCTTCAGGCTGGCGAACATCGAGGTCTTGCGGGGGCGGGCGGGGGTGTCGTGGGCGGCTGGGACGGGGGCGGAGTCTGCTCCGGATCCCGTACTCAAAGTGGGTTCGCCTCCTCGGCGGTCGTGCTGCTCAGAAAGGGCCGGCTACAGATGGGCGAGCTTCTCCAGGACGGGCGCGGCCGCGCGCAGCTTGGCCCACTCGTCCTCGTCGAGGCTGTCGGCGAGGTTGGCCAGCCACGCGTTCCGCTTGCGGCGGCTCTCCAGGAGCATGGTCTCGGCCTGCTCGGTGGAGGTGACGACCTTCTGCCGACGGTCCTCGGGGTGAGGCTCGAGCCTGACCAGTCCCTTGGCCTCCAGGAGCGCGACGATGCGGGTCATCGACGGCGGCTGCACATGCTCCTTGCGGGCGAGTTCGCCCGGGGTGGCGGTGCCGCAGTTCGCGAGGGTGCCGAGCACCGACATCTCGGTGGGGCTCAGCGATTCGTCGACCCGCTGGTGCTTGAGTCGGCGCGACAGGCGCATCACGGCGGAGCGCAGGGAGTTCACGGCGGCGGCATCGTCGCCATGGGAGAGGTCCGGCATGGTCGTTAGCGTAACTCATTACTTCGTCTAACGACTACCGGTGAGGCGCATGCTGCCCGTGATTCCGGCCACGCAACCACCGCATCACTCAAACGAGTGAGCCGGATCCGGAAAGTGACGCGCACACGCATCCCCGGACCCGACCCTGTTCCGTATGGGATCGACTGTGCTCAGCCTGCGGATAGACGGTGAGCTGCTCGACCGGCTCAAGAGGCACGCCGCCAAAAGAGGAATGAGCGTCCAGGACTATGTGGTCCGGACGCTCATTCGCGATGACTTCGACGAACGCTTCAAGACGGCCGTCGAGGAGACGGAGAAGTTCTACGGGGCCGCCTGAGGTTCAGCCGTGGCTCAGACTCAGGTGAGGCCGAGCGACGGCATCAGGTAGTAGAAGACGAAGACCGCCGAGACGGCGTACATCGCTGCCGGGACCTCCTTCGCCCGGCCCGCGACCACGCGCAGCACGGTGAAGGTGATGAAGCCCATGCCGATGCCGTTCGTGATCGAGTACGTGAACGGCATCATCATCATCGTGACGAAGGCCGGGATGGCGATCGTCCAGTCGTCCCAGTCGATGGCGCGGATGCCACCGGCGAGGATCATGAAGCCCACCGCGAGCAGTGCCGGGGTGGCCGCCTGGGACGGGACCATCGTGGCGATCGGCGTGAGGAACAGCGCGACCGCGAAGAGGCCACCGGTGACGACGTTCGCGAAGCCGGTGCGCGCACCCTCGCCGACACCGGCCGTGGACTCCACGAAGCAGGTGGTGGCGGAGGACGACGAGGCACCGCCGGCGGCGACGGCGATGCCGTCGATGAACAGGACCTTGTTCATGCCCGGCATCTGACCCTTGTCGTCGGTCAGGTGCGCCTCGTCGCTGATGCCCATGATCGTGCCCATCGCGTCGAAGAAGCACGACAGCAGCACGGTGAAGACGAAGAGGATGCCGGTGAGGATGCCGACCTTCTCGAAGCCGCCGAACAGGCTGACCTCGCCGACCAGGCCGAAGTCCGGCGTGGAGACCGGGTTGCCGGGCCACTTCGGGGTGGTCAGACCCCAGGACGGCACCTTGGCGACGGCGTCGATGATCATCGCCGCGACCGTCATCACGACGATCGAGATCAGGATCGCGCCGGGCACCTTGCGCACGAGCAGCGCGAGGGTCAGCAGGACGCCGAGGACGAAGACGAGCACCGGCCAGCCGTTGAGGTGGCCGTCGGAGCCGAGCTGGAGCGGGACCGTGGTGTGCGCGACGTCCGGGATGCGGGTGACGAAGCCCGAGTCGACGAGACCGATCAGCATGATGAACAGGCCGATGCCGATCGCGATGCCCTTGCGCAGGCTGAGCGGCACGGCGTTCATCACGCGCTCGCGCAGTCCGGTGGCGACGAGCAGCATCACGACGAAGCCCGCGAGGACGACCATGCCCATCGCGTCCGGCCACGACATGCGCGGCGCGAGCTGGAGGGCGACGACCGTGTTCACACCGAGGCCGGCGGCGAGCGCGATCGGCACGTTGCCGATGACGCCCATGAGCAGCGTGGTGAAGGCGGCGGTCAGGGCGGTCGCGGTGACGAGCTGGCCATTGTCGAGCTGGTGCCCGTACATGTCCTTCGCGCTGCCGAGGATGATCGGGTTCAGCACGATGATGTAGGCCATCGCGAAGAACGTGGCGAAACCGCCGCGGACCTCACGGGCGACCGTCGAGCCGCGCTCGGAAATCTTGAAGTACCGGTCGAAACCGTTCTTCGGAGCCTGCGGCGGCTGGCTGTTGACGTCGACCGGGGCGGTGGCCGATGTGGACATGAGTGACCTCAGCGGTATTCAGGCGGTGAGCAGATCTACGGCGATCTGTTGGCGGGAGTGCGATCAAGTCTGGGTGTCGCTTGATCACCAACAGGTTTCCCCGATGTTGCTGTTGGTGTTTCGTACGAACAGAAGTGGACAGACTCAGGCCGTTTCAGTATGAACATATGAGGCCGAAATCGCTATCTCCGCGCGTAGACCCTTGGTATACGGGGGTTGTACAGGCACTGGACAGGGCCTCGTAAGCTGTGCGCATGGCGAAGTGGACCCCGAAGCACGAGGCACCGGAACCCCTGGAGGGGCCCGTGGTCGCCACCATCACCGGCGGCACGATCCTCTGGTTCGTCCTGTTCCTCGTACAGCTGCCGTTCTACGGCTGGTTCGAGGACCGCGGGACCACCTGGTGGGTGTGGACCTGCCTGGCCGGCGCGGGGCTCGGCCTCATCGGCATCTGGTACGTGCGCAAGCGCGACGCCGCGATCAAGCGGGCCGCCGCTACGACCCCGGGAGCATAGGGCTCCGCGCGGGGTCCTCCCCAGGTCGGATCTTTCGCCCGGTCGACGGGTGAACGCCCCAAATCGCCCGTACTGTCGATTCCATGACGCACATCGACGCGGGTGCCGAACTCGACCCGGTGCACCCGATACCGGTGCCGGAGCGCGCGGCGGGCCTGACCGGCGCCGAGGTCGCCGAGCGCGTCGCGCGGGGCGAGGTCAACGACGTACCGGTGCGCAGCTCGCGCTCGCTCACCGAGATCGTCCGCGCGAACGTCTTCACCCGGTTCAACGCGATCATCGGCGTGCTCTGGCTGATCATGCTGTTCGTCGCGCCGATCCAGGACAGCCTCTTCGGCTTCGTGATCATCGCGAACACCGGGATCGGCATCATCCAGGAGTGGCGGGCGAAGCAGACCCTGGACTCGCTCGCGGTCATCGGCGAGGCGAAGCCGACCGTGCGGCGCGACGGGGCCGCCGTCGAGATCTCCACCTCCGGGATCGTGCTCGGCGACCTCATCGAGATCGGCCCCGGCGACAAGATCGTCGTGGACGGCACCTGCGCCGAGGCCGACGGTCTGGAGATCGACGAGTCGCTGCTCACCGGTGAGGCGGACCCGGTCGTGAAGCGGGCCGGCGACCAGGTCATGTCGGGGTCGTTCGTCGTCGCGGGCGGCGGCGCGTTCACCGCGACGAAGGTGGGGCGCGAAGCCTACGCGGCCCAACTCGCCGAAGAGGCGAGCCGGTTCACGCTCGTCCAGTCCGAGCTGCGCTCGGGCATCTCCACCATCCTCAAGTACGTGCAGTGGATGATGATCCCGACCGCGATCGGCCTGGTCATCAGCCAGCTCGTCGACAAGAACCACGGGTTCAAGGACTCCATCGCGCGCACCGTCGGCGGCATCGTCCCGATGGTCCCGGAGGGCCTCGTCCTTCTGACCTCCGTGGCCTTCGCGATCGGCGTCATCCGGCTCGGCCGCCAGCAGTGCCTGGTCCAGGAGCTGCCGGCCATCGAGGGCCTCGCCCGGATCGACACCGTCTGCCTCGACAAGACGGGCACGCTCACCGAGGGCGGCATGGACGTCGCCGAGCTGCGCCCCCTGGGCGGCGCCGACGAGACGTACGTACGGAAGGTGCTCGGGGCGCTCGGCGAGTCCGATCCGCGGCCCAACGCCTCGCTCCAGGCGATCATCGACGCCTACCCGGACAGCGAGGAGTGGCGCTGCACCGAGTCGCTGCCGTTCTCGTCGGCGCGCAAGTACAGCGGCGCCGCGTTCAGCGAGGGCGACGGGACGGACAGCGCGTGGCTGCTCGGCGCGCCCGACGTGCTGCTTCCGGCCGGCGATCCGGCCCTCGCCGAGGTCGAGGACCTCAACCAGCAGGGGCTGCGCGTGCTGCTGCTCGCGCGGGTGGCGAGGGATCTGGAGAACCCGCGGGTCAAGGAGGGTGCGAAGCCCGCCGCGCTGGTCGTCCTCGAGCAGCGCCTTCGCCCGGACGCCGCCGACACGCTGCGCTACTTCGCCGAGCAGGACGTCAAGGCCAAGGTCATCTCCGGCGACAACGCGGTGTCCGTGGGCGCGGTCGCCGGGAAGCTGGGCCTGACCGGCGCCGAGAACACCGTCGACGCCCGTACGCTGCCCAAGGATCAGTCCGAGATGGCGGACGCGCTGGACGCGGGCACCGTGTTCGGCCGGGTCACGCCGCAGCAGAAGCGGGACATGGTCGCCGCCCTCCAGTCCCACGGGCACACGGTCGCGATGACCGGTGACGGCGTGAACGACGTGCTCGCTCTGAAGGACGCCGACATCGGGGTGTCCATGGGCTCGGGCTCGGAGGCGACCCGGGCGGTCGCGCAGATCGTGCTCCTGAACAACTCGTTCGCGACGCTGCCCTCGGTGGTCGCGGAGGGCCGCCGGGTCATCGGCAACATCACGCGCGTGGCGACACTGTTCCTCGTCAAGACCGTCTACTCGGTGCTGCTCGCCCTGCTCGTGGTCTGCTTCCAGGTGGAATACCCGTTCCTGCCACGGCACTTGACGCTGCTGTCGACGCTGACGATCGGCGTCCCCGCGTTCTTCCTGGCGCTCGCGCCGAACAAGGAGCGGGCGCAACCGCACTTCGTACGGCGGGTGATGCGGTACGCGATCCCGGGCGGCGCCGTCGCCGGAACCGCCACGTTCGTGATGTACATGATCGCGCGGCACTACTACAGCGGCTCGGGCGCCCTCGACGCGGAGACCAGCTCGGCGACGCTGACGCTGTTCCTGATCTCGATGTGGGTGCTCGCCATCGTCGCCCGCCCCTACACGTGGTGGCGGATCTGCCTGGTGGCGGCGATGGGCCTCGGCTTCCTGCTGGTCCTCGTCGTCCCGTGGCTCCAGGACTTCTTCGCGCTGAAGCTGGTCGGCAGCGTCATGCCCTGGACGGCGGTGGGTGTTGCGGTGGTGGCGGCGGCCGCCCTGGAACTTCTGTGGAAGTGGGTCGGCCGCCGCTTTCCCGCGTAGCGGGGTGTCCTGACTAGCGCACGTCGACGTAGTCACCCGAGGCCTTGACGGCCGGGGTGGTGGAGGTGCCGAGGAAGTTGTAGCGCCAGTAGCCGTCCGAGGACGCGGTGTACGTCGTCTTCAGGTAGCCGGTGGAGGACGAGGTCGCCGTCTTCAAGTACGTCGACGGGTACGACGTCGTGCCCTTCTTGCGGAACTGGAGCTTCACGCCCTGCTTGGTGTAGCCCGCGTACGCGCCGGTGTCCCAGTTGGCGCGCTTGAGGTAACCGGTGACCGTGATCGTGCGGCCCTTGTAGACCGGCTCCGGCGAGGCGTTCACGGTCAGCGTCGAGCGGCGCTGGAGCGTGGTGGAGGCGAGGGCGTCCTGGTAGGCGAAGCCGACCTGGCTGAAGTCGGCGTTCTCGTCGGTGATGTCGACACCGTTGGTGTCGATGAGCGAGCCCTCGGCCTTCCACGCCTTGCCCGCGTCCACGTTGTAGAGCTCGACCGACGGGTCGATGTCGATGCTCTGGGTGCAGGTGGCGGTCGTGTCGGTGACCGGGGTGCAGCTCGCGTACTCCGCGTCGAACAGGACGTTGCCGTCGGAGGCGTCGCTGTTGACCCAGTAGATGTCGACGTCGGTGAGGACCTCGGGCGAGGTGACGTCCACGTCGGCCGGGTGGGTCAGCGTGTAGGTGACCGGGGCGTGCACGACGCTGGTGGTGCCGGCGACGATCGGCTTGCCGCCGTTGACCTTCACGTTGGAGAAGGTGGCGTCGATCGCGTACGGCTCGCCGGTGGCGTCGGCGGCGAACGTGCGGGCCTTGGCAGAGGTGGCGCCGGCCGCGTGCTGCTTCGCGAAGTCGCGGGCCTGCTGCGTCGTGGGCGTGGCGGAGTCGGCCGCCTGGGCGCCCGGGACGGCGAGGGCCGTCAGCGCCAGGGCGCCGGAAAGGGAGGCGGCGGCCGCTATGGCACGAATACGCATGTGTTCCCCAGAGTGGAGAAGGGGGCCCGTGGTGCGGATGCGGTCACACGGGCCCAAGTGATCTAGGAGTCTGTTGACTCGTTCAGAAGACCTCCGAGACAGGGGGACGGTTGTACCCCTGTCTCGGCTTTCCCACTGCTTTACCAGGGCTTTCCCCGGCCTCAGTCGAACCAGCGGTCCCGCGCCAGTTCCTCCGTGCGCGACGGGTCCTCCAGGAGGGCCGCGACCTCGAAGCGGCGCGGCCACTGGCCCGCCGCCCAGGCGAGGCCCGCGGCGACGCCCTCCAGGGTCGCGGCGTGCACGGTCCCGTCGGGGGTGCGACGCCAGTCGACCTCGGTCCCGGCGACGAACAGCTCCTCGTGTTCGACGTACGAGGACGGGGTCGCCGGTCCCAGGAGGGTGCGGACGGAGTCGGGCACGGGGTGCTCCTCCCCCGCCTCGGTCACGTCGGCGTCGACGGCCTCGCTGAGCCGGCGCACCTGGAAGAGCTCGGCGAGCTGCGCGGCGCGGGCCGGGGCGACGGGGAGCAGCGCGTGGCCGTCGGCGAGCGGGATCAGGTCGGGGGCGTCGGCCACGAGCGCGTCGGCGGCGTCGACGACCACGATCTCGCCGTCGCGCACGGCACGCAGCTCGTCGGGCAGCGTCACCTGCTCGGGGTCGAGCTCCGCCAGCCTGCTGTAGAGCGCGTGGAGTTGGGCGGCGCCGACCGTGCGGTCCGGGTCGGCGAGCCGGTCGAGGAGTTCGGCGGCGCCGCCGGGCTCGTCGAGCAGCGCGGCGACGGAGGTGCGCACGCCGAGGGCGCGCAGCACCTGCTCGTCCTCGAACCCGGACGCGTCGGCGGCTTCGTAGAGGCCGACGAGCAGCGGATCGCCGCCCTCCGCACGCAGCCCGGCCGGCCGGCGCCCGTCGAGCACGGGGTTTCCGCGCAGCCACCAGGCGGTGTACGGGCGCACCAACTCGTGCGTGCCGTCGGGCAGCAGGACACGGACGGGCTGGGTGAGGGCGTCCCGCAGCGGCGGCCTGGACAGCAGCGCGAGCGCCTGCGGCCAGCGGTCCTCGTCGACCAGGTCCAGATCCCGTACGGCGACGAGCTCGGTGGCGACGGGCGGTACGGGCGAGTCGGGCAGCCGGTCGAGGGCGTCCTCGCACCACACGTCGACGGCGTCGAGCAGCCCGGCGTCGTCGGGCTCGGGGAAGTCGCTGTCGCGCGGCTCCAGTTCGTCCGGGTCGAGGACGACGTCGGTGGCGCGGACCAGGGCGAAGGTGGCGAGCACGCCGCAGGCGGCCAGCGGCCCCTCACCCCATCGCTCGGCCAACTCATCGTCCACGTACGGGACTTCGCCCTCGCGCAGCACGTCGGCGATCGGGCTGCCGGGCAGGACGAGTTCGGCGGCGGGAGCGAGTTCGCCGTCCTCGTCGGGCAGGGCCAGCGCGCCGAGCCAGGGCTCGTCGCCGACGTCGAGGTGGGCGTCGCGCACCAGGGTGAGGACGACGTCCGCCAACTCGTCGGCGCCGAGGGCGGATTCGTCGTCCCAGGCGGGTTCGTCGTCGAGCGACCGGGCGACCGCGGCCCGCACCTGAGGCGTCGTCAGGACGGCGCGGGCGGTGGCGGGCAGGGCGCCGAGCTTCTCCAGGAGCGGGTGGGCTGCGTCGGCGTGGGCGACCTTGAGGCCGAGCCGCGCAAGGGCGTCACCGGGCACGGCCGAGGCGTCGGCGGTGGGCAGCAGGACCTGGCGCGGGCCGATCGTGGTGCGGCCGCCGGCGAGCGGCACGGGCAGCCCGCTGAGCCGGTCGGGGTCGACGCCGACGAGGGACTCGTAGAGCCGCCGCCACCAGCCGGGCTCCTTCTCCAGGCCGGCCAGGCGGTCGATCGCCTCGGTCAGCGGGACCCGGGCGACCCCCAAGGTCCGCAGTTCCGGGCGCCGTTCGAGCCCGGCGGGCAGCAGGCTGGGCAGGACGTCGGCGAGCACGCGCACCGTGTCGGCGCCCGCGCCCTCGACGACCTCGGCGTCCCGCGGCTTGAGGGCGGCGGGCCGGTCGTCGTCCTCGCCGTCCGGCGCGAGGGCGGGCGGCAGGAAGGCGGTGCGGGGCAGCCGTTCCAGGATGGCGGCGCGCAGGGCCCCGTCCAGTTCGCTCTTGCCGAGCGGTCCCGGCACGAGATCGAGGATGCCGGGGCCCACGGGCCGCCAGGCGTCGAGGAGTTCGGCGTACGCGTCGGCGGCGCGCAGGGTGAGGAAGTCGGTGAGGGGGCCCGGGGCGACGTGCCGCCGCGCGGTGTCCAGCGGGAACGACCCGATGAGCAGCGCGGGCACGCCGAGCGCCTCGTCGCTGGGGGTCGGCGCGTGCAGCACGGGCGCGCTGCGCGGGGCCTGCGGGGCGCCGTCGGCGTCGACGGGCACGGCCCAGGTCAGCGACCAGTGCGGGCGCAGCCGCTCCTCGACGGGCCGGTCGGCGAGCAGCTCGGCTGCGAGGGGGCCGCTGCGGCTGACGGTGCGCCAGCGCAGTTCGGCGGGTTCGCGGGCGTCGTCCGAGACCACGATGTACGCGTCGTCACCGGGCACGGTGCGGCGGCTCAGCACGCGCGTGCCCGCGTCCGTGGTGACGGTGACCTCGGCGAGGCCGGGCAGGGCGAGCAGCAGCGTGTCGTCGACGGCGTCGAGCAGCCGGAGAGCGAGCGCCTCGGCGGCGCCGTCCCGCAGCGGCAGGACCACGACGGTGTCGTACGACTCCGGGGCCGCGCCCTCCGCCGCGAACGGCAGCCTCAGCAGGGGTACGTGTCCGTCGCGGCGGCGCAGTTCGTCGCCGAGGGCGGGGCTGTGCCGGGCCGTCTCGGCCGCGGCGAGCCGCGCTTCGGCGAGGGACCAGCGCACGCCGCCGGTGCGCCCGAGGACGGCGGGTTCGTCGGACACGGCCAGCACGGCGGCGAACCCGACGCCGAACCGTCCCACGGCGGTGTCGGTGTCCCCGCGCTTGGCGGAGGCCCGCAGCGTCGACAGCGACTCGACGCCGGTCGCGTCCAGCGGGGCGCCGGTGTTCGCGGCGGCGAGCACGCCGTCCTTCAGGGTGAGCGCGAGGCGGCCCTCGACGCCGGCGCGGGCGGCGGCGTCGGCGGCGTTCTGGGCGAGCTCGACGACGACGCGGTCGCGGTAGCCGCCGAGGGCGAGGTCCTCCTCGGCGTTCGCGTCCTCGCGGAACCGGGCCCCGCTCGCCGCCCACGCGTCCAGCACGCCGCGCCGCAGTCTGGCGGTGCCGAACGGGTCGATGCCCTGCGGCGCCGGACGCGCGGCCTTGCTGACGCTCACGGTGTCTCCTCTGGGCGGGGTGTATTGCTCGGCGGCACGTTATCCCGGCTGGGGTGAGTGCCACTCCGGGTGCGTGCGCCGGCTGCGGGTGGTTCGTGGCTGGTCGCGCAGTTCCCCGCGCCCCTGAAATGCAGACGCTTCGCGTCGCATTTCCCCGATAAAGGCGCGGCTCCGCGAGCGCGCCCTATGAGATGGCGCACGAAGTGCGCATCTCAGGGGCGCGGGGAACTGCGCGACCAGCCCCCACCGGACCGCTACCCGCCTACGAACCGATCACCCGGCAGACGCGCAGGCGCTTACGAGTGCCCCAAATCATCCGCACCCTCGGCGGGAGCCTCGCCCACCGACCCGGAATCCGCCGCCGGCCGCAAAGGAAGAACGTCGACCACGGTCTCGTCGATCACCGGCGGAGCCGGCCGCGCCGGCTTCGGCATGACCGCGGCCTCGGAGTGCCCCCCGCACCCGTACGCCAGGGAGACGACCCGCCCGTCCGCGGGCGAGAACTCGTTGGCGCAGACACCGAAGGCCTGGCCCAGCGAGCCGCCGATCGGGGTGAGGAAGCCGCAGGAGACGCACGTGGCCGGGGCCGCCTGCGCCATCGGCGTCTTCGCGCCGAAGGACTCCTCCCAGCGGTCGGCCGCGACGTGCAGCCCGTACCGGGACAGGACCCGGGCACGGCGCAGCCCCAGTTCCTCGGCGACGGCCGCGATGGAGCCGCGGGCCGGCACGACGACCGGCTCCGGCGCGGGCTCGGCGAACTCGATGTCCTCGGCCCCGACGAGCTCGGCCATCTCCTCGGAGACGGGCGAGTTCGGCGGCGGGGCGTCCTCGCCGGTGTAGCCGGGCTCCAGGCGCAGGTCGTCGGACTCGGTGGGCAGCAGGTCGCCGGGGCCGAGGTCGCCGGGGCGCAGCCGCTCGCTCCACGGCACCCACTCGGGGGCCAGCAGCGCGTCGGGCCCGGGAAGGAGCACGGTCTCGTCGAGGGTGACGTACTTGGCACGCGAGGCCCGGGCGACGGTCACCGCCCAGCGCCAGCCGCGGTAGCCGAACTCCTTGCACTCGAAGAGATGCGTGACGACGCGGTCGCCCTCGACGACCGTCTCGACGTGCTCGCCGACCACTCCGGGGGCGGCGGCCTCCTCGGCCGCTGTCCGGGCGAGGTCGACCGCCTCGGCGCACAGACGGTCAGGGGTGCGGCTTCGCGTTGTCGCTGCGCTCACAGGTATCGCTTCTCTCCTACGCCGTCTCACGAGTGCGCCGTCCGGTGAGCGGGAGCGCGGACGGAGCGGACCGGAGGGCCGCGTCGACGTCCGTGCCCGACGTTCCGGGCGCACCTACGCCATCCATTCTGCGGGATGGCCGAGAGGCGCGCGGCCGAGAACAACCGCCGCGGGCGCGCTACGCACGCTACCTCTTCCCGCGCGCTGCGCCCACACCGACGTACGAGCCGCACCGGACGCGAAAGCAGACCCGCACCCCCATAACGGCACTAGTACGCCCGTTCAAGGGGCACTATGAACGGGTGGCTGCCGCAAGGTCGTCCTCCGGTCCGTCCGGCGCGACACGGTACGAGTACGGCGGTTCGGGCCCGGTTCGCGGGGCCGTCCGCAAGGTCGGCCGTGCCCTCCACCTGCCGTTCACGGGCACCGCGCGCGGTATCCGGAAGGCGACACACGCGCACGGCGCGGGCGAGTCGGGCCTCGGCAAACTGATCGAACTGCATGCCGTGAACGGCGCGGGCGACGTAATGATCACGATTGCGCTCGCGTCGACGGTCTTCTTCTCCGTGCCGACGGACGAGGCGCGCGGCCGGGTCGCGCTCTACCTGGCGATCACGATGGCGCCGTTCACACTCCTGGCCCCTGTCATCGGCCCGCTCCTGGACCGGCTGCCGCACGGGCGGCGCGCCGCGATGGCCGGTTCCATGCTGGCGCGGGCGCTGCTCGCGCTCGTCCTGTCGGGCGCGGTGGTGTCCGGCAGCCTGGAGCTGTACCCGGCGGCGCTCGGCGTGCTCGTGGCGTCGAAGGCGTACGGGGTGGTGCGCTCGGCGGTCGTGCCGCGCCTGCTGCCGACCGGCTTCTCCCTGGTGAAGGCGAACTCGCGGGTGACCCTGGCGGGGCTGCTCGCCACGGGGGCGGCGGCGCCGATCGGGGCGGGGTTGCAGTCCCTCGGCCCGCGCTGGCCGCTGTTCGGGGCGTTCACGCTGTACGTGGCCGGGATGTTCCTGTCGTTCTCGATGCCGCACAAGGTCGACTCGGCGAAGGGCGAGAGCAAGGCGCTGCTCGCCGCGGACGAGGAGCATCTGCACGGCCCCGCGAAGCGGACGGAACGACAGCGCAGGCCCGGTCTGCGCACCGTCGGCCCGGCCGTCACGCACGCGCTCGGGGCGAACGCGTCACTGAAGTGCCTCTCCGGGTTCCTGATCTTCTTCCTGGCGTTCCTGCTGCGCGAGCATCCGATGACGGGGCAGAGCGCGGCCGTGTCGCTCGGCATCGTCGGAGTGGCGGCGGGGGCCGGGAACGCGCTGGGGACGGCGGTCGGGGCGTGGCTGAAGGCGCGGGCGCCCGAGGTGATCATCGTGACCGTGGTGGCGGTCGTGCTCGGCGTCGCGATCACGTCGGCGATCTTCTTCGGGGCGCTGATGACGGCGTGCCTCGCGGCGTTCGCCGGGTTCGCGCAGGCCCTGTCCAAGCTGTCGCTGGACGCGACGATCCAGCGGGATGTGCCGGAGGCGGTGCGTACGTCCGCGTTCGCGCGCTCGGAGACGTTGCTTCAGGTGGCCTGGGTGGTGGGCGGGGCGATCGGGATCGCGCTGCCGTTGAACGGGGCGCTCGGGCTCTCCGTGGCGGCCGCGATCGTGGCGGTGGGGTGGCTGACGACGGTACGGGGCCTGCTGGCGGCGGCGCGTCGCAGTGGGCCGGTGCGGTCGGCTCGGGTCGCCTGAGCGTCTGCCGGATCTCGTCTCGTCGGCGGCTGCGGGTTCGGTGGGGGCTGGTCGCGCAGTTCCCCGCGCCCCTGAAGGCTTGCGGCTTCGCCGCTCAGCCTTCATCGGAGAAATGCGGCGCGCAGCGCCTGCATTTCAGGGGCGCGGGGAACTGCGCGACCAGCCACATACAACCCGCACACGCCGACGATCGACCCACCCGGCAAACGCACAGGCGGGTCCAGATAGCCTTCGCCCATGACCTCCCAGCGTTTCGCCGCGCGCCACCGCCGCGCCATGGCCGCCGCCGGTGCCGTCGGCGCCGGACTGCTCGTCCTCTCCGCCTGCGACAAGCCGACCCCGCTGGCCACCATCACGGTGGGCCGCAGCACGGTGAACTCCGAGGCCACCTGCTACAACGACGGCGACGCGCTCAAGCCGTCGTCGCTCCAGGGCTGCCTCAAGGACAAGGACGCCAAGTCCATCAAGGTCGACCCCGACGAGACCGTGCGCTTCGGTGTGGACCCGGAGATCGCGGACAAGGGCTGGACGATCCTGATGAACGGTCAGCCGCTCACGGACGCCAGCAAGAAGACGTACCGCACCGTCCCGGGCAGCGTGTTCTTCAACCAGCAGTACGGCGCCACCGGCTCGGCCACCACGGTCACGATCCTGTCGGGCGGCAACTCGAAGGCGTACGGCCTGTGGTCGTTCAAGCTCAAGAAGGACAGCTGACGGATATCGCGCGCGTCCTGGTCGCCACCGCCGTCCCCGCCGAACGGGACGCGGTGGCACACGGCGTACGTGAACATCCCGGCATCGACGTCATCGCCGTAGGCGTCGGCCCGGCCGCCGCCGCGGCCGGCACGGCCACCGCTCTCACCCGCGCCGAACTCACCGGCCGCCCCTACGCCCTGGTCGTCTCGGCCGGCATCGGCGGCGGCTTCACGGCGGCGCCCGGCGCGGTCCTGGTCGCCGACGCGATCACCGCGGCCGACCTCGGCGCCGAGACCCCCGAGGGCTTCGTCCCGGTCACCGACCTCGGTTTCGGCACCGTCACCCACCGTCCGCCGGCGTCCCTCGTACGAGACCTCGCCGCGGCCACGCCCTGTGCTGTCGGCACCGTGCTCACCGTCTCCACGGTGACCGGTACCGCCGACCGCGCGGCTCTCCTGGCCCAGTCGCACCCCGGCGCCGTCGCCGAGGCGATGGAAGGCTTCGGTGTCGCCGAGGCGGCCGCCGCGCACCACGTGCCCGTGGCCGAGATCCGCGCCGTCTCCAACGCCGTCGGCCCCCGCGACCGCGCCGCCTGGCGCATCGGTGACGCGCTCGCCGCACTCACCGACGCGTTCGGGAAGTGGGCGCCCGTACTGGAGAGTTGGAAGAACACATGACGGAACAGACCGCACGCATCGCCTTCTCGCCCTGCCCGAACGACACCTTCGTCTTCGACGCCTGGGCCCACGGCCGCGTCCCGGGCGCCCCCGCGCTCGACGTGACGTTCGCCGACATCGACATCACCAACGGCGTCGCCGAGCGCCGCGAGGACACGTACGACGTCCTGAAGGTGAGTTACGCGGTCCTGCCGTACGTCCTGGACGACTACGCGCTGCTGCCGTGCGGCGGCGCGCTCGGGCGCGGTTGCGGGCCCCTGGTGCTGACGCGGGAGGCCGGCGTCGACCTCTCCGGCAAGCGGGTCGCCGTGCCCAGCGAGACCTCCACCGCTTATCTGCTGTTCCGGCTGTGGGCCGCGGATGTCGTGCCCGGGGGTGTCGGCGAGATCGTCGTCATGCCGTTCCACGAGATCATGCCCGCCGTGCGCGACGGGAAGATCGACGCCGGGCTCGTCATCCACGAGGCCCGCTTCACGTACCAGAACTACGGTCTGCACAAGCTCGCCGACATGGGCGAGCACTGGGAGACCACGACGGGCCTGCCGATCCCGCTCGGCGCGATCATCGCCCGCCGCGACCTCGGGGCCGAGACGCTGCGCTCGTACGCCGAGACGATCCGCGCGTCGGTGCGCGCGGCCTGGGACGACCCCGAGGCCTCGCGCCCGTACGTGATGGAGCACGCGCAGGAGATGGACCCGGCCGTGGCCGACCAGCACATCGGCCTGTACGTCAACGAGTTCACCGCCGACCTCGGCGAGGACGGCTACGCGGCGGTGCGGGGTCTGCTGACCCGGGCCGCGGCCGAGGGCCTGGTCCCGGCGCTCGGGCCGGACGCGCTCGCATTCCCCTAGCCCAGTGCGACAGGGGGTCCCCAGGACGCCGGGGGCACGCGCACGATGCGGTCGAGGCGGCCCGCGAGCAGGTCGTCGTGGGCGAGGGCGAAGTCGCCGTTGGGCAGCGTCCGGTGCGTGAAGGCGGCGCCCATGACCCGGTCCGGCAGGAAGGCGCGCAGCGAGCGGCGCAGGCCGCCGCCGTGGACGCCCGCCGGGTAGTCGACCGGCTCGCCCCAGGCGGGGCCGCCCTCGTCGGTGCCGAAGACCAGCCGGTGGTCGGTGGCGACGGGCCTGCCGCGCACGGGCGGGCCGCCGGTGTGGCAGTCGAGGGCGGGCGCGGTCAGCAGGTCCGGGTCGTGCGGGTGGTACCGGAGGAACAGCGGGGCGGCGCGCTCCGCTTCGGCGTTGTCGAAGCAGCACAGGGCGAGCGCGTGGTCCGGGTAGCGCTGCGCGTAGAAGTCGATGAGCAGCGGGTCGACGCGCGGGCGCCTGCGCCGGGGGACCTCGGCGAGCGCGGCCGGGATCGCGCGGGCGTCGGCGGCGAGGACCACGGTGTAGATGTCGTGGTCGAAGATCTGGGCGGGCGGCGGGGCCTCGGTCCCGGTCCCGTCCATCCAGTCCATGCCGTCGCTCATCAGCGCCGGAGGCGGCGGTGCGGCGGCGTCGAGCAGCGCGTCCATCAGGTGCGGATGGTGCTGTGTGAAGAGGAAGTCGGCGGGGCGCAGGGGGCGGGCCGCGGGCAGGTGCAGCAGCATCGCGTTGGGGCCGTCGCCCCTGTTCTCGGCGGTGTTGCGGTAGCCGAGGACGTGGACCGTGCCGCGCCGGGGATGCGTCACGCGCCCGACGTACAACGCCGTGTCGGCGAAGACGGCGGGCGCGCTCGAGACGCACACGGCGCGGCGGGGCCTCAGACGTCCAGCTGGTCGGCGACCGCGCGGAGCAGGCCCGCGATCTTCGCCCCCGCGGCCTTGTCGGGGTAGCGGCCGCGCTCCAGCATCGGCGTGATGTTCTCGAGCAGCGTCGTCAAGTCCTGGACGATGGACGCCAGTTCGTCCGGCTTGCGGCGCTGGGCCACGGCGACGGACGGGGTCGGGTCGAGGATGGTGACGGAGAGCGCCTGGTCGCCGCGCTGTCCCGCGACCACCCCGAACTCCACGCGCTGGCCGGGCTTGAGAGCGTCTACGCCGGCGGGAAGTACCGAGGAGTGCACGAAGACGTCGCCGCCGTCGTCGCGGGAGAGGAAGCCGAAGCCCTTCTCGCTGTTGAACCACTTGACCTTGCCGGTAGGCACGTGAAGTCCTCGTCCTCGTACTAGAAAGAAAACGCTCTGGATAGCAGTACGACGGGTCGTGGTGTGCGACCCGCCGTGACCAAGACTATGGCGCACGGGGCCGGTGACAAGGTGTCGCCGAACGGTTCCCTTTGCTTGTCCCTCTGCGCTGGGAACTACCCTGGCTGGGTGCGCGACAAAACCCAAGCCAATTCCCGGGCCACCGAGTCAGGACCCGGCGACGGCCTCGTGAAAGCCGGTGGCATCGTCTTCGTCGTAGGAGCGATCGCCACCCTCGTCACGATGGCCCCTCTGTTCCTGGACACCGATCCGTTCCCGTCCATCGCTTATGCGGTGTGCATGTTGATGGGGATCGGTTTTCTGCTCGCCGCCGCGGGAGTTCTGCGCGGCGTCGCGGCGCAGCGCCGTCAGGCGCGCTCGACGTAGCTTTCCAGCCAGGCCGGGAATTCGGTCAGGTTTCCGAGCACCACGTCGGCGCCCGCCGCCCGCAGTTCGGCTGCGTCGCACGGGCCCGTGGTGACGCCCACCGAGAGGGCGCCGGCCGCGCGGGCGCCGCGGACGTCTCCGACGTGGTCGCCCACGTAGATGCTCGCGCCGTACTCGCGCAGCGCCTCGCCCTTGCCCTCGGCCCACAGGTCGCCGATGACGGCGTCGGCGTCGATGCCCAGGTGCTTGAGGTGCAGCTTCGCGTTGGGCTCGTACTTGGCGGTGACGACGATCGCCCGGCCGCCGGCCGCGTGCACGGCGGCCATCGTCTCGTGGACGCCCGGCATCGGCAGCGTCGGCTCGATGCCGTATGTGGGATACATCTCACGGTAGAGGTCGGCCATGGCCGGGATCCGTTCGGCCGGGAACCAGTTCGCGAGCTCGTCGGTGAGCGGCGGGCCCAGGCGCGTGACGACCAGGTCGGCGTCGACGTACGTACCGGTCTGCTCGGACAGGGCGACCCACGTCGTGCGGATGCCGGGCCTCGAGTCGATCAGGGTCATGTCGAGGTCGAAGCCGACGGTGAGCGCGGGGTCCTTGAGGGCAGCCATGGGGGCCATTGTGCCCGGGCATACGATGACCTTCACAACGCATACTTAGCTAAGCCTTACCAAGTCCACATACCGGCCACACCCCGGTCTCGATCTCGCGGAGAACACGCCCATGCCCGTCAGACGCCGCGCCGTCGCGATCGTGGCGGCGGCCGTGGCCCTGGCGCTCGCGGTGCTGCTCAGCCTCGCGGTCGGCGCCCGCGCGATAGCCCCGTCCGCCGTGTTCGACGCCCTGTTGCACGGTGGACACAGTGACGCCGCCGAGGTGGTGCGCGGGCTGCGGCTGCCGCGCACGCTCGTCGGACTGATGGTGGGGGCGGCACTCGCGCTCGCGGGCACCGTGTTGCAGGGCATCACCCGCAATCCGATCGCCGACCCGGGCATCCTCGGCATCAGCCAGGGCGCGTCGGTGGGTGTCGTGCTCGCCATCGCGTACGCCGGTGTCCACACGCTGACCGGGTACGTGTGGTTCGCGTTCGTGGGCGCGGGTCTCGCCTCGGTCGCCGTCTACGCGATCGCGTCCAGCGGCAGAGGCGGCGCGACGCCGGTGAAGCTGGCGCTCGGCGGCGCCGCGATCAACGCCCTGCTCGTCTCCGTGACGACCGCGGTCCTCACCACGAAGGCGTCCGCGCTCGACGAGTTCCGGTTCTGGCAGGTCGGCTCGCTCTCCGGGCGCGACTCCGAACTGGTCGGCCAGATCTGGCCGTTCCTGCTCGTGGGGGTGGTGCTCGTGTACTCGATCGCGCGCGGCCTGGACGCGCTCGCGCTCGGCGAGGACGTGGCGAAGGGGCTCGGACAGCGCGTCGCGACCGTACGGATCGTGGGCGGACTCGGCGCGACGGTGCTCACCGGAGTCGGGGTCGCCGCCGCCGGGCCGATCGCCTTCATCGGGCTCGCCGTGCCGCACATCGCCCGCGCCCTCGTCGGCTCCGACCACCGCTGGCTGCTGCCGATGGCCGCGCTCACCGGGCCGGTGATGCTGCTCGTCTCGGACACCGTGGGCCGGGTGATCTTCCCGCCGAGCGAGGTGCCCGCGGGCGTGATGACGGCGCTGATCGGGGTGCCGTTCCTGGTCACCCTGGTGCGCAGGAAGGCGGTGCCCGCGTGAGCACGCTCGTACGAGCAGGGGTGCGGCCCTCCGGTTACGCCGTCCTGCGCGCCGGACGCGCCCGCTTCCTGCTGCACCGCAGGGCGACGGTCGTCGCGGGGGTGCTGGCTCTGCTCCTGGCCGCCGCCTGTCTCGCCTATCTCTGCGTGGGCGAGACGTTCACCAGCCCCGTCGAGGTCCTCAAGGTCGTCACCGGCCGGCCGTCGCCGGACGAGCTGGTCGTCGGGACGCTGCGCGAGCCGCGGATGGTCGTCGGGCTCCTGGTGGGCGCGGCGTTCGGCGTCGCGGGCGCGCTGATCCAGACGGTCGCCCGCAACCCCCTCGCCAGCCCCGACATCATCGGCATCAGCCAGGGCGCGAGCGCGGTGACGGTCGCCGCGATGACCTTCGGGCTGACCAGCACGGCCGCGCTGCCGTACGTGTCCGTCGCGGGCGGTGTCGTCGCCGCCGCGCTCGTCTACGTCTTCGCCTGGCGCGGCGGCCTGCACGCCACCCGGTTCGTCCTGATCGGCATCGGCTTCGCGATCGCCCTGCGCTCGGTGACGACCCTGTTCATGACGAAGGGCGACTACCTGGTCGCCCAGCAGGCCCAGATCTGGATGACCGGGTCCCTCAACGGCCGCGGCTGGCCCGAGGCGCGGCCCCTCGCCCTGGTCCTGCTCGTCCTCGTGCCGTGCGTCGCATGGGCGGCCCGCGCGCAGCGCACGGTCTCCCTGGACGACGACACGGCCACGGCGCTCGGCGTCCGGCTCGGCCGGGTCCGGCTCGGCCTGGTGGCGCTCGGCGTCATCCTGGCCTCCGTCGCCACGGGCGCGGCCGGCCCGGTCGACTTCGTGGCGCTGCTCGCCCCGCAGATCGCCCGCCGCCTCACCCGGACCGCACAGATCCCGCTGGTCTGCTCGGCGCTGCTCGGGGCGCTGATCGTGGTCGTCGGCGACCTGCTCGCGCGCCGTCTCTTCTCCCCCACCGAACTCCCGGTCGGCGTGCTCACGGCCGCGGTCGGAGCCCCGTACCTGATCTGGCTGATCGTCCGCAGCCGTACCGTCCGCCCTTCCGGAGGCACCGCATGAGCCGGCTCTCGGCCCGCGACCTGACGCTCGCCTACGAGGACCGCACCGTCGTGCACGACCTCGACCTGGACATACCCGACGGGCAGGTCACGGTGATCGTCGGCCCGAACGCCTGCGGCAAGTCGACGACCCTGCGCGCGCTCGGCCGCCTGCTCAAGCCGAAGAGCGGCTCGGTGGTCCTCGACGGCAAGGCCCTCGCGGAGGTCCCGACCAAGAGGATCGCCCAGCAGATCGGGCTGCTCCCCCAGTCGCCCACCGCGCCCGAGGCGATCACGGTCGCCGACCTGGTCTCGCGCGGCCGCCAGCCGCACCAGCACTGGTGGCAGCAGTGGTCGGACGCGGACGAGAAGGCCGTCACGGACGCCATGGAGCGCACCGATGTCGCGACGCTCGCCGACCGCAGCGTTGACGAGCTCTCCGGCGGCCAGCGCCAGCGCGTCTGGATCGCCATGGCCCTCGCCCAGGAGACGGAGATCCTGCTCCTGGACGAGCCCACGACCTACCTGGACATCTCGCACCAGGTCGAAGTCCTGGACCTCGTACGGCAGTTGAACCACGACAAGGGGCGCACGGTCGCCGTCGTCCTGCACGACCTCAACCAGGCGGCCCGGTACGCCGACCACCTCGTGGCCATGAAGGCGGGCCGGATCGTCGCCGAGGGCGCCCCCTCCAAGATCGTCACCGCGGACCTCGTGAAAGAGGTCTTCGGCCTGGACTGCGTGGTCGTCCCCGACCCGGTGACCGGCTCGCCCCTGGTGGTCCCCGGCGCGCCGTGGAGCGCCACCGCCTGACCTTCAAGCCTGTCCGTACGCCCGTCAGACGCGACCCGAAAGGCACCCCATGCTCAAGCACCGCGGCACTGGCATCGGCACCCTCGCACTCGGTCTCACCCTGTCCCTGACGGCCTGCACCTCGGACGACTCCGGGAAGAAGGCGTCCGGTCCCACGAGCACGACGCACACCGTGAAGACCGCGATGGGCGACGTGAAGGTCAAGAACGCCCCGAAGCGCGTCGTCGTCCTCGACACCGCCGAGCTGGACTCGGCGGTCACGCTCGGCGTGACGCCCGTCGGGGCCACCCGGGCCGGTGCCGAGGACGCCTTCCTCTCGTACCTCCCGAAGTCCGCGACGAAGGACATCACGGAAGTCGGCGAGATCACCGCGCCGAACCTGGAGAAGATCGCCGGCCTCAAGCCCGATCTGATCCTCAGCTCCAAGGTCCGCGACGGGCAGCGGTACAAGCAGCTCAGCGCCATCGCCCCGACCGTCCTGACCGAGACGACCGGCTACCCCTGGAAGCAGAACTTCCTGGTCCACGCGGACGCGCTCGGCAAGAAGGCGCGGGCGAAGACGGTGATCAAGAAGTACGAGGCCCGCGCCGCGGCGGTCACCAAGGCGCTCGGCGGGAAGGCGAAGGCGGCGAGGACGGACGTCAACGTCGTCCGCTTCGTCGAGGGCGCCGACATCCGCATCTACGGCGAGCGGAACTACATCGGCACGATCCTCGCCGACGTCGGCGTCGGCCGGCCCGCGATCACCGACAAGGCCAAGGACGGCTTCTCGTACGACGTCAGCCCCGAGCAGATCGACAAGGCGGACGCGGACGTCATCTTCACGTCCACGTACGGCAGTCCGGGCAAGGCGAAGGTCACGCAGACCACGACGAGCGGCCTGTGGAAGAACCTCAAGGCCGTCAAGGACGGCAAGGTCTTCCAGGTGGACGACGAGCTGTGGATCCAGGGCATCGGCTACACGGCGGCGAACCAGATCCTGACGGAGCTCCAGTCCGACCTGACGCGCTGACCGGTCATCGGCTTCGCTGGGAGCGCCAGACCAGGTACAGGGCCGAGGCGACGGCCGCGCAGCGCAGGACCCACGGCCAGGTGTCGGCGAGCGCTCCGCTCATCCGGCCGTCGGCGATCGGCTCGCCCCAGCGGCCTTCGCTGCGGCCCCACAGCCAGACGATGCCACCCGCCGCGGCGAGCCCCGGCAGGCCGAAGACGGCCCACTTCTTCTGGCCGAGGGTGAGCCGGCGGGAGAGGTAGACGACGGCCCAGCCGAGCAGCAGCGCCAGGACGTTGCCCAGGATCGCGCCCGCGACCAGGGCCACGGCGGCGAGCAGGAGCAGCGGGTTGGTCCAGCCGGCGGCGGGGCCGAGGCGGGGCAGGGTGCGCCGCGAGGCCGCGGCCTCGATGACCTCGTCCTCCTCGTCGGCCGCGTCGTCGGCCTCGATGACCTCGGGGAGCGGCTTCTTGCGCAGGTCGGGCGCGTCCCGCTTCGGCGGCGACTTGAGAATGTCCGGGATCTCGACGCCGCCCGTGAACCCGGGCACGGTGTCGGTCTCGCCCAGGCCGCCCGGGCCGCCGTCGGCGACGGCCCACCAGTCCATGTCCGGTGCGGACGAGCCGAGTTCGTCGGTGCCCGCGAGGTGCGGCGGCGACGGCGCGTCCCGGTCGAGGTCCCGTACGGGTTCGGGCGCGGGCTCGCGGCGCGGGCGCGGCACCATCTTGCGCAGGGCGGCCGCCCGGCCGGTCCGCTGCTCGGGCACCTCCGGCGCGAACTCCACCGGTGCGGCGCCGCCCGACGAACCGCCGTTCTCGCGCGCCTCGGTGACGATCCGGTCCGGGCTGCCCAGGCGCTCCAGGATGCGGCGCACGGCGGCGGGGCTGTCGACGGTGACCCTGGCGCGGCGCCGGTCGATCTCGTTGCGCAGCTCGGAGACCAGGCGCATCCGGGCCTGGGACGGCAACTGGCGCTGCTGGGCCAGGTCCCCGACCCTGCTCAGATAGTCGAAGACGATCTGGTCGCTCTCGATCCCCACGAAGTCCCCTCCGGGGCGGTGCGGTTGACGCCTCGACGGTATCGCGCCCTCACGACATCCGGGCACCCGCCCGCCGGACAACACCGCCACAAGGTCACCCGATTCGTCCGGGATCACCTACAGTCACGTCTCGTGACCGTACGCACACGAACCGCCGCCCACCTCCTGCTCGCCGTGTCCGTCGCGGCCTTCGTGACCCTCTGCGCCGTCCAACACGCCCCGATGGCCGATGTGTTGGTGTACCGGGCGGAGGGGGCCGCGGCGGCACGGGGGGACGGTGGCGCCGGGCTCTACGGGTTCACGGTCACGCGGTGGCAACTCCCCGCCACCTACCCGCCGTTCGCGGCGCTGCTCTTCGTGCCGACGACGTGGCTGCCGCTGCCCGCACTCAAGGCGGTGTGCCTGCTCGGCAACGTCGCGCTGCTCGCCCTGCTGGTCCACCTGTCCTGCCGCCTCGCGGGACTGCGGCCTTCGCGGGCCACGGTCCGCGCGCTCACGGCGGGCGCCCTGTGGCTCGAACCGGTCTTCCAGACGGCCCTGTTCGGCCAGGTCAACCTGGCCCTCGCCTGCCTGATCCTGTGGGATCTGACCAGGCCGGCCGGGGCCCGCGGCAAGGGCGTCGCGCTCGGGATCGCGGCCGGGATCAAGCTCACCCCGGCCGTCTTCATCGCCTACCTGCTGCTCACCGGGCGCCGTCGCGAGGCGGGCCGCGCGGTGCTCGGTCTCGCCGGGACGGTGGCGGTCGGGGCGGCCGTACTGCCGTACGCGGCCTGGGAGTTCTGGACGCGGCGGCTGTTCGAGACGGGCCGGGTCGGCAAGGCGTGGATCGTCGACAACCAGTCGTTGCAGGGGCTGATCGCGCGCGCCCTGCACACCACCGAGCCCGGCCCGCTCTGGGCGGTCCCGGCGGTGCTCGCCGGGGCGGCGGGCCTGTACGCGGCCCGCGCCGCCCGCACCCCGGCCCGCGGCGTCGCGTACACGGCGCTGACCGCGCTGCTCGTCTCGCCGGTCAGCTGGTCGCACCACTGGGTGTGGTGCGTGCCGCTGCTCGCGGTGCTGTGGGCGGAGGGGCAGCACCGTACGGCGGTCGCGCTCGCCGTCGTCTTCACGGCGCGCACCATGTGGCTGCTGCCCCACCAGGGAGACCTGGATCTCCAACTGGCGTGGTGGCAGCAGCCGTTGGCGTCCCCGTATCCGATTCTGGGGGTCGCCCTCGTGGCCGCCGGGTGCCGTCAGCCCTCGGCGAGGAGTTCGTCCGCGTCGACGATCCGGTACGCGTAGCCCTGCTCGGCCAGGAAGCGCTGGCGGTGGGCCGCGAAGTCCTGGTCGATGGTGTCGCGGGCGACGACCGAGTAGAAGCGGGCCTCGTGCCCGTCGGCCTTCGGGCGCAGCACGCGGCCGAGCCGCTGGGCCTCTTCCTGCCGCGAACCGAAGGTGCCCGACACCTGGATGGCGACGGTGGCTTCCGGCAGGTCGATGGAGAAGTTGGCGACCTTCGACACGACGAGAACGGAGATCTCGCCCTGCCGGAACGCCTCGAAGAGCTTCTCGCGGACGGCGTTCGTCGTCTCGCCCTTGATGACCGGGGCGTCCAAGTGGGCGCCCAGCTCGTCGAGTTGGTCGATGTACTGGCCGATGACGAGGGTCTGCTCGCCCGCGTGCTTCTTCACCAGCGCCTCGGTCACCTTCCGCTTGGTGGCGGTGGTGGCGCAGAAGCGGTACTTCTCCTCGGCCTCGGCGGTGGCGTACGCGAGCCGCTCGGAGTCGGTGAGGTTGACGCGGACCTCGACGCAGTCGGCGGGCGCGATGTAGCCCTGCGCCTCGATCTCCTTCCACGGGGCGTCGAACCGCTTCGGGCCGATCAGCGAGAAGACGTCCGACTCGCGGCCGTCCTCGCGGACGAGGGTCGCGGTGAGCCCGAGACGGCGGCGCGCCTGGAGGTCGGCGGTGAACTTGAAGACGGGCGCCGGCAGCAGGTGCACCTCGTCGTACACGACAAGGCCCCAGTCGCGGGAGTCGAACAGCTCCAAGTGCGGATACACACCCTTCCGCTTCGTCGTCAGCACCTGGTACGTGGCGATGGTGACGGGCCGGATCTCCTTCTTCGTACCGCTGTACTCACCGATCTCGTCCTCGGTGAGCGAGGTCCGCTTCACCAGCTCGTGCTTCCACTGGCGGGCGGAGACGGTGTTGGTGACGAGGATCAGGGTCGTCGCCTTGGCCTGCGCCATCGCACCGGCCCCGACCAGCGTCTTGCCCGCTCCACAGGGCAGCACGACGACACCGGAGCCGCCGTGCCAGAAGCCCTCCACGGCCTGCTTCTGGTACGGGCGAAGGGACCAGCCGTCCTCGGCGAGCTCGATGGGGTGCGCCTCGCCGTCGACGTAACCGGCGAGGTCCTCGGCGGGCCAGCCCAGCTTGAGGAGCGTCTGCTTGATCTGGCCGCGCTCGGAGGGGTGCACGGCGACGGTGTCGGCGTCGATGCGGGCGCCGACCAGCGGCTGGATCTTCTTCGAGCGCAGGATCTCTTCGAGGACGGGCCGGTCGGTGCTGGTGAGGACGAGGCCGTGGGCCGGGTGCTTGCTCAGGGTGAGGCGGCCGTAGCGGTCCATCGTCTCGGCGATGTCGACCAGCAGCGCGTGCGGCACGGGGTAGCGGCTGAACTCGACGAGCGCGTCGACGACCTGCTCCGCGTCATGGCCCGCCGCCCGCGCGTTCCACAGGCCGAGCGGCGTGAGCCGGTAGGTGTGGATGTGCTCGGGCGCCCGCTCCAGCTCGGCGAACGGGGCGATCGCCCGGCGGCAGGCGTCGGCCTGCTCGTGGTCGACCTCCAGGAGCAGGGTCTTGTCCGACTGGACAATCAGTGGACCATTCACGCGCGGCACCCTTCCGTTCGGCCTCTGTCGTTCGGCCAAACGTCCAGTGTGCCGCATCGCGGCGGCTGCGTGACGTGACTCAGCTCGCGTCCGGCTCCAGCTCGGCGACGCCCGTCACCCGGTGCAGCGGGTACGTCCGTACCTCGTCGGCCGTGTGGTCGTACGCCGTGACGAAGCCGCCCTCGACGCGGATCGGGGCGATGACGCGCTGGCTGGCGGCGCCCTCGGCGTTGACGTAGCCGATCCACAGGCTCTCGCCCGTCATGACGGCGGCCTGCATCGTGGCGAGGGTGTCGGCGGCGGCGGTGCGGGGGAAGTCGCCGTTCGCGACCGGGGCCTGCTTGCGCGGCGTCGTGGCCGCCATGTCGCCCGCTCTGATCGACCGGATCGCGGCGTCGAGGAGGGTGCCGTCGGGCAGCGGCGGCCCCTCGGGGACCGGCTCGGGGGCGGTGCGCGGCGGGGTGCGGTGGGCGTGCGCGCGGGTGATCATCACGTCGCCGTCGGGGGTCTCCGCGGCGGGCGCGAAGCCCATCGAGCGCAGGCCTTCGAGGAGCGTGCCCGGGTCGGCCTGGGCGGCCAGGACCGTGGGCGCGAGGCGGCGCAGGCGCAGCGCGGCGGACCGCGAGTCGGCCAGGATCTCGCCGAGCACGGAGTCGTCGTCGCAGCGCACGTACGCGGAGGCGGCGCCGATGCGCAGGTGGCCGTGGCGGCGGGCCACGTCGTCGATGAGGTAGGCGAGCGGCTGCGGAACCGGCGTGCGGGAGTGCTGGGTCAGGAAGGTGTGCAGGTCGGAGGCGGTGCGCCCGGCGTCGAGCGCGCGGCGCACCGAGCCCGGCGTGAACCGGTACACGGTCGCGCCGCCCTTCGACTCGACGTCGGCGAGGACGGCGAGGGTGTCCGCGAGCGGCCGCTCCAGCGGGCCCGGGGCGACCGCGGTGAGGTCGGCCTGGAGCAGGACGTGGTCGAGCGGCTCGGGCAGGAGCGGGGCGAGGAGCTTCTCGACGCGGGCGGCGGTGACGGCGGTCTCACCGGGCGTCTCCGCCGAGGTGTCCAGCAGGGCGCGGCCGTGCGCGGAGAGCGCGCCGCGGCCGGTGACACCGAGCAGCTCGGCCTCCTCCAGCGTCCAGCGGGCGAGGCGGATGCGCAGGTCGAGGGCGCCGGGCGAGGGCCGCTCCCAGGTCAGGCGGTCGGTCACGGACTCGGGGTCGGGGGCCGCGCCCTCGGGGAGGCCGGCCACCATGCCGAGCACCCGGCGCCGCACCTCCGGCGCCGCACTGCGGTCGAGGTGGGGCCCGAGCGCCGACAGCGTGCGGTCCTTGCCGTCGCGCCCGCCGACCAGGCCCGCGGTGCGGGTCGCCGCCAGCCACGCCGTCGCAAGACGCGTCCACCGCGCGGCCGGGGGCAGCTCGGCCCACTCGTCGTAGGCGGGGGTCGCCGCGTACCGCTCGTCGGCCTCGCCGTCGGACGCCAACAGCCCTGCCGCATAAGCGAGTTCGACCCAGAAGGCCGCGGTCTGTTCCGTCGTGTCGAGCGCGGCGGCGGTGCGCTTGAGGTCCCGTACGCTCAGGCCGCCCGCGCGCAGCACGGCCGGGCCGCCCTCGTCCCAGTCCTTCAGGAGCTCCTCGACGGTGTCGAGCGCCGTGTACGCCTGGGCGGCCGCCGCCGCGTCCACAACCTGTGGACGGTGCGTCGCCTTCTCCCGCACCTCGGGCGCGAGCGGCTCCAGGGTCCGGTGCGCCCGGCCGCCGCGCAGATGCAGGGCCGCCTCGCGTGGCAGCACGACGGTGCCGGGGTTCGTGGGCACGAGCAGCGCCCGGTCGAGCAGCCAGCGCAGGTGCGCGGCGGGCCGCGCGGTGACCTGCCCGTACGGGGGTCCCCACACCAGCCGGTTCAGTACGTCGACGGACTCGGCCGGGGCTTCGTCGAGCAGCGCCGACATCCGCTCGGGCGAGGTGAACAGCTCGGTGAGCGAGGCCACCGCGGAGACCGGGTCGTGCGTGGAGGGCAGCCCGGCCGCGGCGACGATCTCCTGGATCCGTCCCGGCGACATGCCCGAGGTCGCCTCGGCGACGGTCGGCCCGAGGCCGGTCGGGGAGGGGTGCTGCGGTGTGGGGGCGAGCAGCTCGCGCGCGGTGCGCACCAGACGCAGCTGGTCGTCGCCGCCCCACACCAGGGCCTGTTCGCGCAGGGTGGCGACGGCGCCCGGCAGCACGTCGGCGGTGTGCTCGCCGGGCAGCAGCGCGAGAAGCTGCCCGTACGTCGCCGGCTCCGGCCCCACCGCGAGCGCCTGCGCCACCTGCTGCGTGAACCGGTCCAGGTGGTCCAGGGCGCGGATGACCGAGGCGCGGGTCCCCGCGCGGGTCGCGAGCTGCGTCAGATCGTTCGGCACCGGCCCGAGCAGATCGGGCCGCGCCCGGAGAAGCCGCGCCAGTGAGGCGTCGTCCCTGGCGCGGAGCGCTTCCGCGAGGGACCGGGGTGCTGCCGCCGGCTTCTGCTCGTTGGGGCTCATCTGGTCCACGGTAGCGGGTGGGTTCGCGGGGGCACGCTCCTGCGGCGCGTGGAGAGCGGGCCTCGGCACATCAAGTCCCTGCGGCGCTTGAGCAGCGGGGCCCGGGGCAGAGCCCCGGGACCTCAGCTTCGATGCCGGGTGCGGCGCCGTGGGGGCTGGTCGCACAGTTCCCCGCGCCCCTGGCGGGGCCGCACCTCCCGCCCCTCTAGAAGCCCGCCTTGAAGCTCCGCAGCCGCAGGCTGTTGGCGACCACGAAGACCGACGAGAAGGCCATGGCCGCGCCCGCGATCATGGGGTTCAGGAGGCCTGCCGCGGCGAGGGGCAGCGCCGCCACGTTGTAGGCGAACGCCCAGAACAGGTTCGAGCGGATCGTGCCCAGGGTCTTGCGGGAGAGGCGGATCGCGTCGGCCGCCGATCGCAGGTCACCCCGTACGAGCGTGAGGTCACCAGCCTCGATCGCCGCGTCCGTGCCGGTGCCCATCGCCAGGCCCAGGTCGGCCTGGGCGAGCGCCGCCGCGTCGTTGACGCCGTCGCCGACCATGGCCACCGAACGCCCCTCGCCCTGAAGGCGCTTGACGACGTCGACCTTGTCCTGGGGCAGGACCTCCGCGATGACGTCCTCGGCGTCGATGCCGACCTCGGCGGCGACGGACCGCGCCACGGCCTCGTTGTCGCCGGTCAGGAGCACCGGGCGGAGGCCGAGCGCCCGCAGCCTGCGGATCGCGTCGGCGCTGGTGTCCTTCACCGCGTCGGCGACCTCCAACACCGCGCGGGCCTCGCCGTCCCAGGCCACCGCGATGGCCGTACGCCCTGCCGCCTCGGCCGCCGCCTTGGCGCGGGCCAGTTCGACGGGCAGGTGGATCTCCCACTCGGTGAGCAGCTGCTCGCGGCCGACGAGTACGGCGTGGCCCTCGACGACGCCCTGGACGCCGAGCCCGGCGACGTTCGCGAAGTCCTCGGGGACGGGGAGTTCGCCCTCGTAACCTGCTGCTACCGCTCGCGCGATGGGGTGCTCGGAGGAGTGCTCCAACGCACCGGCCAGGCGCAGGACTTCAGCAGCGGTCGTGCCCTCGGCGACGTGCGTGGCGAGGAGCGTCATACGGCCGGTGGTCACCGTGCCGGTCTTGTCGAGGACGATCGTGTCGACCTTGCGGGTCGTCTCCAGGACCTCGGGACCCTTGATGAGGATGCCGAGCTGGGCGCCGCGCCCCGTGCCGACCATCAGCGCGGTCGGCGTGGCGAGCCCGAGGGCGCAGGGGCAGGCGATGATCAGTACGGCGACGGCGGCGGTGAACGCGGCGGTCCAGCCGGCACCGCTGCCGAGCCAGAAGCCGAGCGTGGCGACGGCGAGCGCGATGACGACCGGGACGAACACGGCGGAGATCTTGTCGGCGAGGCGCTGGGCGGCGGCCTTGCCGTTCTGCGCGTCCTCCACCAGGCGTGCCATGCGGGCGAGTTGGGTGTCGGCGCCGACGCGGGTGGCCTCGACGACGAGGCGTCCGCCGACGTTCAGGGTGGCGCCGGTGACGGTGCCGCCGGTGGCGACCTCGACCGGCACGGACTCGCCGGTGAGCATCGAGGCGTCGACCGCCGAGGAACCCTCGACGACGGTGCCGTCGGTCGCGATCTTCTCTCCGGGCCGTACGAGGAAACGGTCGCCGACCTTCAACTCGCTGACCGGGATGGTCTGTTCGTGGCCTCCGTCATGGACCACGGTGACGTCCTTGGCACCGAGTTCGAGCAGCGCCTTCAGCGCGGCGCCCGCCTTCCGCTTGGAGCGCGCCTCGAAGTAACGGCCCGCGAGGATGAACGCGGTGACGCCGGCGGCGGCCTCCAGGTAGATGTTCCCCGCGCCGTCGCTGCGCGCGATGGTCAGCTCGAAGGGGTGCGTCATGCCGGGCGTGCCGGCCGTGCCGAAGAACAGCGCCCACAGGGACCACAGGAACGCGGCCGACGTACCGACCGAGATCAGCGTGTCCATCGTCGCGGCGCCGTGCCGCGCGTTCGTGAACGCCGCCTTGTGGAAGGGCCAGGCCGCGTACGTCACGACCGGCGCGGCCAACGTCAGGGACAGCCACTGCCAGTACTCGAACTGGAGGGCCGGGATCATCGCCATCGCGATGACGGGCACGGACAGGAGCACCGCGGTGATCAGCCGCTGCCGCAGCGGCCGCAGCTCGTCGCCGGCCTCACCCCCGGCCTCCTGGGACGCCTCGGCCGCCGGGGGCGCGGGCTCCTGCGCCGTGTAGCCGGTGGCCTCGACGGTGGCGATGAGGTCCGCGACGTCGACACCGTCCGCGAAGGAGACCTTCGCCTTCTCGGTCGCGTAGTTGACGGTCGCCTCGACGCCGTCCATCCGGTTCAGCTTCTTCTCGATACGGGCGGCGCACGACGCGCAGGTCATGCCGCCGATGGCGAGTTCCACCTGCGCGGGTGGGGCGACGGTGTGCGCCGACATGGTGCCTCCTCGGTGAGATCCGTGAGCGGATACCCCGGCCGGGTACCCCTTGCTGAGATCCATTTATACCCCTGGGGGGTATTGAAAGCAAGGCGCGGGCCGGGCTTGACTTCATACCCCCTAGGGGTATCTTCGTTCTCGTGGCCGACCGGCCCGCACCGCTCAAAACCTGGGGAGTCGTCATGCGTACGGGACTGAAGATCACCGCCTTCGCCGCCGCCGTCACCGCCACCTTCGGCACCGCGTACGGGGTGGGGGCCGGCGTCGGCCCCGTCACGGCGGAGGAGCGCCCGGCGGACGCGCACGGGGGCGCACACGGTGACACTCACGAGGAGGAAGCCGGGAAGGAGGCCGGGCACGGCGGACACGCGGAGGCCGCGGGTGACGCGAAGACCCCCGGAGGCCTCCAGGTCTCCGAGCGCGGCTACACCCTCGACCTGGCCCGGGACCGGCTCCCCGGCAAGAAGGGCGAGATCCGCTTCACCATCCGCAAGGACGCCACCGGCAAGCCCGTGACCTCGTACAAGAAGGAGCACGGCAAGGAGCTCCACCTGATCGTCGCCTCGCGGGACCTGACCGCGTACCGGCATCTGCACCCCGTACGGGCTGCGGACGGCACCTGGTCGACGCCGGTCTCGCTGCCGAAGGCGGGTGACTACCGGGTCTTCGCGGACTTCACGCCGCGCGGCGAGGAGGAGGGCCTGACGCTGGGCGCGGACCTCGGGGTCGCGGGCGCCTACGCACCGGCGGCGCTGCCCGAGCACGCGGTGACGGCGCGGGTGGCGGACGGGTACGAGGTGAAGGTCGACGGGGAGCTGCGGGCGGGGACGGCGAGCGAGCTCACGCTCAGCGTCAGCAAGGACGGCCGGCCGGTGACCGATCTTGAGCCGTACCTCGGGGCGTACGGGCACCTGGTCGCGCTGCGTTCGGGCGACCTCGCCTACCTCCACGTTCACCCGCATGACGGCAAGCCCGGCCCCGAGGTTTCGTTCACCGCGACCGCGCCGAGCACGGGGACGTACCGGCTCTTCCTGGACTTCAAGCACGGCGGCGAGGTCAGGACGGCTGCGTTCACGGTGCACGCGGCGTAGGCTGGGCGGGACATTGGACTAGACCTGTCGCGCACGGGTGATCGGCGCGCAGGTGACAGGTGAAGGGGCCTCATGAGCGAGCGGGCAGTCCTGGAGGTGATCGCCCTCGACGCCGAGGACGCGATCGCCGCCCAGGCCGGAGGCGCGGACCGGCTTGAGCTGGTCACGGACATGGCGGCCGACGGCCTCACCCCGTCCGTGGAGACGTTCGAGGCGATCCGCGCGGCCGTGGACATCCCGCTGCGCGTGATGCTCCGCCTCGCCGACGGCTTCGCGGCGGGCGACGTGTCCGCTCTCGTACGGGCCGCGGGCGCCCTGCGCTCCGCGGGCGCCGACGAGTTCGTCCTCGGCTTCCTCGACGACCACGGCGGCCCCGACCTCGCCGCCGTCGAGCGGATCGTGGCGGAGCTCGACGGCTGCCGGTGGACGTTCCACCGGGCCATCGACCGGGCCGCGGACCGCGACGCCCTGCGCAAGCAGCTCGCCGACCTGCCCGGCCTCGACACGTATCTGACGGCGGGCTCGGCGGCGGGCGTGGACGCCGGCCTCGACGTCCTCACCGCGGAGGCGTCCCGCTCCGCATCCGGGGAGCCCGGGTACGGGCAGCAGATCCTGGTCGGCGGGGGGCTCCGCCTGGAGCATGTCGCCGGGCTGCGGGCTGCCGGGATCTCGGCGTTCCACATCGGCGGGGCGTCTCGGCCGGACGGCTGGGCGGGCCCGGTTTCGGCGTCTGCGGTACGGGTGTGGCGCGAGGCCTTGGACGCCTGAGCCTCCGGCGCCGCTCGAGCCCATCATCGGGCCTGGGCAGTCGGCCTGGGCACATCAAGCCCCTGCGGCGATTGAGCAGCGGGGTCCGGGGCAGAGCCCCGGGCCTCAGCGCCGTTGCCGGTCACGCTTTCGTCGGCGGGTGCCGCGCCGTCGTGGCTGCTCGCGCAGTTCCCCGCGCCCCTGACGGGGCGATTGAGCAGCGGGGTCTGGGGCGGAGCCCCGGGCCTTGGCGTCGTTGCTGGTTGCGCTTTCGTGGGCGGGTGCCGCATCGTCGTGGCTGGTCGCGCAGTTCCCCGCGCCCCTGGCGGGGCGATTGAGCAGCAGGGTCCGGGGCGGAGCCCCAGGCCTCAGCGCCGTTGCCGGTCGCGTTCTCGTTGGCGGGTGCCACACCGTCGTGGCTGGTCGCGCAGTTCCCCGCGCCCCTGACGGGGTGCACCTGCAGCCGGGCTGCGCAGATACAGCCCCGCTACAGCGGCTACGCCAGGCCGAGTTCCGCCGGCAGCGGCGCCGAATGGGCCACCACGAGGCCCGACACCGCTCGGGTCAGAGCCACGTACAGGCGGCGCAGCCCCGTGCGCTCGTCCGGCTCCCCGTCGACCACCGCGGCCGGCTCGTCCAGGACCACGTAGTCGTACTCGAGGCCCTTCGCGAGGGACGCGGGGACGAGGGTGAGGCGGGACGCGGCGGTCGTCTCCTCGCCCGGGGAGAGGTACGCGAGGCCCGCTCCGGTCAGGGCCGCGCCCAGCGCCTCGCAGCGGGCGTCCGCCGCGATGAGACCGACCGAGCCCTCGTTCTCCAGGGCCTCGCGGCACGCGGCGACGATGTCCGCGTCGTCCGTGACCGGCCTGACCTCGAACTGCCCGGGGTTCTCGCGCACCGACCTCACCGGGGCGAGGCCGGGCGCGATGTGCGGGAGCAGCCGTGAGGCGTAGGTGATGACGTCCGTCGGCACGCGAAAACCCGCCGTCAGCTCCTCGATCACGGCGTCCGGCTTGCCGAGATGGTTCAGCGCCTCGGCCCAACTCCGCGTAGCCCAGGGCGTGGTGCCCTGCGCGAGGTCGCCGAGGACCGTGACCGAACCGGTCGTCGCCCGCCGCCCCACCGCGCGGTACTGCATCGGCGACAGGTCCTGCGCCTCGTCGAGGACGACGTGCCCGAGCGAGTGCGTGCGCTCGATGAGATCGCCGACCTCGTCGATCAGCACGGCGTCCGCGGCCGACCACTTGGCGGACTTCACGCTGCGCGGGAGCTTCGCCCACAGCACGGTCTTCTGCTCGTCCTCGTCGAGCAGCCCCGCCGCGTGCTCGGCGAGGAACTCCGCGTCGGACAGCAGCCGCAGCACCAGTTTGGCCGGGTCGACGGCCGGCCAGACCGCCTTGACCGCGGCCTTCACGGCGGCGTTCCGGGCGACGGAGTCCTGCACGCGGTCGTCCGGCGCCTCGCCCGCCCGCTCCATCTGGACGAGCACGGCGTGCGCGATCCGCTGCGGCAGCGCGTCGCGCGCGGCGCCGTACCGCATGTCGCGCTCGGTCAACTCCCGCACGATGTCCTCGAATTCGTACGAGGCGACGCGCCATCGGCGTGATCCCCGTACGACCACGACGCCCTCGGCCGGCGCCTTGATGTGCGAGCGCAGGGCGCGCCGCAGGACTTCGGCCATCCGGGCGTCGCCCTTGATCACCGCGGCGGCCGCGTCGTCCGTGCCGCGCACCTCCACGTGCGTGCCCTGCGCGACGAGGTCGTCGACCGTCGCCTGCTTGACCTCCAACTCGCCCAGCGCGGGCAGCACTTGTTCGATGTAGTGCAGGAACGACTTGTTCGGCCCGATGACGAGGGTGCCGGTGCGGGCGAGGCGCTCGCGGTGGGCGTAGAGGAGGTAGGCGACACGGTGCAGGCCGACCGCGGTCTTTCCCGTGCCCGGGCCTCCCTGGACGCAGACGGACCCCGCGAGGCCGCTGCGCACGATCTCGTCCTGCTCGGGCTGGATGGTCGCCACGATGTCGCGCATCGGGCCGACACGCGGGCGCTCGATCTCCTGCTGGAGCAGCGCGCTGGTGCGGGCCACTTCCTCCGGGTCGGACAGGTGCTCGTCCTCGTACGCGGTCAACTCCCCGCCGGTGTAACCGAATCGGCGGCGCAGCGCGATGTCCATCGGGTCCTTCTTCGAGGCCCGGTAGAACGGCTGCGAGACGGGGGCGCGCCAGTCGATGACCATGGGGTCGCCGTCCGCGTCGTGCACATGGCGCCGGCCGATGTAGAACTGCTCGCCGTCAGCACCCTCCGCCTGCTCGGCGCCCGGCGCGTGCAGGTAGTCGAGCCGGCCGAAGAACAGCGGGGTGTGGCTCAGGTCGGCCAGCGCCTTGATCCGCTCGTCGATCTGGCGCTGGAGCACCTCCGCGTTCACCCAGTTCGCGGTGACGTCGCGGATGTCGAGCGCCTGGGCGTCCTCGCGCATGGCGCGCAGGGCGGCGCGGGACGATACGAGGTGCGCGCGCTCGCGGTCGAGCGGTGACGTGCTCACGGGGTTCTGCCTCCGGCTCCGAGGTACGGGTACTGGTACACAAGGCTCCGGCCGGTTTCCGTCCGGTCGGCGACGCGCTCCGGCTGCGCCGGGCGGGGGGAGACGGGCGAGTGTACGGGACAGCTGCCGGGCCGGGCCAACCATTTCCTTCCCTAGGGGACGGGTCCCCCGCGGGTCGTACGACGGTTACACCCTGGGGCCGATGTGCGCGGTATGCCCGAATCGCATCCTTGAGGCATGACTACAGCGACCATCACCCCGGCCCCGTCCGGCGCCACCGCGGCGACGGGCACGCACCGTCCGCACCGCGTCGGCGACACGGTGCGGGCGATCCGAGTCTTCGCCGCCGCGGCGTTCAGCGTGGCCGTCCTGGGCACGACGGACCCGGCCCTCCTTCGTGACGCGGGTGTCGTGAAGCGCCGCGCTTAAGGGGCGCGGGGCTGTATCGACATGTGACTCCGCCCCGTCAGGGGCGCGGGGAACTGCGCGACCAGCCACGACGACGCTGCACCCGCCCACGAAAACGCAACCGGCAACGGCGCTGAGGCCTGGGGCTCCGCCCCGGACCCCGCTGCTCAATCGCCGCAGGGGCTTGATGTGCCCAGGCCCTCGATGTGGCCGGGCCACATGGACGTCACCCGAACAAGTTCAGCTCCCTCTCCCCCACCCCGGCCAACTCATACCGCGCCCCCACCACATGCCGCCCCGAATAGAGCCGCAGCAACGTGCTCGCGCCCCCGATGTACCGGCCCGGCGGCGCCGCCTCCGCCGGGGCGCCCAGGACGAGCGGCGTGTCCAGGTCGTCGACGTCCGCGTGGAGCGCCACATGCCCCCGGTCCCGGCTGATCCGGACCAGTAGTTCAAGGGCGAGCGGCAACCCGGACCCCGCGTACGCCCCGGGCTCACCGAAGGCCTCCCGTACGTCGCCCGCGTGGATCCACTCCCCCAGCGCGACCGCGTCGAGCACCCCGCCGGCCTTGGCGATGGCCGCACCCGCCTCGGTCATCCCGCGCTCCAGCTCGTCGACGACCTCCTGGTGCGACCAGGCGGCCCGCTCGGCGATGTCCCGGTCGTTGCACTCGGGGCTGAAGACCCCCTTCTCGAACCGGCTCTCCACGACCCGCATCAGCGCGGCCGAACAGTGCGCGAGCACATCCCGCACCGCCCACCCCGGACACGCGGTCCGCAGCGCGAAGTCCTCGTCGGGCCGCGCCCGCAGCAGTGGGATCAGGGCGTCCCGTTCCGTCACCAGGAGCCGCCCGGGCAGCTCGGGGTCCCGTATGTCGTCTCGTACGGCGTCTGTAGTCATGGCCACACGGTAAGGCGCCCGCCGCTCCGGGAGAGGAGCAACGGGCGCCCTGCACCGACCAGTTGGCCGACAGCCACTCACACGCCGGCCTCTTCGCTCGCCGAAGCCGAAGCCGAATCCGGAGCCGAATCCGAATCCGGAGCCGCAGTCGCAGTCGCAGTCGCAGCCGGCTCGCGCCGCATCAACGCCAGCGTCACCACTCCCCCGACCGCCGCGATCCCGGCGGCCCCGAGGAACGCGGCGCTGAACCCGTCCGTCAGCGCCGGCAGGTCCCCGAGCCGCCCCGCCCCCTGCGAGGTCGCGAGGGCGGTGAGCGCGGCGAGGCCGAGCGCCGAGCCGACCTGGTACGTGGTGTTGACGATGCCGGAGGCCAGGCCCGCCTGCTCCTGCGGCGCCCCGGACATGGCGGCCATCATCGCGGGGATGTACGCGAGGGACATGCCGAGCGCGGCGACCAGCGACGCCGGCAGGACGTCGATCACGAACGACCCCGTGGGCCCGACCGCCGACAGCCACACCAGACCGGCCGCGAGCACGAGCAGCCCCGCCCCGATCAGCCGCTTCGCCCCGAACCGGCCGAGCAGCCGCGCCGTGACGGCGGTCATGAAGATCATCAGGAGCCCGGTCATCGGCAGCAGGGCGGCGCCGGACGCGAAGGCCCCGTAGCCGAGCACCTGCTGGAGGTAGAGGTTGAGGAAGTACCACATCGGGATCCAGGCCGCGCCGAGCAGCGCCATCGCCAGGTTCGCCGACCCGAGCCGCGGGATCCGCCACACGCCGAGCGGCATCAGCGGGGCGCGGACCGCCCGCTGGACGCCGATGAACAGCCCCAACAGGAGCGCGGCACCCAGCAGTTGGAGCACCGTCGCCGTCGCGCCCCACCCGATCTCCGGCGCCCGCACCACGGCGTACACGGCGAGCGCGAGCCCGGCCGTCACGAACGCGGCGCCCAGTACGTCGACGGCGCCCCGGCGCGGCGCGACGGCGGGCAGCAGGCCGGTCGCGGCGAGGGTGGCGAGGCCGATGGGCACGTAGATGACGAACACCCACGGCCAGCTCAGCCACTCGGTGAAGACGCCGCCGAGGAACACCCCGGCCGTGCCGCCGGCCGGTGCCGCGGCACCGTAGAGCGCCATCGCCTTGCCGAGCTCCTTCGGGTCGTGCCCGAACAGCATCATCAGGAGCGTCATGGCGGCGGGCGCGATCAGCGCCCCGCCCACGCCCTGCACGGCCCGCCCGGCGACCTCGACCCACGCGGTCTGCGCGGCCGCGGCGACGACGGACCCGGCGATCAGGACGCTCCATCCGCCGACGAACACCTTGCGCGCCCCGAGCAGGTCCGACAGGCGCCCGCCGAGCAGCAGCAGTCCGCCGAAGGCGATGACGTACGCGTTGAAGACCCATTGGAGGTCGCCCTGCGAGAACCCCAGGTCCTTCTGCATCTCGGGGAGCGCGACCCCGATGATCGACGTGTCCATGATGACCATGAACTGCGCGGTGGCGAGCACGAGCAGCGCCCACCAGCGCCGTGGGTTGACCCCGTCCATGACATTCCCTCCCGAGTACGTGACCTTAGATACCCCCAGGGGGTACCGGACGCCGAGGAACGTAACATACCCCCAGGGGGTACACAACAGCTATGGTCGTCCCATGACCGAGCTGCGTGAGCGCTGGGCCCGCACCCTGCGGGCGACGACCGGCACCCCGGGCACCGACCCGTACCCGTACGCCGACAACCTGCTGGCCCGCTGGGCCGAGCCCCAGCGGCGCTACCACACCACCGCGCACCTCGCCGCGGTCCTCGACCACATCGACGTACTGGCGGAGCACGCGGACGACCCCGACCTCGTGCGCCTCGCGGCCTGGTTCCACGACGCGGTGTACCGTCCGGACCGCTCCGAGAACGAGGAGCGGTCCGCCGTGCTCGCCGAACGGGCCCTGAAAGAAGCAGGTCTGACGTCCCGTCAGGTGGACGAGGTCGCGCGGCTGGTCCGGCTGACCACCACGCACGACCCCGACGAGGGCGACACCAACGGCGAGGCCCTGTGCGACGCCGACCTGGCGATCCTGGCGTCGGACGCGGAGACGTACGCCGCCTACACGCGGGCGGTCCGCGAGGAGTACGCGTTCGTGCCCGACGAGGCGTTCCGCGAGGGACGGGCGGCGGTGCTCCGCCAACTCCTGGGCCTGCCAAGGCTGTTCAGGACCCCGCACGGTGCGAGGGCCTGGGAGGCGGCGGCGCGGGAGAACCTGTCGACGGAGCTGAGCCTGCTCGACGTCCCCTGACCGGGAATGCCACGCCCCACCGCGCAGGTTGCCCCTGACATGCCGCCGAACTCCGCCCCCGCCCGTATGCCGCTCGCCGTCTACATCCTCGGCCTCAGCGTCTTCGCCCTCGGCACGAGCGAGTTCATGCTCTCCGGCCTGCTCCCCGCGGTCGCCGACGACATGGACGTCACCATCCCGCAGGCCGGCCTGCTCATCTCGGCCTTCGCGATCGGCATGGTGGTCGGCGCCCCGCTCCTCGCGGTGGCGACGCTGCGCCTGCCCCGCCGCACCACCCTCATCGCGCTCATCTCGGTCTTCGGCCTCGGCCAGATCGCGGGCGCGCTCGCCCCGTCGTACGCCGTCCTCTTCGCGTCCCGCGTGATCTCGGCCCTGGCGTGCGCCGGTTTCTGGGCGGTCGGCGCGGCGGTCGCCATCGCGATGGTGCCGGTGAACCAGCGGGCCCGCGCGATGGCCGTGATGATCGGCGGCCTGTCGATCGCGAACGTCCTCGGCGTCCCCGCGGGCGCCTTCCTCGGCGACGGGCTCGGCTGGCGGGCCGCGTTCTGGGCGGTGGGCGCGGCGTCCGCGGTCGCCCTCGTCGGTATCGTCACGCTCGTCCCCGCGATCCCGGTGCCCGCCGAACGACCGCGCCTCAGGCGCGAGTTGGGGATCTACGCGGACCGCCAGGTCTGGCTCTCGATCGTCGTGACGGCGCTCGCGGCCGGCGGCGTCTTCTGCGCGTTCAGCTACCTCTCACCGCTCCTGACGGACGTGGCGGGCCTGTCCGAGGGCTGGGTCCCGGGCGTCCTCGCCCTGTTCGGCATCGGCGCCCTGGTCGGCACGACGGTCGGCGGCCGGGTCGCGGACGCGCACCTCTTCGGCGTCCTGCTGACCGGCATCACCGCCTCGACCGTCTTCCTCGTGGCGCTCGCGCTCCTGGGCCGCTTCGCGGTGGCGGCGGTGGCCCTGTCGTTCCTGCTCGGCCTCTCCGCGTTCTACACGGCGCCCGCCCTCAACGCCCGTATGTTCAACGTCGCGGGCGCCGCCCCCACCCTGGCCGGCGCCACCACGACGGCGGCGTTCAACCTCGGCAACACGGGCGGCCCCTGGCTCGGCGGCACGGTCATCGACGCGGACCTCGGCTACCCGGCCACCGCCTGGGCGGGCGCCGCGATGACGGTCCTCGCCCTCGCCGCGACGGCCGCAGCGCTGCGCCTTCACCGACGTACGGGATCGAAGATCGTCACGGGCTCGGCGGCGGCACCGCAGGCCGCCCCTTCGGCCGCCGCAGCCCCGCGTCCGTGAGCCTGCGCACGAGCTCCTTCGAGCCGATCACCACGGCCCCGGCCCGCACCGCGTCCTCGTAGCGGTGCGACGGGATGTCGTAGTGGTCGCGCTCGAAGGCACGCGGCGGCACCCCCAACCGCCCGGCGAACGCGTGCAGTTCCTCGAACGACACATCGCTGACCAGGTGCGACCACAGGCGGCCGTGCCCCGGCCAGGTCGGCGGGTCGATGTAGACGGTCATCCGGTCACGGTCCCCAAAGACCCCACCGGCGCGACCACGACGCCCGCCTCGGAGCAGACCCAGTGCGGGTCGGCGCCCAGCTCCGGCTCGACGTCCAGCGCGTGCGGCCCCTCCGTGCCCGAGCCGGGGCCGCAGACCGGGCACAGCGGCCAGCGCCCGTAGCGCTCCAGAAGGCCGTCCTTCACGTCCTGGGCGACGAGCCCGGTCACGTACGCGACACCCTCCGGCCACTGCTCGACCCACCAGCGGCGCGAGGTGACCGAATCCTCGACGAGCGACACGACATCCGCGTCGGCGACATCCACCGCCTTGAGGTCGGCGAGGACGAGGGCGCGGGCCGCGTGCAGGGCCTGTTCGAGCGGGCTGACGGAATCCATGACCCCATTGTCCCGCGACCTCACGGCCCCCAGATGTGACCCACGTCCCGACCGAAGGACCCTTGACCACGACACGCCGCGAAAATATCTTTCATTACGTGAGCAATGACGTGAAGGAAAGTTTCGTGAACGACGCGCCCCCCGCCCCGGCGGCCCTCGCGGCCAAGGTGCGCACCCTGGCGCCGTCGATGACCCGCTCCATGCAGCGGGTCGCCGAGGCCGTCGCGGGTGACCCGGCGGGCTGCGCGGCGCTGACCGTCACCGGACTCGCCGAGCTCACCGGCACCAGCGAGGCCACGGTGGTCCGCACCGCCCGCCTCCTCGGCTACCCCGGCTACCGGGACCTGCGCCTCGCGCTCGCCGGCCTCGCCGCCCAGCAGCAGTCGGGCCGGGCCCCGGCCGTCACCGCCGACATCGCGGTCGACGACCCGATCGCCGACGTGGTCGCCAAGCTGGCCTACGACGAACAGCAGACCCTCGCCGACACCGCGGCCGGACTCGACACCGTGCAGCTCGGCGCCGCCGTGAACGCGCTCGCGGGCGCCCGCCGCGTCGACGTCTACGGGGTCGGCGCCTCCGGCCTCGTCGCCCAGGACCTCGCGCAGAAGCTGCTGCGCATCGGGCACATCGCCCACGCCCACAGCGACCCGCACCTGGCGATCACGAACGCGGTGACGCTCCGCTCCGGCGACGTCGCGGTCTCCATCACGCACTCCGGCGGCACCGGCGACGTCATCGAGCCGCTGCGCGTCGCCTTCGAGCACGGCGCGACGACCATCGCGATCACCGGCCGCCCCGACGGCCCCGTCTCGCAGTACGCGGACCACATCCTCACCACGTCCATCGCCCGCGAGAGCGAGCTGCGCCCCGCGGCGATGTCGTCCCGCACGAGCCAACTCCTCGTCGTGGACTGCCTGTTCGTGGGCGTGGCCCAACGCACGTACGAGACGACGGCCCCGGCCCTCTCGGCCTCCTACGAGGCCCTGGCCCACCGCCACCGAACAACGCGCAAGTAGCAACTGAAGCAAGCTACCCAGCCACCAGATCAAGCCCCTCCGGCGATTGAGGAGCGGGGCCCGGGGCAGAGCCCCGCGACCCGCACAAGAGCCCCCGCCCCCAAAGAGCCCCGCACAGAAGGCCCCGAGACGACGATGTCCACCACCCCTGACGCCACATACAGCGACCTCCGAGCCGAACTGGCCACGCTGACGACGGAGGCGTTCCGCCCGGAACTCGCCGAGATCGACCAGCAGTCCACGCTGGAGATCGCCAGGATCATGAACGCGGAGGACGCCTCCGTCCCCACCGCCGTCGCCGCCCAGCTCCCCGCGATCGCCGCCGCGATCGACGGCACGGCCGAGCGCATGGCCCGCGGCGGCCGCCTGATCTACGCGGGTGCCGGCACGGCAGGCCGGCTCGGTGTCCTGGACGCGTCCGAGTGCCCGCCCACCTTCAACACGGACCCGGGCGAGGTCGTCGGCCTGATCGCGGGCGGCCCGTCCGCGATGGTCACCGCGGTCGAGGGCGCCGAGGACTCCAAGGAGCTCGCGGCGCAGGACCTGGACGCGCTGAACCTGACCGCCGACGACATCGTGGTCGGCATCTCCGCCTCGGGCCGCACCCCGTACGCGATCGGCGCCGTGGAGCACGCCCGCACCACCCGCGGCGCGCTCACCATCGGCCTGTCCTGCAACGCCGACAGCGCGCTGGCCGCCGCGGCCGACCACGGCATCGAGGTCGTCGTAGGACCGGAGCTGCTCACCGGCTCGACCCGCCTCAAGGCGGGCACGGCGCAGAAGCTCGTCCTCAACATGCTGTCGACGATCACCATGATCCGGCTCGGCAAGACGTACGGGAACCTCATGGTCGACGTACGCGCGTCGAACGAGAAGCTGCGGGCCCGCTCCCGCCGCATCGTCGCCCTGGCCACGGGCGCCGACGACGCCGCCATCGAGGCCGCGCTCGCCGCCACCGACGGCGAGGTCAAGAACGCGATCCTCGTCGTGCTCGGCGACGTGGACGGGCCGACGGCGGCCCGCCTGCTGACCGAGTCGAAGGGCCACCTGCGCGCCGCCCTCGCGGCGGCGACCACCCTCTGAAGCCCCCCTGAAGACCACCCTCTGACACCTCCCGCACCCTCCCCACTCCCCGCACAGCAAGGCAGCACGCACCATGGCTGAGAACAAGAACCGCGACGTGGCGGCCTCGATCCTGCCGCTCGTCGGCGGTGCCGCGAACGTCACCTCCGTAGCCCACTGCATGACCCGGCTCCGCCTGGGTCTCGCGGACCGCTCGCTGGTCCAGGACGAGGCGCTGAAGGCGCTGCCCGACGTCATGGGCGTCGTCGAGGACGACACGTACCAGATCGTCCTCGGCCCGGGGAAGGTCGCCCGGGTCACCCCGGAGTTCGAGGAGCTGGTGCAGGAGGGCAAGGCCTCCGCCCCCGCCCCCGCCGCGCCGACCGCCGATGGACTGGCGGCGCAGGGCGCGGAGTTGAGGGCGGCACAGAAGGCGAAGAACGCCACGCCGTTCAAGCTGTTCCTGCGCAAGATCGCCAACATCTTCGTGCCGCTGATCCCGGCCCTGATCGGCTGCGGCATCATCGCCGGCATCAACGGCCTGCTGGTCAACCTGCACTGGCTGCCCGGCGTCACCCCGGCACTCGCCGCCATCGCCTCCGGATTCATGGCGCTGATCGCGGTGTTCGTCGGCTACAACACGGCGAAGGAGTTCGGCGGCACGCCGATCCTCGGCGGCGCGGTCGCGGCGATCATCGTCTACCCGGGTGTCGCCAACATCGACGTGTTCGGCCAGACCCTCTCGCCCGGCCAGGGCGGCGTGCTCGGCGCGCTGGGCGCAGCGGTCCTCGCCGTCCACATCGAGAAGTGGTGCCGCAAGTGGGTGCCCGAGGCGGTCGACGTCCTCGTCACCCCGACCCTCACGGTGCTCATCTCCGGCCTGGTCACGATCTTCGGCCTGATGTTCGTCGCGGGCGAGGTCTCCACCGCGATCGGCGACGGCGCCAACTGGCTCCTGGAGAACACCGGCATCTTCGCCGGCGCGATCCTCGGCGGCCTGTTCCTGCCGCTGGTCATGCTGGGCCTGCACCAGGCGCTGATCCCGATCCACACCACCCTGATCGAGCAGCAGGGCTACACGGTCCTGCTCCCCATCCTCGCGATGGCGGGCGCGGGCCAGGTCGGTGCGGCGATCGCCGTCTACAAGAAGCTCAAGAACAACACGTCGATCCGCAAGACCATCAAGTCGGCGCTCCCCGCGGGCTTCCTGGGCGTCGGCGAACCGCTCATCTACGGTGTCTCGCTCCCCCTGGGCCGCCCCTTCATCACGGCTTGCGTCGGCGGCGCGGCGGGCGGCGCGTTCATCGGCCTCTTCTCGATGCTCGGCACCCAGGTCGGCTCGACGGCCATCGGCCCGTCCGGCTGGGCGCTCTTCCCGCTCCTCGACGGCGACAAGGGCCTGGGCGTGACCTGCGCGATCTACGCGGGCGGCCTGCTGGTGGGCTACATCGTCGGCTACCTCGCCACGTACTGCTTCGGCTTCACGAAGGAAATGATGGCCGAGTTCAACGCGGATGTGGACCTCGGTGAATCGCCGGAAGCCCACGCCGAGGAGGGCCCGTCGGCCCCGCAGACCACGGACACCCCCGAGCCGAAGCAGCCGGCGAAGGTCTGACGCCCCTCGTCGTCACCTCTGAACCCCGGGGCCCCGCGGACGCTTCCCCCGAGCTCCGCGGGGCTCCGGCCCGTTACCCCCTAAACAGGTAACCTGCTACCGTGCCCGGATGGTGGACAAGGAAAAGGGCAGGAGCCGGGGCCCGGACAAGCACTCCGACCCCTACGCCTTCCGCTGGTACGGCGGCCGCCTCTCGGTCGACTTCACGGCGACCCTGGGCGGACGGGGCCTGGGAGCAGCCGAGTTCGACCGCCTGCGCACTCCGCAGGACCTGACCCGCTGGTGCGTGGAAGCGGGCCTGTGCACACCCCCGGCCCCCGCCGCGTCCCCCCGCGTCCTCGCCCACGCCCGGCAACTGCGCGAAGCGCTGCACGGCGCCTTCACCGCGCCAACCGCCGCCGACCTGGACACCATCAGCACCTGGTCGTCCCGCTCCCTGCCGGGCCCCCGCCTCACCCTCGCCGCGACGGGCCGCGCCGCGCTCGTACCCCCCGAGGTCCGCTCGATCGGCGACCTGCTGCCCCACGTGGCCCGCGACGGCGCCGACCTGCTGACCGGCCCGTACGCCCACCGCGTCCGCGAGTGCGCCGCCCCCGACTGCTCCCTGCTCTACGTCGACGAGAGCCGCCCCGGCCGGCGCCGCTGGTGCTCGATGAACACCTGCGGCGCCCGCGCGAAGATGTCCGACTACCGCGCCCGCCGCTCGACGCCGGGCCGCGGCTGACAGCCCCCGAAGTAGTACACGCCGGGCTCGTAGCAGTCGGTCGCCACGAACCCGGCGGCCTCGGCCTCCTCGTTCGACATGATCACCGTGTGCCCCGTCGGCTCGGGCTCGGCCGCGTACGCGCCGGACGCGAAGGCCCCCGACAGCGCCGCCACGCCCACCGCTCCGGTCGCGCACACCCGCACAGCCCACTGTTTCCGCTTCATCGTCATACCGGGGCCAACGAACCCCCGGCGCTCACGTCACCCACGTCACCGGTGCCCGGCATCCGCGTCGTACACGTCAGCGACCCGTTCCGGGTGCGGACCGGGCTCCCCGTCCGGGGACGGCCGACATGCGCACTGCCCGGCCCTCCCGCATCCTGGCCCCATGGCTGACAGCACCTTCTCCAAGATCTCCTGGACCGAGTTCCGCCCGAACCGCAGCAGGCTGACCGCCGGTGCGGGGCTCGCCGGGGTCGGCATGATCGTCGCCACGGCGGGCGTCGGCGTCCTCGTCTACGAACTGGCCCGCGCGGGCCGCTCCTGGACCGGCAGCTGGGAAGTCCCGCCGACGGAGCTGGCCTCCCGCGCCCTGCGCCAGGCCCAGACGGCGACCCAGAGCGCGGCCAAGGCAGGCCGGGAAGCCTGGACCAGCTACGCGGAAGCCCCGTAAGGAGCGCCCCGCAGGGGCGCGGGGAACTGCGCGCCCAGCCCCAACGGCGCGAAACCCGCCGTACGGAGGCACCACCAACGGCGACGGGGCCCGCGCAGCGAACCCACCCCGGAAAACGCCGAAGGGCGGCATCCCGGCAAAGGGGATACCGCCCTAGGCGTCAAAGACCGACCCGAGCCGAAGTTCCGGCTCAGAAGTCCATGTCACCGCCCGGCATGCCGCCCGGAGCGCCGCCGGCGGCGGCCTTCTCCGGCTTGTCGGCGATGACGGCCTCGGTGGTCAGGAACAGCGCGGCGATCGACGCGGCGTTCTGCAGCGCGGAGCGCGTCACCTTGGCCGGGTCGAGGATGCCCTCGGCGATCATGTCGACGTACTCGCCCGTGGCGGCGTTCAGACCGTGGCCGACGGCCAGGTTGCGCACCTTCTCCACGACGACGCCACCCTCGAGACCACCGTTGACGGCGATCTGCTTGAGCGGGGCCTCAAGGGCGAGCTTCACGGCGTTGGCGCCGGTCGCCTCGTCACCTTCGAGCTCCAGCTTCTCGAACACCGCGGAGGCCTGGAGGAGGGCCACGCCACCACCGGCGACGATGCCCTCTTCGACGGCCGCCTTCGCGTTGCGAACGGCGTCCTCGATGCGGTGCTTGCGCTCCTTGAGCTCGACCTCGGTCGCGGCACCGGCCTTGATGACCGCAACACCGCCGGCGAGCTTCGCCAGGCGCTCCTGCAGCTTCTCGCGGTCGTAGTCGCTGTCCGAGTTCTCGATCTCGGCACGGATCTGGTTGACGCGGCCCTGGACCTGGTCGCTGTCACCGGCGCCGTCGACGATCGTCGTCTCGTCCTTGGTGATGACGACCTTGCGGGCGCGGCCGAGCAGGTCGAGACCGGCGTTCTCCAGCTTGAGGCCGACCTCCTCGGAGATGACGGTGCCACCGGTGAGGATGGCGATGTCGCCGAGCATGGCCTTGCGGCGGTCACCGAAGCCCGGGGCCTTGACGGCGACGGACTTGAAGGTGCCACGGATCTTGTTGACGACCAGGGTCGACAGGGCCTCGCCCTCGACGTCCTCGGCGATGATCAGCAGCGGCTTGCCGGACTGCATGACCTTCTCGAGCAGCGGAAGGAGGTCCTTCACGTTGCCGATCTTCGAGTTGACGATGAGGATGTACGGGTCGTCGAGCGACGCCTCCATACGCTCCATGTCGGTGGCGAAGTACGCCGAGATGTAGCCCTTGTCGAAGCGCATACCCTCGGTGAGCTCCAGCTCCAGACCGAAGGTCTGGGACTCCTCGACGGTGATGACGCCTTCCTTGCCGACCTTGTCCATGGCCTCGGCGATGAGCTCGCCGATCTGGGTGTCGGCGGCGGAGATGGAGGCCGTGGAAGCGATCTGCTCCTTGGTCTCGACATCCTTGGCCTGCTCGAGCAGGGCGGCGGAGACGGCCTCGACGGCCTTCTCGATGCCACGCTTGAGGGCCATCGGGTTGGCACCGGCGGCCACGTTGCGCAGACCCTCGCGCACCAGGGCCTGGGCCAGGACGGTCGCGGTCGTCGTGCCGTCACCGGCGACGTCGTCCGTCTTCTTCGCGACCTCCTTGACCAGCTCGGCGCCGATCTTCTCGTACGGGTCCTCGAGCTCGATCTCCTTGGCGATGGACACACCATCGTTGGTGATCGTGGGGGCGCCCCACTTCTTCTCGAGGACGACGTTGCGACCCTTGGGGCCCAGGGTCACCTTGACGGCGTCGGCGAGCTGGTTCATGCCGCGCTCGAGGCCGCGCCGTGCCTCCTCGTCGAACGCGATGATCTTGGCCATGTGAAGTGGTCCTCCCGGACGGGGTGGAAACGCAAACGGACCGTGCAGGTGCCCGCGACGGACGGCCTGCAGCCCTTGTGGTTCCTTGCCCCACCCGGCCTGCGAGCCTCACCGACTCGATCCAAGTTCTGTCACTCTCACGGGGAGAGTGCTAAGCCAATGATTAGCACTCGACCCCCACGAGTGCAAGGCCGTCTACCAGAACCGCAGGTGGGCAGCACGAAGGGCCCGTCCCCGATGACCGGGAGACGGACCCTCCATGGACGTGCGACGTACGAAGCTTTCAGTCGGACGCGCGCGCTTCAGCCGGCGGCCAGGCGGACCATGTCGGCCTGCGGCCCCTTCTGGCCCTGCGAGATCTCGAATTCCACTCGCTGACCCTCTTCGAGGGTGCGGTAGCCGTCCATCTGAATCGCGCTGTAGTGGACGAATACATCCGCACCACCGTCGACCGCGATGAAGCCGTACCCCTTCTCCGCGTTGAACCACTTGACGGTGCCCTGAGCCATGCCTAACTCCCCTATTACTGGCCCTTGCGCGAGACCGCACTTCGCGGTCCCGGGTCAGACCTCACGCCCCAAAGGGTTTGGGGGTGTGCGCCGGAACGCGTCGACCGCGGCTGAATGTATCTGCCCAACTGCCGTCTGCAACAGGTCAGTCGGACGAGAATTCTGGGCACGCACGATCGGGGAAAACGGGCCAACTGGACAGATCCCGGGGCAAGTCGGGCCGCATAAATGCCATAAAGGGCCCGAAAGGGCTGCGCACTTTGGCTACTTCTTGGCGGGCGTCGGGCGAGAACTCATATGCGCCCGTCATGCGCCACGTACCGAAACGAAGCAGCTTCCCCAACTGTACCGCGCTCAACCATGCAGAATTGCCCCCTCCGCTTCTCTTGCGGAGGGGGCAATTCACGTAACTCTGAGCAGATCGGCGAAAGATCAGCCGCCGGCGACGGCCGGAATGATCGAGACGCCCGCGCCGTCCGGCGTCGCCGTCTCCAGGCCCTGCTCGAAGCGGACGTCGTCGTCGTTCACGTAGACGTTCACGAAGCGGCGCAGCTTGCCCTGGTCGTCCAGGACGCGGGCGGCGATCCCGGTGTGGTTCTTCTCCAGGTCGGCGATGACCTCGGAGAGCGTGGCGCCCTCGGCGGGGACCTCGGCCTGGCCGCCGGTGTAGGTGCGCAGGATGGTCGGAATACGGACGTTGACGCTCATGGCTGGGTGACTCCCGTTCCTACAAGTTCGGTTGGCTCAGTGGTCGGCGGCGAGGCCGGCGTCGCGGAACGCGTCGAGGCTCGGCCGGATCGTGGCGGTCGCCTGGGACGAATCGGCAACCGCGTCGAGGGTCTTGAGCCCGTCACCGGTGTTCAGGACGACCGTGGTGAGGGACGGGTCGATGAGCCCCGCCTCGATCAGCTTCTTCGTGACGCCGAGCGTCACGCCGCCCGCCGTCTCGGCGAAGATGCCCTCGGTCTGCGCGAGCAGCTTGATGGCGTCCACGACCTGCTCGTCGTTCACGTCCTCCACGGCGCCGCCGGTGCGGCGGGCGATGTCGAGGACGTAGGGGCCGTCGGCCGGGTTCCCGATCGCAAGGGACTTGGCGATCGTGTTCGGCTTCTGCGGCCGTACGACGTCGGTGCCTGCCTTGTACGCCACCGAGACCGGCGAGCACCCCTCGGCCTGGGCGCCGAAGAGCTTGTACGGCTTGTCCTCGACGAGGCCGAGCTTGATCAGCTCCTGGAGGCCCTTGTCGATCTTCGTGAACTGCGAACCCGACGCGATCGGGATGACCAGCTGGTCCGGGAGCTGCCAGCCCAGCTGCTCGCAGATCTCGTAGGCGAGCGTCTTGGAGCCCTCGCCGTAGTACGGGCGCAGGTTCACGTTCACAAAGCCCCAGCCCTCGCCCAGCGGGTCGCCGATGAGCTCGGAGCAGAAGCGGTTCACGTCGTCGTAGTTGCCCTCGATGGCGACGAGGTCACCGCCGTAGACACCGGCCATGACGACCTTGCCCTGCTCCAGGTCGTGCGGGATGAACACGCACGAGCGGAAGCCGGCGCGGGCGGCGGCGGCGCCGACGGCCCCGGCCAGGTTGCCGGTGGAGGAGCACGACAGCGTCGTGAAACCGAAAGCGCGCGCGGCCTCGATGGCCTGGGCGACGACGCGGTCCTTGAAGGAGTGGGTCGGGTTGCCGGAGTCGTCCTTGACGAACAACTTGCCCTGCTCGACGCCGAGTTCGCGGGCGAGGTTGTCGGCCTTGACGAGCTTGGTCCAGCCCGGGTTCAGGTTCGGCTTCTCGGCGACGTCGGCCGGGACCGGCAGGAGGGGGGCGTAGCGCCAGATGTTGGCCGGGCCCGCCTCGATCTGCTTGCGGAGCGCCTCGGGGTCGCCGACGGGAAGGTCGTACGCGACTTCCAGAGGCCCGAAACACTCGACGCACGCGAAGATCGGACCGAGCGGGAACTGAGCACCGCACTCGCGGCAGGAGAGGCCTGCGGCGGGACCGAGGTCAACGGTCGGAGCGGCGGTTTCGGTGGCGACAGTCTGTACAGCCATGAGAGGCGAGGCCCTTTCTCCTCATCTTCCTCGCGGCGCACCTCGCCGCGAGACGGATTTGGCACCTTCCCTAGCCGGGAGCCCCGCGACGTCGACGATGACAGTCGTACGAGACCGGCTGGAGGGTTGCCGGGGCTTCAACGGGCCGTATCCCTCTGCCCCTCTGGATGAGCGGTATTCGGTTGTGTGTCACGCACTGAGGCGTGGGCGGCGACCCCGACATGCGATGGTCACCGGCCTTGTTCAAGACTGTAACCGACGCCCTGGACCCTTGAGATAGTCGTCCGAACCGCGAGATGGATCACATACGGGAGGACTCTGACCGTGCTGGAAGAGGTCGAGCGCTGGCTGAGCGGGCGTTCCTGGTCCGTGGCCGACCGTCCGCTGTCCCGTCTGATCGCCGCGAAACGGGCGTCGGGCCGGACCGTGAGCGTCGTACTGCCCGCGCTCAACGAGGAGGAGACGGTCGGCGAGATCGTCGCCGTGATCCGACGCGAGCTGATGACGGAGGCCGTGCCGCTCGTCGACGAGCTCGTCGTGATCGACTCCGGCTCCACGGACCGGACGTCGGCGGTCGCGGCGGCGGCCGGGGCGCGGGTCGTGCACCGGGACACGATCCTGCCGCGGATCCCGGCGCGGCCCGGAAAGGGCGAGGTGCTGTGGCGTTCGCTCCTCGTCACGTCCGGTGACATCGTCTGCTTCGTCGACGCGGATCTGAAGGAGTTCTCGGCGGACTTCGTCTCGGGGATCGTCGGCCCGCTGCTCACCGACCCGGGCGTGGACTTCGTCAAGGCCATGTACGACCGGCCGCTGGGTTCCGCGGCCGGCCAGGGCGGCCGGGTCACGGAGCTGATGGCGCGGCCGATCCTCAATCTGCACTGGCCCCAACTGGCCGGATTCGTCCAGCCGTTGGGCGGCGAGTACGCGGCCAGGCGCTCGCTGCTCGAACAGCTGCCGTTCCCCGTCGGATACGGGGTGGAGCTCGGCCTCCTCGTCGACGCGCTGCACACCGTGGGCCTGGACGCGCTCGCCCAGGTGGACGTGGGGGTGCGCAAGCACCGGCACCAGGACGGGCAGGCCCTTGGCCGGATGGCGGCGGCGATCTACCGCACGGCGCAGCTGCGGCTCGCGCGCGGGCATCTGGTGCGGCCGGTGCTCACCCAGTTCGAGCGGGGCGAGGACGGGTTCGAGCCGCGGACGCACGCGGTGGACACCGAGGAGCGGCCCCCGATGACCGAAATCAGTGAGTATGCGGAGCGTCGCGTGGCGTAACCACTGGATGATTATGATTTTTGCCTAAATTGCCCTTTATGTGGCTCAGACACGTACAGGGATACGCACGCGGCACGGCGGCCTTCGCCGCCACCGCCGCCCTCACAGGCTCACTGGTCGGCGCCGCCACGGTCCCGGCCGCAGCGGACGTCATCTCCCCCTTCGCCCAGCGCTACGACGAGTCGATCTACGGCGACTTCAAGACCATCGGCAACACGGTCATGGGCTGCCCCACCGGCGACGCCACCATGGCCGCGCGCTGCGCCGTCGCAGCGAACGGCGAGGGCAAGGACAACAACAACACGTTCGTCATGGAGCGGATCAACACGGCCGGGACGACGGACGGCTACGGCTCCAGCACCGGCCGGGTCGCCATCCCGCCGGGCGCGAAGGTCGCCTACGCCCGCCTCTTCTTCGGCGGCAACGACGGCACGTACCGCGGCCCCAGCGGCGCCGCCCTCAAGCGCTGCGACATCTCCGGCGCGGACGTGCTGCCCTCGCCGGGCGACCCGCTCGCCGCGGTGCCCGTGGTCGGCGTGGCCGGCGCGACGCCCACCAAGGTCGCCCCGCAGAACCTGGTGCGGGACCCGGCGACCACCAGCGGCCCGCACTACTACACCGGCGAGGCCGACGTCACGAGCCTGTTCAGCGGGGTCACCGGGACCGGGGCGCCGGTCCCCGTCGCCGTCGGCGACATCTGGGCGCCGACCGGCAAGGGCTGCGTCGCGGGCTGGTCGATGACCGTCGTCTACAAGTACGACGGCCCCGACGAGACCTACGCGCCCGACCGCCGCAACGTGTACGTCTACGGCGGCCACGTCCTCCAGCGCTCCACGTCGCCGGCCACCACGGTCACGGTCGACGGTTTCTACCGCACGAGCGGCACCCCGCACGCGAGCGTCACCGCGTACGAGGGCGACTGGAACACCTCGGGCGACAAGTTCGCGGTCGGCGGCCAGAACATCACCGAGTCGCACACCGGCAACACCAACAACTTCTTCATCTCCGAGGACGACGGCGCCCTCGACCCGAAGATGGTCAACAACCTGAGCATCGACGCGAAGGAGTTCGACGTCTCGGGCGGCTCCTCGCGGGCGGCCGTGAAGGCGGAGCCGATCCCGGTCGGCGCCACCTCCACCACGCTGAGCTTCTCCACCAAGGGCGACACGTACGTCCCCTCGGCGCTCGCGCTGTCCGTCCCGGTCCCCGACCTGGAGATCACCAAGACGGCGAGCCCGGCCACGGTGCGGCCCGGCGACACGGTGACGTACACGGTCAAGGCCGAGAACATCAGCAAGCTCGACTACCCGAACGCGAAGTTCACCGACGACCTCACCGAGAACCTCGACGACGCGACGTACAACAACGACGCGAAGGCGAGCGTCGGGAACGTCTCCTACACCGCGCCGAAGATCAATTTCACCGGTGACATCCCGGCCGGCAAGACGGCCACCGTCACGTACTCGGTGAAGGTCAAGGACCCGGTCGGCGGGGACGGCAAGCTCACCAACAACATCGTCGCCGACACCCCGCGCACCAACTGCGAGGACGGCTCCACGGACCCGAAGTGCGGCATCACGCCCGTCATCGAGGAGCCGCCGGCGCCGCCGACGCCGCCGCAGCTGATCGTCGACGTGGGCGAGTTCCCGCTGAACCCGCCGCCCGGCGACCTCGTCGTCCCGGTCGTCATCCGCAACCCCGGTGACACCCCGCGCGAGACCGAGGTCACCGACGAGGACGGCACCCTCCGGGAGGTCACCGTCCCGCCGCACGGCCAGATCACGGTGCCCGTCCACATCGAGGTGCCCAACACCCCGGGCAGGACGGTCACCCGTCACCTGGTGATCCCGGGCAGCGTCTGCGCCAAGGGCAGCACCGACCCGTCGTGCACGATCACCTTCACCGTGGGCCGCGTCCAGGCCCGGCCCACGCCCCCGAAGCCGACCGCTCCCGAGCTCGCCGAGACCGGCTCCGACTCGCACACCCTGCTGTACGGCGGCCTCGCCGTGTCGCTGTGCGGGCTCGGCGCGCTGATTCTCGCGGCGGTCCGCTCCCGCAGGAACTGACGCCGCGGCCGACGCGGCAGCCGGCGTTGTGTACGGCCGGGCTCCTGATGGAGCCCGGCCGTACGTTTGAGCGTTTCCGGGGCGGGCTAGTTTCGGCTTATGGCTTCCACGCATGGTGCTGCTGAGGTTCTCGTCGCGTCCAACCGCGGCCCGGTCTCCTACGCCGTCGGCGACGACGGTTCGGTCGAGGCGAAGCGCGGCGGGGGCGGACTCGTCTCCGCCCTGAGCGTCGTCGAGGACAAGCTGTGGGTGTGCGCGGCCCTCGGCGACGGCGACCGCGAGGCGGTGCGGCGCGGGGTCACCGAACCCGGCGTACGGATGCTGGACATCGACGCCGACGTGCACACGGACGCGTACAACGGGATCGCGAACTCGGTCCTGTGGTTCGTGCACCACATGCTGTACCAGACGCCTCTGGAGCCGTCGTTCGGCACCGAGTTCCGCCGCCGGTGGGCGTCGTACGAGGCGTACAACCGGGCCTTCGCGCAGGCGCTGGCGGACGAGGCCGCGCCGGGGGCGACGGTCGTCGTCCAGGACTACCACCTGGCCCTGGTCCCCGGCATGCTGCGCGAGCTCCGCGACGACCTGCGCATCGGCCACTTCTCGCACACGCCCTGGGCACCCGTCGACTACTTCCGGATGCTGCCCGACGACATCGCCGAGCAGCTGCTGCGCGGGATGCTCGGCGCGGACCGGCTGGCCTTTCTGACCCGCCGCTGGGCGGACGCCTTCACCGACTGCTGTACGCGGATCCTCGGGGGCACGTCCGGCACGCGGATCGGCGTGCACGGGCTCGGCGCCGACGCGGACTTCCTCCGGGAGCGGGCGCACCGGCCGGACGTGGACGAGCGTCTGGCGGCGCTGCGCGAGCAGGTGGGCGAGGACCGCAAGGTGATCGTCCGGGTGGACCGCACGGAACTGTCGAAGAACATCGTCCGCGGCCTGCACGCCTACGAGTTGCTCCTGGAGACCCGCCCCGAGTGGCGGGAGAAGGTCGTCCATGTGGCGTTCGCGTATCCCTCCCGGCAGGACCTGGCGGTCTACCGCGACTACACGGCGGAGGTCTCCCGCGTCGCCGAGTCCATCAACTCCCGCTACGGCACACCGTCTTGGACCCCGGTGATCCTCCACGTGAAGGACGACTTCGCCCGCTCCCTCGCCGCGTACCGCCTCGCGGACGTCGCCCTGGTCAACCCGATCCGCGACGGCATGAACCTCGTCGCGAAGGAGGTCCCGGTGGTCTCGGACGACGGCTGCGTCCTGGTCCTGTCGAGGGAGGCGGGCGCGTACGAGGAACTGGCCGAGGACGCGCTGGTGGTCAACCCGTACGACGTGACCGGCACGTCGGAGGCGCTGGCCGCCGCGCTGGCCATGCCGGACGACGAGCGAGCGGAGCGTACGAAGCGGTTGGCTGCCGCCGCCACCTCGTTGCCGCCCGGGCCGTGGTTCCTGGAGCAGCTGGAGGCGCTGGGGGCCGAGTGAGCCCCTGCGGCGATTGGGCAGCGGGGTCCGGGGCAGAGCCCCGGGGCCTCGGCATCGCTGCCGGGTGCGGCGCCGTGGGGGCTGGTCGCGCCGCTCCCCGCGCCCCTAAAGGGGCAGATCGCGCAACATGCGGACCACAGCTTCCGGGCCGTCCAGAACCAGGTCGGCCCTCTCGGCCAGCTCCGCGATCACCGTGTCCGCCGCCACGAGGACGCCCGGGATGCCGTCCGAGCGGAGTTTTTCGACTGCGGCGAAGGCCGGGAGATCGCCGAGGTCGTCGCCCGCGTAGAGGACCGACTCGGCGCCGACCTCCCGTACGTACTCGGTGAGGGCCACGCCCTTGTCGACGCCCGGGGGGCGCAGTTCCAGGACCATGCGGCCGGGTTCGACCACCAGGCCGTGCCGTGCCGCCAGGGCCGACAGCGGTGAGCGGAGCGTCTCGAACGCGCCCTGCGGGTCGGGGGCGCGGCGCGTGTGGACCGCCACGGCGCGGCCCTTCTCCTCGATGTACGTGTCGTGCCAGAGGTTCGACTCGGCGAGGACTCCGGGGAGTTCGGAGCGGACCGCGGCGACCCCCGGGTGCGGTGCGGGGGCGTGCACCGTGCCCGTGACGGCGTCCCAGCGCTCGGCGCCGTAGTGGCCGAGGACGACGAGGTGTTCGAGGCCGGGCACGCCCGCGAAGCCGCCGTGGCGGACCGCGACGCCGGCGGGCCTGCCGGTGATCACCGCGATGGAGGCCACCTTCGGCGCGAGCGCGGCGAGCGCGGGCACCGCGTCGGGGTGGGCGCGGGCCTGGTCGGGGTCGGGCACGATCGGGGCGAGGGTCCCGTCGAAGTCGAGCGCGATGACGGCTTTGTGGGGGCGGGCGGTGATGGCGGCCAGTCCGTCCCGGCCGGCGGCGGTCCTGAGGGCGTCCATGGGACCGACCTTAGCGGTGGCTCCGCCGCTCCTCCCGGACACGTCGCAACCTGTTCACCGTGACCGGCGCCGCCTCCAGTGCCCGGGGATCGTCGAGCAGCGCGTTCAGGAGCTGGTAGTAGCGGACCGGGGCCAGGTCGAGCTCCTCGCGGATCGCCCGCTCCTTCGCGCCCGGCGACTCGAAGCCGCGGCCCTCGAACGCGAGGACGGCCTTCTCCCGTTCGCCCAGAGACTCCATGCCCGCCACGCTACTCGGCGGCTTCCGCGGCCGCCGCGGAGTTCTGGATCCGGCCGAGGACGCCCGCGGCGCTGCCGGAGCCGGAGACGGCCGTGCCGATCTGCGCCTTGATGTCGGCGCTGACCTGCGGCCAGGACGTCTTGTTCGCCGGGTAGAACGTGGCGCCGCTGAGCTCGTCGATGAACGGCCGGATGTCCTTGTCGCGGGCCGAGGCGGCCATCGTCTCGGAGGCCGAGACGGTGACCGGCGCGAGGGTGTACTCGCGGGAGAACGCGAGGACGTTCTTCGGGCTGTACACGTAGTCGAGGAACTCGCCGACCTGCTTGCGGTGGCCGCCCTGCTTGAACGCCATCATCCAGTCGTTCACGCCCATCGTGGACTTGGGAGTCCCGTGGGGTCCGGGGATCGCGACATCGCCGTAGTCGAGCTTCTTCGCCTTGGCCATGTTCATCAGCGTGGGGTGCCCGGCGAGCATGCCGACCTGACCGGCGGCGAACGCCTGGAAGGCCGGGGTCCGGTTGAGCTTCGAGGGGGCCGTGGGGCCGGTGAGGCCCGCGTCGACCAGGTCGTTCTTGAGCCAGTCGACAGCCTCGACGTTCTGCTTGGCGTCGATGGCGTAGCTGCCGACGTTGTCGGTGTAGCCGCCGCCGTTGCTCAGCGTCCAGATCAGCGTCTCGGCCTGCGCCTCTTCCTTGCCGAGCGGCAGCGCGAAGGGGTAGCGCACGCCCTGCGCCTTGAGCGCGCGGGCGTCGGCGACCAGCTGCGACCAGGTCTTCGGCGGCGTGATGTCGGCCTTCTCGAAGAGCGCCTTGTTGTAGAAGAGGCGGCGCGTGGAGGCGGCGAACGGCATCCCGTACTGCACGCCGTCGACCTCGCTGGCCTCGCGCGTCTCGGTCAGGAAGTCGGCCTGCACGGGGACGGAGAGCAGCTCGTCGGCGGAGTAGAGCTTGCCCGCGGCGGCGTAGTCGGCGTAGGCGCCGACCTGCGCCATGTCGGGGGCCTTGCCCGCGTCGACCATCTGCTTGACCTTGTCGTCGACGACGTCCCACGAGTAGACGTCGACGTCGACCTTGATGCCGGGGTGGTCCTTCTCGAAGGCCGTGGTGAGCTTGTCCCAGTACTTCCTGGACGCGTTGGCCGACGAGTCGCCGTAGTCGGCGGCGACCAGCTTCAGCGTGACGTCGTCGGAACCGCCGGCTCCGCAGCCCGTCACCAGCGCCGACGTCGCCACGACACCCAGCGCGGCCGCCGCGGTGAGCGCCACCCTCCCCTTGCGCACTGCCGCACCCACCCTTGTCCTGCTCGATCGCCGCGAGGATCTCCCACGGTCGGACAAGGTCTACACCACATGCGGCTCACAGCGGAAACGCACGTTCGACAACCGGACACACCACCCCTCGCCCTTCCGCGAGTTGACCATGCTCGTCGCGCAGTGGACTAGACCTCTCAGGGGTGCACGCGCGACACTGTCCCCCGTGAGACATGTCATCGCCCTGGACGTGGGCGGCACCGGGATGAAGGCCGCCCTGGTAGGGGCGGACGGCGCACTGCTGCACCAGGCGCGCCGGGCCACGGATCGCGAGCGGGGCGCCGACGCGGTCGTCGAGTCGATACTCGGCTTCGCCGCCGAGCTGCGCGCGTACGGCGAGGAGCACCTCGGCGAGCCCGCGCTCGCCGCCGGCGTCGCCGTACCCGGCGTCGTCGACGAGGCGGGCGGCATCGCCCTGTTCGCCGCCAACCTCGGCTGGCGGGACGTCCCCATGCGGGCCCTGCTCAGCGAGCGCCTCGGGAACATCCCCGTCGCCCTCGGCCACGACGTGCGCACCGGCGGCCTCGGCGAGGGGCGGCTCGGCGCGGGCCGGGACGCCGACCGGTTCCTGTTCCTGCCGCTCGGCACCGGGATCGCGGGCGCCATCGGCATCGCGGGCCGCATCGAGCCCGGCGCGCACGGCTCCGCGGGCGAGATCGGCCATGTCGTGGTCCGCCCCGGCGGCGTGCCCTGCGGCTGCGGTCAGCGCGGCTGCCTGGAGCGGTACGCGTCCGCGTCCGCCGTCACCCTGGCCTGGCAGGCCGCGAGCGGCGACGAGAAGGCCACCGCGGCGGACTGCGCGCGGGCCGTGGACGCCGGGGACCCGAAGGCCGCCCGGGTCTGGCAGGACGCCGTGGAGGCGCTCGCCGACGGCCTGGTCATGGCGCTCACTCTGCTGGACCCCCGCACCCTGATCATCGGTGGCGGTCTCGCCGAGGCCGGGGAAACCTTGTTCACACCACTGCGGGCGGCCGTCGCGGAACGCGTGACGTTCCAGTCCCTCCCCTCGATCGTCCCGGCCGTCCTCGGGGACACCGCCGGATGCCTGGGCGCGGGCCTGCTCGCCTGGGACCTGCTCGACCACACCCGATCCACCGACTGCGCGGAGGTAACCACCTGATGGCCACAGCAAAAGTGCTCGCCGGTGCCAAGGTGGTCCTGCCCACCGGGACCGTCACCGACGGACGCGTCATCGTCGACGGCACGAAGATCGCCGGAAGCTCCCCCAGGCTCTCGAACGAGCTGGGAGGTACCCCCTTCGCGGACGCCACGACCGTCGACCTCTCCGGCCACTGGGTGGTGCCCGGCTTCGTCGACATGCACAACCACGGCGGCGGCGGCGCGTCCTTCACCTCCGGCACGGTCGAGGACATCCTCAAGGGCGTCCACACCCACCGGCTGCACGGCACGACGACGGTCGTCGCGTCCTTCGTCACCGGCGACATGGACTTCCTGACCCAGCGCGCGGGCCTGCTCTCCGAGCTGGCCGAGCAGGGCGAGATCGCCGGCATCCACTTCGAGGGCCCGTTCATCTCGCCGTGCCGCAAGGGCGCCCACGACGAGACGCTGCTTCGCGACCCCGACCCGGCCGCGGTCCGCAAGCTGATCGACGCCGCGCGCGGCCGCGCCAAGATGGTCACGCTCGCCACCGAGCTGCCCGGCGGCATCGACTCCGTGCGGCTGCTCGCCGAACACGGCGTGATCGCCGCGATCGGGCACACCGACGCGACGTACGAGCAGACGGTGGAGGCCATCGACGCGGGCGCCACGGTCGCCACGCACCTGTTCAACGCGATGCCGGGCCTCGGCCACCGCGCGCCGGGCCCGATCGCGGCGCTCCTGGAGGACGAGCGGATCACCGTCGAGCTGATCAACGACGGTACGCATCTGCACCCGGCCGCCCTGGAGCTGGCCTTCCACCACAAGGGCGGCCGGAAGGTCGCGTTCATCACGGACGCGATGGACGCCGCCGGGTTCGGCGACGGCCGCTACATGCTCGGCACGCTGGAGGTCGAGGTGAAGGACTCCGTGGCGCGGCTCGTCGAGGGCGGCTCGATCGCGGGCTCGACGCTCACCCTGGACCGGGCGTTCAAGCGGGCGGCGACCATCGACGAGCTGCCGGTCGAGGACATCGTCCACGCGATCTCCGCGAACCCCGCACAACTGCTGGGCGTCTACGACACGGTGGGCTCGCTCGACCCCGGCAAGGACGCCGATCTGGTCGTCCTGGACGAGGAGTTCGAGCTCAAGGGCGTGATGCGCAAGGGCGAGTGGATCGTCGAGCCGTAACTCCCCCGCGGCGCACGGCGGTTGGTCCGAGGTCTGGGCCAACCGCCGCGCTTTTGGCATGATCGGCCCCTGCTACCGAAAGTCCGCAAGGTTCGTAAGGGGGGTGGGGTCGGTGATCCTCACGGTCACGCTGAACACCGCACTCGACATCACCTACCAGGTCAAGGAGTTGCGCCCGCACGCATCGCACCGCGTCACCGAGGTCACCGAGCGGCCCGGCGGCAAGGGGCTCAACGTGGCGCGGGTGCTCGCCGCACTCGGCCACGAGGTGACCGTGACGGGCTTCGTGGGCGGCGCGACGGGACGCACCCTCCAGGAGCAACTCGTGGGCGCCGAGCGGATGTCGGACGCCCTCGTCCCCGTCGGCGGCCCGACCCGCCGCACGGTCGCCGTCGTCGACGCGTCGACCGGCGACACGACCCAGCTGAACGAGCCGGGCCCGCAGGTCTCCCCCGCCGAGTGGTCGGCCTTCCAGGAGGCGTACGAGCATCTGCTGCGCTCCGCGTCCGCGGTGGCCCTGTGCGGCAGCCTGCCGCCGGGCGTCCCGGTCGGCGCGTACGCGACGCTCGTGCGGGCGGCGAGGTCGGCGTCCGTGCCGGTCCTCCTCGACACGAGCGGCGAACCGCTGCGGCGCGGCGTCGCGGCCCGCCCCGACATGGTCAAGCCGAACGCGGACGAGCTGGCCGAACTCACCGGCTCCCACGAGCCGTTGCAGGCCATGAAGGACGTCCGCAGGCGCGGCGCGCACGCCGTGATCGCCTCGCTCGGCGCGCAGGGCCTGTGCGCCCTCACCCCGGACGGCGAGTGGCACGCCCCGGCCCCGGACCGCCTGGCCGGCAACCCGACGGGCGCCGGCGACTCAGCGGTCGCGGGCCTGCTCTCCGGCCACGCGGACCGTCTCCCGTGGCCCGACCGCCTGGCCCGCGCGGTCGCCCTGTCGGCGGCGACGGTGGTGTCCCCGGTGGCCGGGGAGTTCGACCGGGGGACGTACGAGGACCTGGTGGGCAAGGTGACGGTCGCCGAGCGGCTCGGCGCCGCCTAGGGCCCGCGGTCAGGACTTGGCGAGCCACATCTGGTCGATGTTCGCGTCGCACGTGTTGCCCTGCTCGCAGGAGACCGTGATCGCGTTCGTCCCCTTGGTGAGCTGGACGATGGCCCAGGTGTTCGTCCAGCCCTTCTCCCAGTCGCCTTCCTTGGCGTGGGCGAAGTTGTCCATGCTGAGCGGCCGGGTCTGCTTCGTGCCGTTCACGTTGATCGTGGCGTCGGAGTCCTTGCCGGGCACGCCGTAGTTCACGTAGAGCCGGTACGACCCGTCCTTCGGGATGTCGCTGACGGTCCAGGTCAGGCTTGCGCCGACCTTGTTGAAGCCCGCGACGTACACGCCGCCCGCCGCCTTCGCGCCCTTCACGTCGGACGCCACCACGGTGCCGCCGGCCAGCTTGAGGGTCTTCGCGTCGGTCTTCGGCAGGTCGACCGGGTCGTCGGCCGCGGTCGACTTCGACGGGGTCTGGCTGGGCCGCACCGTCTGCGAGTTGTTCGTCGGCTTGCCGCCGGCGTCGCCGCCCTTGTCGTCGCCCGAGTCGTTGCTGAGCATGGCCACGCTGATGCCGATGACGACGGCCGCGACGACCGCGACCGCGCCGATCAGCAGCGCCTTGGTGTTCGGACCGCGTCCGCCGCCGGAGCCCCGGCCGCGCGACGGCGCCTGCGGCGGACCCGGCTGGCTCGGGACGCCGCCGCCGGGCAGCGTCTCGGGAGCCTGGTAGTGCGCGTTCGGCTGCTGGTAGGCCTGGGTCGGCTGGGTCGCCTGCGCGGGCTGCTGCCCGTACTGGCGCTCGCCGACCGCGCGGACCTGGTTGTACGAGGAACGGGGTGTACGGGGATTCGGGTAGCCGTAGCCGCCGCCCCCACCGTTGGGCGGGGTCGCCCCGGCCGCCTGCCCGTCGGCGTACAGATAGCCGAACGGATCGTCGTCCTCGGGCGTGGTGCTCGCGCCGTTGTTGCCGGGCGCCATCCCTGATCACTCCCTACGCGTTGCTTACCCGGGCGAGCGTACCCGCTGCGGGTGACCCCAAGGAGTGGCCTTGACCTCACAGGTGGATGAGAATCCCGGGCGATCTCCGCCTACCCGGCGCGCCGGTGCTGCTTGGCGCGCGATCTTTTCTCTACGTACATCCGCTGGTCAGCGGATTGCAAGACCTCGTCCGCGGTCATTCCGCAGTGGGCCCAGCCGATGCCGAAACTGGCGCCCACGCGCACCGCGCGGCCGTCCACCCGAATCGGCGGAATGATGGCGTTCCGCAATCTGACCGCGAGGTCCTGTGCGTCGGCCCGGCCGAGCCCGTCGGCGAGCACCACGAACTCGTCGCCGCCGAGCCGGGCGACCGTGTCCCCGTCGCGGACCACGCTGGTCAGACGGCGGGCGACCTCGATGAGGACCGCGTCGCCCGCGTTGTGCCCGAACCGGTCGTTGATCGACTTGAAGCCGTCGAGGTCGCAGAAGAGGACGGCGAGGCCCTTGGTGCCGTCGTCGGCGCCCGAGTCGTCGCCGCCGGGGGCCGCGACGTGCACATGGTGGTCGAAGCCGTCGAGCCCGTCGTAGAGACCGGAGCGGTGGACGGCGGCGAAGTCGAAGCCGTGCCCGTTCGAGTCGTGGGCGGCGAGGGCTGCGTGGTCCCCGTACGCCGCGTCCAGCGAGTCGATGGCGCTGGGCCTGGCGCCCTCCACCGGCCGCTGGCAGAGCCGGGCGGACAGGCGGGAGCGCAGCTCGGCCGAGTTCGGCAGGCCGGTCAGCGAGTCGTGCGAGGCGCGGTGGGCGAGTTGCAGCTCGCGGCGCTTGCGCTCCTCTATGTCCTCGACGTGCGTGAGGAGAAAACGCGGGCCGTCGGCGGCGTCGGCCACCACGCTGTTGCGCAGGCTGACCCAGACGTACGTGCCGTCGCGCCGCCCGAGCCGCAGCTCGGCGCGGCCCCCTTCGGCGGAGGTCCGCAGCAACGTACCTATGTCCTCGGGGTGCACGAGGTCGGAGAAGGAGTAGCGCCGCATGGCGGAGGCGGGGCGGCCGAGCAGCCGGCACAGGGCGTCGTTCGTGCGCAGGATCCGGCCGTGCTGGTCGCCGCCCATCTCGGCGATGGCCATCCCGGAGGGCGCGTACTCGAAGGCCTGCCGGAAGCTCTCCTCGCTGGCGCGCAGGGCCTGCTGCTCGCGCTCCAGGCGGACGAGGGCCCGCTGCATGTTGGCGCGCAGCCGTGCGTTGCTGATCGCGATCGCGGCCTGGAAGGCGTACATCTGGAGGGCTTCACGGCCCCAGGCGCCGGGCCTGCGGCCCCCTCGCGGGCGGTCGACGGATATGACGCCGAGCAGTTCGCCGCCGGAGGCACCGGAGGCGTACATGGGGGCGAAGAGCCGGTCGGAGGGGTGCCACTCGTCGTCGAAGCGGGGCGGCGGCCCGTCGGTGAACCACTGCGGCACGTCGTCCTCGTCGAGGATCCAGCCCTCGGTGTACGGGATGAAGCGCAGCTCGCCCCAGCGCTCGCCCATGTTCAGGCGGCGGTCCCAGGAGGCGCGGGAGCCGACCCGGCCGGTGATCAGGGCCTCGGCCGCGGAGTTCCCCGCGAAGGCGGCGACGACCAGATCGCCGTCGGGGCGCACGAGATTGACGCAGGCCAGCTCGTAACCGAGCCCGTTGACGACACCGTCGGCGACGGTCTGCAAGGTGTCGGCCAGACTGCGGGCGGTGTTCATGTCCGCCATGACCTGGTGCAGCTGACGCAGGGTCGCAAGACGGACGTAGGGCTCCGACTCGGTCTCCATGCTCAGTTCTCCCCGAGACCTCGACAGCACTCCAGAATCTGATCGGCTCTGTTCTCACTCGCACGTGCAGCGGCACGTTCATCTCGCAGTGTTGTCCGCCACTGAATCACAGCGCGCTGCCCACCCGGTACACAGGGTCAACAAAATATGGCTCCTGTGACTCAAGTCACTTGGTCCCCGAGTCCTAGGACCGGTCTCGGCCATCGGCCCGATGCGGGGCGCGGGAACGCGCGACTAGCGTCGTCGGTGTGTTGAAGACTCCCCCTGCCACCCCTGTCACCCCTGCCCGCGCCCCCGCACCCCGTTCCCCCGGGCATGCTGAGGGGGTGAGCAACGACGAGTTCCGCGCAGCCCTTTCCCGCCTCGCCGCCGGCGTCGTCCTGCTGACCGCGCACGAGGCGCAGGACGATCCGGACGGGCCCCTCGGCGAGGACTCCGGGATGACGGCGACCGCTTTCATGTCCGTCTCCCTCGACCCGCCCCTCGTCATGGTGTCGCTGCGCAACAGCTCCCGGATGGACGACCTGCTCGACGAGCAGCCCCTGTGGGCGGTCTCCGTCCTGTCCGAGTCGCAGAGCCACATCGCGGGCCGCTTCGCGATGAAGGGCCGTATCAGCGACCGCCTGCTCTTCGAGGACATCCCGTACGTACGCGGCGAGTACACGAACGCCCCGCTGGTCGGCGGGGCGCTCGCGACGCTGGAGTGCCGCACGGAGCAGCGCGTCCTGGCCGGGGACCACACACTGGTGATCGGCCGGGTCCTCGCCGCGACGGCACCGAGCGCGGACGGGGGCCCGCTGACGTATTTCCGCGGAAAGTACCGGCACCTGGGCTGACCGAGCCCCTGCGGCGGCTGCGCATTTCAAGCCCCTGCGGCGATTGAGCAGCGGGGTCCGGGGCAGAGCCCCGAAACCCGCACGACAGCCCCGGCCGCGCCCTACCAGTCCCGCCCGGTACGCCCCCGCTTGGTGTCGGACCGCGCCTTCTTCTCCCGCAGCCGCCGCTCATTGATCCCCCGGGGAATCCGGGTCGGCCGGCGCTGCTTCGGCGGCGGGGCCGTGGCCTCCGCGAGCAGCGCGGCGAGCCGGGTCGCCGCCGTCTCCCTGTTGCGCCACTGCGAACGGTGGTCGGACGCCCGTACGGAGATGACGCCGTCCACGAGACGGGACGCGAGCCGCTCCAGGGCGCGCGCCTTCCACACCTCGGGCAGCGCCTTCGTGGCGGCCAGGTCGAAGCGGAGCTCCACCTGCGAGTCGCTGGTGTTGACGTGCTGCCCGCCCGGCCCGGACGACCGCGAGAAACGCCACAGGAGCTCGGCCTCCGGGAGGACGACCGAACCGCGGATGGGATAAGGACCGGACATGCGTCCATGGTCGCGTGTGCGCACGGTCCGCGTCACCCGTATTTCCGGCGAAGCAAAGAAAGTAAAGAGACCTGGAACCTGGGATCCCCGCTCCGCGTTCATAGGGGTACGAGTAGCTTCGGCTGCACCCGTACATCACGTACGCCGTACTTAACGAGGGAAGGGACTCCCGAACCATGGCTGTAAGCCTGTCCAAGGGTGGCAACGTCTCGCTCACCAAGGAGGCTCCGGGCCTGACCGCCGTCACCGTGGGGCTCGGCTGGGACGTCCGCACCACCACCGGCACCGACTTCGACCTCGATGCCTCGGCGATCGCGGTGAACACGCAGGGCAAGGTCTACTCGGACGCCCACTTCGTGTTCTTCAACAACAAGCAGACGCCGGACCAGTCCATCGTCCACACGGGCGACAACCGCTCCGGTGAGGGCGCGGGCGACGACGAGGCGATCAACGTCAACCTGTCGGCGCTGCCGGCCGACGTCGACAAGATCGTCTTCCCGGTCTCGATCTACGACGCGGAGAGCCGCTCGCAGAACTTCGGCCAGGTCCGCAACGCGTACATCCGCATCGTGAACCAGGCCGGCGGCACGGAGATCGCCCGCTACGACCTCTCCGAGGACGCGGCGACGGAGACGGCGATGGTCTTCGGTGAGCTGTACCGCAACGGTGCGGAGTGGAAGTTCCGCGCCGTGGGCCAGGGCTACGCCTCGGGCCTCACGGGCATCGCGCAGGACTTCGGCGTGAACGTCTGACGTTCGCAACTCCCCGGACTCACCGGGTAGTCGGGGGTGCTCCCAGTGCCGCGTGCCGGTCGGGAGCGCCCCCGACATCCATGTGGTGAAGGCCTGAACGCGGGTGAACTGCCAGTTCAGGCAGGAAAGTTGCCGCCCTTGACGGCGTTGACGAACGCGGACCAGCCGGTTGCCGGAATGAGCAGGGCGGGGCCGTGGGGGGTTTTGGAGTCGCGGACGGGGACGGTGGTGGGGTGGCCGTCCACTACTTCAAGGCAGCTTCCCTGATCAGCCCCGCTATAGCTCGACTTGCGCCAGCCGCCCAGCTCGGAGGCCCGGGGGATGTGGTGCCGCTCAGCTGTCATGGTGACCGTAATCCTTTGCTGTCGCTCTCAGGAGATCGACCGTCTCCTTCACCGGCAGTGCACTGCCCAGAGCGAGATCGTATGTGCGCTCGATTCGCCGGACCAGGGATGGCGAATCCTCGACCCTTCCGGTCAACAGCCCTTCCACGTACGCCACAGGCGGCTGATCCTCGAACTCCATGAGCGAGAGCATGCCCTGGAGCAGCATGTAACCCCCTGCGCCAAACGGCATCACATGCACGCGGATGCGCTCGTTGTCGGCGAGGTCCGCGATGTGGGTGAGTTGTTCCGCCATCACGTCAGGCCCTCCGAAAGGCCGCCGGATGACTGCCTCGTCCAGCAGCGCCCAGAGTACGGGTGTCACAGGGTCCGCCAGGACGTGAGCGCGCTCCAGTCGTGTGACAACGGCCCTGTCACGCTCCGCGTCACCCAGCGGAGGGAAACTCGTGCGCAGAACGGCGTCGGCGTACGCCCTTGTCTGCAGTAGGCCGGGAACGAATGCGGGCGCGAACTCCCGAATCATGATGGCCTGTTGTTCGAACTGCCGGGCCGCCTCGAAGTGCTCGGCGACCGCCCTGTCGTCCTTCTTGGGCAGGAAGCTGAACAGCACATCCCCTGTCCCGAGCGCCCGGTCCAGCCGCTTGGCGTCGTCCTCCGACGGGATGCGCCGCCCGGCCTCGATGTGCGCGATGTGCGAACGCGTCATCACCACCATGTTCGCGAGCGCCTGCTGTGTCAGGCCCGCCGCCTCGCGCTGCTGCTTGAGCCACTCCCCGAAAGCGTTGCTCATCGCTTAACTCCCCCTGTGACCAGCGGAATTGTCACTCTGCGCCTACTGGAACTGTACGCGGCGACCCGCAACTCTGGTCTCAGAACGTGAGATTGCCCGTCCCGCCATGGACGGCCGCACGCAAAACCCCGGCGAGGTTTACGGGACCTCCCGGGGCGCGGCCGACCTGGCTCCGCTGGAAGCAGGTCAACATGTCTTACGGTATCGCCCGCCTCATCGAGTCACTGCCGCGGCTCCTCCTCCCCGCCCGGGGCCGCCATCGGGCAACAGGAACCCCGCACGTCGCGCCACTGCCCGCCCTGCCTCACCCGCATACGGCCGCTCCCGCGCTCCGAGGCGAGAACAACCGGCTCGTGCGCCCGTACCTCGTGGCCCACGAGCGGCGAGAAGAGGCGCGACGCCAACGCGCCCGACGCCGCGCACTGTGGCTGGCAGTGCACGGCGTCGACGCCGGCCCGCGCATCATCCACGGCATGGAGGTGACGGCGTGATGACCGACCACACCGCACCCCCTCGCCTCCTCCCCTGGGCCACCACTGAGGGCAAGCCCGCGTACCTCATCGGTGACGGCACGGGCTACCTCGCCCGTGTCGCGGACAACATCGAGAGTGTCCAGCTCGGGATGGCGGACGATCTCCTCGACCACGTGGACGACATGCTCACCGACGACGCCTGCACACCCGCCCAACTCCGGTTCCTGGTCGAGCGGATGCGCGAGTCCCTGACCGACGTGCGCCGCATCGCGGACAGCCGGGGCGCACGCCTGCCGGAGCCCGAGTCGGGCGGGGTCGCGCCGTAGCCGATCAACCCCGCAACTCAAAGTCCGCTTCAGTTTCGCGCGCGACAGGCGCACGAAACTGAAGCGGATTTTGAGTCATATGCATCCCGGCCCGTTCACCGCCACACCAGCCGGATCGCCATCGCGGTGATCGGCAGACCGGACGCAAGTGTCCTGTCGGCCACGGGGTTCCGCTTCTCAGCCACCGCAGGGGCTTGGATTGCGCAGGTGCCGACGACTTCCCCGCTTTCTTGCGCTGTTGACGTTCCGTCCAGCGGCAAGGCAACTGTTGCCCTATGAGCGCCAGCTGTTGTCGAGGTCTTCAATCACCGCGCTGGCGAACAGGCCAGCTCCTGACAGGGCGTCGTCGACCGGACCGTCGTCGCGTCGAATGATCAGATTCCGGCGCGTGTACACAGGTGCACCTCGGCGCTGTGCAGTGACCCCACGGAGGGACAGCGTGGCCTCCGCCCAGACGCCCTCGGGGTCCTCCGAGAACACGCAGGACGTCAGTTCACCGTGATCGCCCACCTGACTTGAGATATGCGCCGCTGCGGCAGCACCGAAATCCTTCAGGAAGCCGGCGTAGTCCTCAACCATCGACATGGGTCATCACTCCTTCTTTGCTCCTTCGCTGCCCGGGGCAAAGCATCCGCAGTCGTTGAGGTAGTAGGCCGTGATGATGCCCCTCGCGCGCCCGTCAGGAGTTCCTGTGTCACTGTGCGTGTAGGAGACCTTCATGTTCCCCCACGTCGAGTTGACGCCGGAAATCTCATGCGAGGTGCATGTCCAGGTGGTGCCCGCCTTGCTGCACGTCGTCTTCGAGCTGTGGAGAACTTGGTCAATGTCTCCCTTGAACGTCGCCCAGCTCTGGCCCAGCCTGTGGTTGCGGTCCTCGATGTGATAGACCCCAAAGCCAGTCGTGTGGCCAGCGGTGTTGTCGTGCCGGCCGTAGCGCAGAGGAATGTCGTACCCCTTGGGCGACAGGAAGGTCGCGTACACGGTCCAGTTCTCACCTGCAGCCTGCGCGGGCGTCACTCCGACAGACATCAGCGCCAAGACGGCGATTCCCATACCTGCGGCTGCGTTTCGGGCGCGGAGCAGCTTCATCGTTCTCCCCGTTGTCGGTGATCAGTCGCCACGAAACTACCGACGTTGAAACGATCTACTGTAGGACATGGCAGATCCGTCCCGATCGTTGCCATCCGTCATTCGCTGTCCCTCCCTGGCTTGCAGGTCGAACACTCCAGTTCAAGAGGTCTGGCACGGGAATCCTCCGGGGTCAGCAAATGGTTACGACCCCACGGACACTGTTGGCCCGAAATCACCGAAGCCGGAACGCTGCGTCACCGCCACACCAGCCGGATCGCCATCGCGGTGATCAGCGCACCGGACGCGAGTGCCGTGCCGAGTCGGGCGCGGGGGCCCGTGGCCACGCGGCCCAGCAGGGCTCCCCCGGACGCGAGCAGGAGTTGCCAGCTGGCGGAGGCGGCGAACGCGGCTGCCGCGAACAGTGTGCGCCGGGCGGCTCCCGAGACGGTGTCGCCGGAGCCGAGCACGAGCGCGGCGAAGTAGATCACCGTCATGGGGTTGAGCAGGGTCAGGCCGAGCAGGCCCAAGTAGGCGCGGGGCGCGGTCAGTTGGGCGCCGGTGTCACGGGGCGTCGCAGGGGGTGCGCGGTGGCGGCGTACGGCCTGCGTCAGGCCGTGTGCCGCGAGGGCGAGCAGGACGGCCGCCGAGGCCCAGCGCAGGGGTTCCTGGACGGTGCGGATCGCGGGGGCGACTGCGGCTCCGCCGACCACGGCGGCGAGGGCGTAGAGGCCGTCGGCGGTGGCCACGCCGAGTGCGGCGCAGGCTCCCGTACGGAGATTCGTACGGGCGGTGAGGGCGATCAGGTAGGCCGCGATGGCGCCGACCGGTACGGCGATGCCGTAGCCGGCGAGTGCGCCCGCGACCAGGGTCGCCGTCACTCCGTGGGCGGGGTCGGCTTCCGGTGGGGGCCGGTCTGCTGCTGTCGCCGCCCGGTCGGGAGGGCGGCGGGCAGTCGGCTCGGGGTGTGGGCGGTCTTGGCCATGGCGGGATCCTGGGGGCTGGGCCGGGGTGGGCGCAACGTTTTTTGGGGGCGGGCGTCTTTCCGGTGACCCGGTGACAGGGTGAAGGCCACGGGGCTCCGCCCCGGACCCCGCTGCTCAATCGCCGCAGGGGCTTGAATGGTGCACCGGCCCGACAATCCGCGACCGGCCACGGCGGTGGGGGTTGGATGGGGGCCATGCACCTCGAAGTCCTCAGCCCCGCACCCGACCCCGACGGCCCCGCCCTCCCCGGCGAGTTGCTGCTGGAGATCGTCGGGATCTACGCCTCCAACCGGGAGTTCTTCGCCCTCAGCGGGGACTTTCCCGACCCGGACGACATCACCGCCGAGCAGGTGGCCGCCTCGCTCGCCGACGAGTTGGCGCAGCCGGGGGCGGAGGTCCTGCTCGGGCGGGCCGGAGGTGAGCTGGTCGGGGTCGTGGTGACGCTCGCGCACCATCCCGATCCGGCCGACCCCGACCCGTGGATCGGGCTGCTGCTCGTCGACGCGCGGCGTCAGCGCTCGGGCTACGGGCGGCAGTTGGCGGAAGCCGTCGAGCGGCGGTTCCGGGAGGCCGGGCGGGACGGGGTGCGGCTCGCCGTGCTCGAGGGGAATGCCAAGGCGCTCGCCTTCTGGAACGCGCTCGGGTACGAGGAGATCGGCCGGCGGCGCGACCGGCAGCTCGGCAGGCCCTGCCGGGTGCTGCGCAAGGGCGCGAATCAGCCTGGCTCCGTCGATTAACGGACAGCCACCCACCCCATCCGGACACGAACCGGCAAAACTTTGACGGCGCTCTGTCAAACGAGGGGTGCCCGGTGTCACTCTCTCCCCGCGCCCCCCACGCACCCCCGGGTACTCAAGGAGTTCCGAGTGAGACACCGCTCTACCGCTCCCCGCGTCGCCGCCCTCGTCGCCTCCGCCGCGATGGTCGTCCTCGGCGTACAGGCCGGCACGTCCGCCAACGCGGCCGACCGCGCGGACGGTGCCACCGCCGTCGCGCTCAGCGCCTCCCAGCGGGTCGCCGCCCTCAAGGACGCGCAGGCCGACGCCTCCGCCACGGCATCCCGACTCGGCCTGGCGAAGGGCGAGAAGCTCGTCGCACGTGACGTCGTCAAGGACGCGGACGGCACCGTCCACACCCGCTACGAGCGGACCTTCGACGGCCTGCCGGTCCTCGGCGGCGACCTCGTCGTCCACACCGCGAAGGACGGCGGCCTCAAGGGCGCCACGAAGGCCCGCAAGGGTGCGATATCCGTGGCGTCGACGGACGCCGCCGAGTCCACCGCCGCCGCGAAGAAGTCCGCCGTCGCCGCCGACAAGAGCATCAAGGGCGCCGCCGCCGACTCCGTACGCAAGGTCGTGTGGGCGGCCGACAAGTCCGCCGCGCCGACCCTCGCGTACGAGACCGTCGTGACGGGCACCCAGAAGGACGGCACTCCGAGCGAGTTGCACGTCATCACGGATGCCGACAGCGGCGAGGAGCTGTACCGGTACCAGGCCATCGAGAACGGCACCGGGGTGAGCGAGTACAGCGGCACCGTCGCCCTCGGCACCACCGCCTCCGCCTCCGGGGGCTACGACCTGGTCGACGGCGGGCGCGGCGGCCACAAGACGTACGACCTCAACGGCGGTACGAACGGCACCGGCACCCTCTTCCACGACGCCGACGACACGTGGGGCGACGGCACGGTCGCCAACCGGCAGACCGCCGCCGTCGACGCCGCCTACGGAGCCGCCGAGACCTGGGACTTCTACAAGGAGGCCTTCAACCGCAACGGCATCGCCGGTGACGGCAAGGCCGCGTACAGCCGGGTCCACTACGGCACCGCGTACGTCAACGCCTTCTGGTCCGACAGCTGCTTCTGCATGACGTACGGGGACGGGATCAGCAACCAGCACCCGCTGACCTCCCTCGACGTCGCGGGCCACGAGATGAGCCACGGCCTGACCGCGTCCACGGCCGGCCTGAAGTACAGCCGCGAGTCGGGCGGCCTCAACGAGGCGACCTCCGACATCTTCGGCACGGCGGTCGAGTTCCACGCGGGCAACTCCGCCGACGTCGGCGACTACCTCATCGGCGAGAAGATCGACATCAACGGCGACGGCACCCCGCTGCGCTACATGGACAAGCCCAGCAAGGACGGCTCCTCGGCCGACTTCTGGTCGCGCACGGTCGGCCGGCTCGACGTGCACTACTCGTCCGGCGTCGCCAACCACTTCTTCTACCTGCTGAGCGAGGGCAGCGGCGCCAAGACCATCAACGGCGTCAGCTACAACTCGCCTACGTACAACGGGACTTCGATCGCCGGCATCGGCCGGGACAAGGCTCAGCAGATCTGGTACAAGGCGCTGACGACCTACATGACGTCGTCGACGGACTACGCCGCCGCGCGCACCGCCACCCTCCAGGCGGCGTCCGACCTGTACGGCGCGAGCAGCCCCGAGCGGGCGGCGGTCGCGGCCACCTGGGCGGCCGTGAACGTCAACTGACGCACCGGATCGGCTACTTCGGCTTCCCGTTGCCGTAGAGCCAGTCCTTCCAGACCCCGGCAAGGGCCTCCTCCTTGCCGGGGTTCCGCTTCTCCACGTACGCCGTGAAGTCGTCGGTGTCGGCGTTTCCGTACTTGTGCTCCCGGGGCCAACTCTTCAGCAGAGAGAAGAAGTCGGGGTCGCCGATGATCTGACGGACGCGGTGCAGGACCATCGCGCCGCGTTCGTAGACCGGGGCGTCCGAGATGTGCGCGGCGCTGGGCGGTTCGGCGGGCGGGAAGGACCAGATGCCGTCGCTCGCCGACGTGGCGCGGAGGGTGTCGAAGGTGTCCTGCGCCGTGTCGCCGTCGTGGTCCTCGTCCCACAGCCACTCCGCGTACGTCGCGAAGCCCTCGTTGAGCCACATGTCGCGCCATGACCTCGGGGTGACCGAGTCGCCGTACCACTGGTGCGCCAACTCGTGGACGAGCAGGCCGAGTCCGGGTGCTCCGGGGAAGACGGGGCGGTTCTGGGTCTCCAGGGCGTAGCCCGCGTCGCCCTCGCGGTCGACGATCGCGCCGGTGGACGAGAACGGGTACGGGCCGAACCTCTTCGTCTCCCAGGCCACGACCTCGGGGAGCCGGGCGAGGACCTTCGCGCTCGCCGCCTCCTCCCGCGGGTCGACGGCCGTGTGGACGGGCAGTCCCGAGGGGGTGGTGGAGCTGCTCGTCCGGAACTCTCCGATCGCGACCGTCGCCAGGTAACTCGCCATCGGCTGCGGCACGTGCCAGGCGTAGGTGGTCGCGCCGGATCCGTCGGTGGCGGTCGAGGTGCGCGTCAGCTCGCCGTTGGAGACGGCCTGTACGCCCTTCGGGACGGTGACCGTGATGTCGTACGTCGCCTTGTCCGAGGGGTGGTGGTTGCCGGGGAACCAGGCCATCGAGCCGGTGGGTTCGCCGAGGCCGAGCGCGCCGTCGGCGGTGCGCAGCCAGCCCTCCTTCGAGCCGTCCGGGTCGGTGATCGTGACGGGCTCGCCGGAGTAGCGCACGACGGTGCGGAACGTGTCGCCCCGCCGGAGTTCGTCGTGCGGGCGGATCGTCAGCTCGTGCCCGGCGCGGCTGGCCACGGCCTCCTCGCCGTCGACCGTGACGCTCTTCACCGTCATCCCGGTCAGGTCGAAGTTGAACGCGCTGAGGTCCTTGCCCGCCTTCGCCGTGATGTCGGCGGTGCCGGTCAGGCGGTGCGTGTCCGGGTCGTAGGCGAGACCGAGGTCGTAGTGGGCGACGTCGTAGCCGCCGTTGCCGAGCCGGGGGAAGTACGGGTCGCGCAGCCCGGACCTGCCGGGGGTGCCGTGGACGCCGCCGTGGCAGGCGGTGAGAGCGAGGAGGGCAAGAAGGGGCCATAGGGTCACGAGGACGCGGGGGGTGCGCACCTCGTGATCCTATGGCCCGGTATGTGACCGCTTCGGCAGCGGCTAGAGCACCGCGATGCCCAACGGGCGTTCGCCCGCCGCCAGTCGGCGGGTGTCGCCGCTGTCGAGGTCGACGACCGTGATGCCGTTCCAGAAGCCGTCGCGGGTGAAGCCGCCGGTGACGTACGCGGTGTCGCCGTCGGCGGAGACCGCGACGTCCTCGTGCGGGCCCTCCAGCGGGACGACCTTCTCCGTGCCGTCCTTCGTGCGGATCGTCAGGGAGGGGCCCTCGTCCTCGGACGGGTCGATCGGGCCCGTGCCGACGGCGAGGAGGGTGCCGTCGGGGGTGATCGTGACGCCGTGCTGGTGGGTGTTGGCCGTCATCCGCTCGATGGCCGAGCGGCCGGTCTCCGGGTCGAGGACGACGAGCCGCTCGCCCTCGAACGGCAGCAGCAGCTTGCCGTCGGACGGCCGTACGGCCGCGTAGTGCGGCTTCAGCCAGGAGCCGAGGCCGCCCTCGGTGCCGTACGGGGCGACCTCGATGCGGCGCGTGTCGTGGGTGCGCGCGTCGACGACCGTGACGTCGAACGAGTCGTGGTCGGTCGCGTAGACCTCGCCGCCGTCGCGCGACACGTCGACGTCGAAGGGGCGCCGGCCGACGTCCGTGACATCGGTGACTTCGCGGGTCTTGGTGTCGATCGTCTCCAACGTGCCGTTGCCGCCGGGGACGTTGACGCCCACGTACACGTGGTCGCCGTCGGGTGCGAGCGCGATGCCCATGCCGCCGCCGCGGTACTCGCCGTCGGTGACGGGGCCGAGGTCGTGCGTCTCGTCCGTCTCGTACGGGATGAGGGCCGTACGTTCACGGGTGTGCGTGTCGACGACCGCGACGCCCTCGGCGGTGGCCACCCAGGCACGCCCGTCGTCGCCGACGGCCAGCCCGTAGGGGGCCTCGCCGACCTTCACCGAGTCGAAGGCGCCCTTGTCGGGGTCGATGAAGGTGACCGTGTCGGCGCCGAAGTCGGCGACGAGGAGGGTGCCTTCGGGGGTGCGGCCCGACGGGGCCGGGGCGGTGGCCCGCTGTTCGGCCCGAGTGGTGGAGGACTTGCGGTCGGGTTCGGCCTGGCTCGTCGTGGAGCAGCCCGCGAGCAGGACGCCCGCGGCGACGAGAGTGAGGGCCGCGCGCTTCACCGTACGGCCCTCAGCAGACCGGCGATCTCGGCGAACCCGCGCCGCTCGGCGTGGTCGAGAGGCGTGAGGCCGTCGCCGTCGGGCAGGTCGGGCGTCGCGCCCGCCGTGATGAGCAGCTCCACGATCTCCTGGTGCGGGCGGCCGCCGTCGCCGAGGATCACGGCTTCGAGCAGGGCGGTCCAGCCGAGCCGGTTGACGTGGTCGACGTCGATGTCGGTCTCGCGCAGCACGGCCCGCACGTAGTCGACGTGGCCGCGTTCGGAGGCGGGGATCAGGGAGATGCCGCCGAACCGGTTGGTGACCTTCAGGTCGGGTCCCGCGGGCAGCAGCGTGCGCATCATGGCGACGCTGCCGGTGACGCCCGTCACCAGCCAGGCGGTGTCGTCGCGATCGTCCTGCGCGTTCGGGTCGGCGCCCGCCTCGACGAGTGCCTCCGCGGCGGCGACGTGGTCGTGCAGGGCGGCGATGAGGAGGGGGGTGCGGTGGTGGGCGTCGCGGGTCTCGGGGTCGGCGCCGGCGGTGAGGGCGGCGCGGACGGCTTCGGCGTCGCCGGTGCGGGACGCTTCCAGCAGGGTGCGGTTCATCGGGCCCCTCCGGGTGAGGCGGCGGGGCTGGAGTGCCGCTCCGCCCACGCGCCGTTGCAGGATCTGGGTCATGGGCGAGTGCGCTCACATGGTGGCTGGGCGCGCGGTTCCCCGTGCCCCTGAGGGCGGCGCACTTCGTGCGCGCCCCAGGGGCCGGCGGGGGACCGGGCTGTGGCCTACTTCGCCAGTTCGGCCACGCCGGCCTGGGCGAACTTCTCGTCCAGGTCGCCGGACGGGGCGCCCGCGACGCCGATGCCGGCGATCGGGGCGTTGTCGGCGGTGACCGGGGCGCCACCGGCGAGGAACAGGGTGCCGGGGATGTCCTTCAGGGTCGGGGCCGACTCCAGGCGCTTGGTCAGCTCCGAGGTCGGGGCGTTCCAGGAGACGGCGGTGAACGCCTTCTTCTCGGCGGCCTCGTAGGACTGCGGGCCCGCACCGTCGCCGCGCAGGGTCAGGATGGTGTTGCCGTTGCGGTCGACGATCGCGACGGAGACCTTCTGGTTCTCCTTCTTCGCGGCGTCGAGGACGGCCTCGGCGGCGTCCTGGGCGGCGACGATCGTCAGGTGCTTCGTCTGGAGGGTGTTGTCCGCCTTCGCCGCGGCGGGCTTGGCGGCGGCCGGAGCGGCGGTGTCCGCGGCGCTCGCCGAGTAGGCGCCGACGCCACCGAGGGCGACGGCCGCGGCGAGGGTGGTGCCGGTGAGGACGCGGGTGCGCTTCGAGACCTTCTTGACGTGCTTCATGAGGAACAACTCCAGGGTGAAAGGGGTGGGACAGAGGTGGAAGGGCGGAGGTCCGGCTCCTCCGGTCCTCCCGGTTCCCGCCGTCCCGCTCTGAGATCAATCCTGGGCCCGGAACCGGCCCTCACCCGTCGACGTACCGGCTCCTCGCGGCGGGCCGAGCGGCCGACGCCCGGGTCATCCGATCGGTTGACCCCGGGGGCGGACAGTCGGCCGACAATGGCAGTGTTTGCCCAGTTCGGAGGAGGTGGCCGTGGCCATGCAAGCGCAGGATCCGGTGCGTCCCGTCCGGTCGTACGAGGACGACACCCGGTGGCTGACGATCGTCATGCACGCCGCGTTCTTCCTGCTGCTCGGCGTCGCCCTCGCCCGCTTCCTGCTGCGCCACCCCGGCGGCACCCGCACGCCGTGGATCATCGCGCTCAGCGCGGCCCTCGCCGTGCTGTACATCGCCGGCATCGCGTGCGACAGCCCGCGCAGGCCCGCCGCCCGGCGGCGGCTGTGGCTGGGCCTGGTCGTCACCGTCGTCGTGGTGCTCGTCGTCCTCGCGCCGAGCTTCGCGTGGGTGGGGATCCCGCTGTTCTACACGGGCCTGCGCACGCTGCCCACGCGCACCGCCCTCGTCCTCGTCGGCCTGCTGACCGTCCTCGTCATCGCCTCGCAGGTACGTCTCGCGGGGCGCTGGGACCCCGACCTGGTCCTCGGGCCGCCGGCCGTCGCCGTCCTCGCCACGGCCGTCTTCCTCCAGATGCAGCGGCAGACGGCACGGCAGCGGGCCCTCATCGACGACCTGATCCGTACGCGCCGTGAGCTCGCCGCGTCCGAACGCCGCGAAGGCACGCTGGCCGAGCGCCAGCGCCTGTCCATGGAGATCCACGACACCCTCGCGCAGGGCCTGTCCAGCCAGCAGATGCTGTTGCAGGCGGCGGACCGGGTGTGGGACACGGCGCCGGACAAGGCCCACACCCACGTGCGCACCGCCGCGTCGATCGCCGAGCACAACCTCGTCGAGGCACGCCGCTTCGTGCACGACCTCGCGCCCGCGGATCTCGCGCGCGGCGGCAGCCTGGAGGAGGCGTTGCGGGCCCTCGCGGGGCGGGAGTCCGGGGAGCGCCTCACCGTACGGGTACTCGTCGACGGGGGTGACGGGGCCGTACTCCCCGACCGGGTGCGGTCGGGGCTGCTGCGGATCGCGCAGGGCGCGCTGGCCAACGTACGGGAGCACTCCGGGGCGACGAGTGCGGCGGTGACGCTGACCCTGCTCGACGACGACCGGGCGCTGCTGGATGTCGCCGACGACGGGCACGGGTTCGACCCGGCGTCCTTGCCGGCGGGTCCTTCCGGCGTACGGGGCCACGGTCTTCCGGCGATCCGGGCGCGGGTTCATCAGCTCGGCGGCACCCTGACGATCGAGTCGGCCCCGGGCGAGGGCACGGTCCTCAGCGTCTCGGTCCCGCTGGAGCCTCGGGCTCCGTAGGAGCGCCCCGCAGGGGCGCGGGGAACTGCGCCGACCAGCCCCCACGGCGCCGCACCCGGCAATGATGCTGAGGCCCCGGGGCTCTGCCCCGGACCCCGCTGCTCAATCGCCGCAGGGGCTTGATTGGCTCACCCGCGCCCCAAGGGCCTGATTCGCTCGGGCGTGATGCTGCCGAACCCACCAGGAGGTCCACCCCATGACCAGCCCCGACAAGACGCCCACCACCATCCTGCTCTGCGACGACCACGTCGTCGTCCGGGCCGGGCTGCTCGCCCTGCTGGACAGCGCCCCGGACATCGAGGTCGTCGGCGAGGCGGGCACCGGAGAGGAGGCCGTCGCCCTCGCCGCGAAACTGAACCCGGACGTCGTCCTCATGGACCTCCAGCTCGGCGACGGCATCGACGGCGTCGAGACGACCCGCCGCCTCACGTCCGCCGACCCGGGCGGCAGCCCCCACGTCCTGGTCCTCACCACGTACGACACCGACGCCGACATCACCCGCGCCATCGAGGCCGGCGCCACGGGCTACCTCCTGAAGGCCGAGCGCCCGGAGGAGCTGTTCGCCGCGATCCACGCCGCGGCGCAGGGCCGTACGACCCTGTCGGCTCCGGTCGCCAGCCGCGTCATGGCCAATATGCGCACGCCCCGGCCCACCCTCACCGACCGCGAGCGCGACATCCTCGCCCAGCTCGCGCACGGGCTCGGCAACCGGGAGATCGCCAAGGCCCTGTTCATCAGCGAGGCCACCGTGAAGACGCACCTCGGCCGGATCTACGACAAGCTCGGCGTCGACACCCGGGCGGGCGCGGTCGCCGTGGCGAAGGAGCAGCGCCTGCTGCCCTGAGCCGCACCGTCACCGGCATGACACCATCACGTACGTGCTCGACATCGGTTACGCCCTCTCCCGCCGCTTCCCGGACCCGCCGCAGACGGACTACCGGCGCGCGGACGTCCACGCGCTGCGCCACGACCTGTTCTGCGGCGACGTGTACCTGGCCGACACCAAGGCCGACCGGGAACTGTCCACAGCCTGGGGATGGGTGCCGGTGCTCGACTTCGCGTGGGCGCTGTGCGACATCGTGGAGCGCGTCGACCGCGACCCGCGCGGCAGCCGCTCCGCGACCCCCCAGTACGCGGAGCTGGACTTCACCGAGTCGACCGACCGCATGCTCTTCGAGCGCCGCTTCGGCTGGGTCGACATCGAGGCCGACTGGATGCCCGGCGACGAGCCCCCGCTGACCTTCTCCCACTCCGAACTGCGCCGCGAGGCACGGGACTTCCTGCACGACCTGCTCGCCGACCTCACGGACATGCACGAGGACCTGGCCGACAACCCGGCGATCTGGGACCTCCAGGGCCGCTTCCCGCGCGTGAAGTAGCCGGGCTCCCTCAGCTCCCCTCCACCCGCACCCCCAGGAACGCCGCGAACACCGGCGCCAGGTCGAGGAGCTGGGACGTGGAGATCACCGCGCCGCCCAGCCGGTCCACACCCCGCGCGATCTCCAGGTCCGCCGCGTCCCGCAGGTCGACGTCCACCAGCGTCGCCCCCGAGAAGTCGACGCCCTTCAGCACGCACCCCGCGAACTCCACGCGCTCCAGGCGCGCACCCCCGAAGTCCGGCTCCACCAGCACGCAGCCCTCGAAGACCACGTCCTTCAGCTTCGCCTTGCGCAGGTTCAGGTAGTCGATCTTCCCGCCGCGGATCACGACCCGCTCCATCACGGCCCCGTGCAGCTGCACCCCGCCGAGGCGCGCGTCCACCAGCTCCACGTCCCGCAGCGTCGCCCCCGCCAGGTCCGTGCCCACGCCCCGCACCCCGGTCAGCGTCGAGTCCAGGATCCGCGCCTTGGCGAGCCCCGTCTCGTCGAAGCCGCACCCCTCCACCGCGCAGTCCATGAACCGCGCCCCGATCCCCTCCTGCCCGGCGAAGTCCGCGTCGCGGAACTCCACCCCGTCGTAGTCCCCGTCCGGTTCGAGGCGGCCGCCCGCCGCCCACGGCACCAGCGGGGGCAGCCGCACCTCCGGCCGCCGCGCCTTCTTCACCTTCGCCGCCGCACCACGCCTGTCCGCCATGACCCCATGCTGCACGCCGCCACTGACAATCACCGCCGCCCGGCCCCGGCGGAGCGGGCCTTGACCTCAACCACGCTTGAGGTCGAAGACTGGCGCCACCGACACCCAGAGCCCCTCGGGAGCGCCCATGCACGCCGTCCGACTGCACGCCTTCGGCCCCGCCGAGAACCTCACGTACGAGAAGACCGACGACCCCGAGCCCGGCCCGGGACAGGTCCGGATCGCGGTCGCGGCCGCGGGCGTCCACCTGCTCGACACCGCGATCCGCGGCGGCGAGAAGGGCCCGCTCCCCCAGCTCCCCGACCTGCCCACGATCCCCGGCCGCGAGGTCGCCGGCACCGTCGAGTCGCTCGGCCCGGACACCGACCCGTCCTGGCTCGGCAAGCAGGTCGTCGCCCACCTCGGCTTCGCCCCCGGCGGCTACGCCGAACTCGCCGTCACCGACGCCGCCCGGCTCCACGAGATCCCGCCGAACCTGGACGCGGCCCAGGCCGTCGCCATGATCGGCACGGGCCGCACCACCCTGGGCATCCTCAACTTCACGGCCGTCACACCCGACACCGTCGCCCTCGTCCCGGCCGCGGCCGGCGGCATCGGCACGCTCCTCGTCCAGTACGTGAAGCACGCGGGCGGCACCGTCGTCGGCCTGGCCGGCGGCCCCGCGAAGACCGCCCTCGTCGAGGCGAACGGCGCCGACCTCGCCCTCGACTACAAGGACCCCGACTGGCCCGCCCTGGCGCGGAAGTTCCTCGACGCGCGCGGCCTCGACGCCACCGTCCTCTTCGACGGCGTCGGCGGCGACACCGCCACCGCCGCCCTCGACCTGCTCGGCCCCGGCGGGCAGCACCTCATCTTCGGCTGGTCCGGCCAGGGCATCGGCGGCGACAGCGGCCCGCTCCTGCTCGCCGAGGACGACCTCGCCCGCCGCGCGATCACCCAGGAACAGGTCCTCGGCCCCGCGATGATGCGCAAGGCCGGCGGCGACAATCCCGTACGCACCCTCGAACTCGCCGCCCTCGCCCAGGCCGCGAGCGGCGTCCTCGCCCCGGCGGTGCACCGCTTCCCGCTCGCCGACGCGGCCGCCGCCCACCGCGCCCTGGAGACGCGGGGCACGACGGGCAAGGTGGTCCTGGAGCCGTAAGTCCCTTACTTGCCGAGCTCGTTGAGGGCGTCGTCCGTCAGGCGGTACACCGTCCACTCGTCCTGCGGCAGCGCCCCGAGCGCCCGGTAGAAGTTGATCGACGGCTCGTTCCAGTTCAGCACCGACCACTCCAGGCGCTCGTAACCGCGCTCCACGCAGATCCGCGCCAGCTCGGTCAGCAGCGCCTTGCCGTGGCCGCCGCCGCGCGCCTCGGGACGTACGTACAGGTCCTCCAGGTAGATCCCGTGCACCCCGCGCCACGTCGAGAAGTTCAGGAACCACAGCGCGAACCCGACGGGCTCTCCGGTCGACTCGTCCTCGGCGATGTGCGCGAACGCGGCGGGCCGCTCCCCGAACAGCGCCTCGCGCACCTGCTCCTCGGTGGCCCGGGCCTCGTCCAACGCCTTCTCGTACTCGGCGAGTTCACGGACCATGGCGTGGATGACGGGGACGTCGGCGGGCGTGGCGTTACGGATCATGCCCGCAGGCTACCGCCGCAGGTCACCGGCCCCGCCACCCCCGCAGGTCAACCCGGCTCAGCGCGGAGCGAGCCGCCGTGCGATCTCCATCCCGTCCGCCGCGAGCGGCCGCCCGTCCTCGACGTCCCACAGCGCGTTCTGCAACACCCGCCCCAGCGTCCACGCGCGCGCCCGCCCCCGGTCGAGACCGAGCACGTCCGTCATCGCGTCGAACCGCCACACCACCTCGTCCGGCTCGAAACGGTTGTCGAGCGCGGGCCACAGGTCGAACCCCGGGTCCCCGGCGAGCGGCTTCGGATCGATCGCCAGCCACGGCTCCCGGCCGTCGAGCGGCGCGAGGACGTTCTCGAAGTGCAGGTCCCAGTGGAGCAGCCGGTCGCCGGGTTCATCGGCGACTTCCCGTACGGCCGCCGCGCAGTCCGCCACGATCCCCCGCCCGACCGGGTCGGCGATCCGCGGCAGGGCCTCCGGTACGTCGGCGAGCATGCGGCCCGCGATGTCCGACAGCCGCCGCACCCCGGTCGGCGCCGGCCCGGCCGTCAGCCGTGCGAGCAGCTCCGCGATGACGAGCACCGCCCTGCGCGAGTCCTCCACACCGCTCAACATCCGCCCCGCGTCGAGGCGTTCGAGCAGCATCGTGCCCGTGGCCGGGTCGTGGTCGAGGAGCCGGACCGCCCCGTCGCCGCCCCACAGCCGCAGCGCGACCGGCTCCCCCTCGGTCTCCTCGTCGAGGACCTGGAACTTCACCACCGCGGGCACCCCGTCGGCCGCCCGCACCACGGGCAGCACCAGCGCGCCCATCCCGTGCATCGGCGCCCCGTCGGGCCGCAGGCCCCACCTCTCCAGGAACTCCTCGACCCGCGCGGGCAGCGCCGCGATGAACGCACGTCCGGCCTCCCCGGCGTACGTGTACTGCGACTCCACCAGGCCACCCGGAATGTCGATCACCGAACCGACCCTACCGACGTGCCTCAATCAGCCATGCGCCAATTTCCGCACCGCGTGTGGTCGTACGTCCGCAGCGCGCCGGGCACGTACCTCTGGCTGGCCACGCTCTTCATCACGACGGTCGCCGTGCACCACATGAGCCCCGACTTCGAGCAGGAGTTCCTGCGCCAGCGCTCCACGAACCTGCACGAGCTGTCGACGGACCCGATCCGGGTCCTGGTCTCCTCGGCGTTCTGGATCGACGGCAGCAGCTGGTGGCCGTACGCCGTGCTCTACACCGTCTTCCACGCGCAGGCGGAACGCTGGCTCGGCACGGCCCGCTGGCTCGGCGTCGCCGGCGCCGCGCACATCCTCGCGACACTGATCAGCGAGGGCGCCCTGCTCTGGGCGATCCGCCACGGCCACGCGCCCGCGTCCTCGGTCAACACCCTTGACGTCGGCGTGAGTTACGCGCTCGCGGGTATCGTCGCGGTCCTCACCTACCGGATCGCGCCGCCCTGGCGGTACGTGTACCTCGCGGGCGTCCTCGTCGTCTACGGCAGCCCGCTGCTCACCGGCCGCACCTTCACCGACCTCGGCCACTTCACCTCGGTCCTGATCGGCCTGGCGTGCCACCCGGTCGTCCGGGACAGGGGCGCGCTCTGGCACCCGTTCCGCAGAAAGGCACGGGCGGCCTAGAAGGGTGCGGGCCACCCGGAAGGGCGCGGGCCACCCGGAAGGGCGCGGGCCACCCGGAAGGGCGCGGCGGCCTAACCGATCCCGGCGTCCTTCAGCACCGCCGCGAACGACGCCTGCCCGTACATCGCGTCCTCGCCGCCGCCCGCCTTCTTCCCGTCGATCACGACGGTCGGCGTGCCCTGCACCCCGTCGTCCCGGAACGCCCGCATCGCGTCACCGACCCACTTCACGTACGAGCCGTCGTTCACGGCCTTGTCGAAGGCGCCGGAGCGCAGCCCGTCCACCTTGTCCGCGATCTTCAGCAGAAAGCCGTTCGTGTACGCGTCCACGGACTCGTCGGCGGGCTGACTGGCGAACACGGCGGCATGGAACTCGGGGAACTTCCCGGCGTCGACGCTGGCCCGCAGCGCGTTCGCGGCGTTCACCGAGCCCGAACCGCCCAGGTTCTTGTCCAGGAACGACGCGATCGTGTACTCCACCTTCACGTCACCGTCGGCCACAGGACCCACCAGCGCCCGCGCCCCGCCCTCCTCGAACTTCTTGCAGTACGGACAGCGCGCGTCCTCGTAGACCCGCACCGTGTGCGGCGCGTCCTCGTCCCCGACCGTGACGACGGCGCCGTCCACCCGCGCCGGCAACCCGGCGAGGCCGCCCGGATCGGCGACGGCCCGCACCTCGGCGGCGGCCCCGGCATCCCCGGAGGCCCCGCCCGAACAGGCGGCGACCCCCGCCCCGAGCGCCAGAACCAGGGCGACGGCCCCCGCACCACGCACCGCACTCCGCATACCGAACCCTCCGCGCAACGAACCCATCAACAAACAACCGCAAAGCGACAACAACTCGCCCCAACACGGCGGATCCCACCAACTTACGCACGCCCTACACCCGGCAACGCCGCCGAAGGACCCGACCCCCCGGGACCAAGGCCCCGCCCCCCTCCCGCAAACCCCCGGCCTCCCGATAACGTCCACCGCCATGAGCAGCTCGAACAACGCGACGGCCACGGTCAACGGCGGCATATCGTTCTGGTACTCCCGCGACCAGGGCGTCGGCATCCCCGTCGCCCGCGAGCCCCTGACCGGCGACGCGAGCGCCGACGTGGTCATCGTCGGCGGCGGCTACACAGGCCTGTGGACGGCGTACTACCTGAAGAAGGCCGCCCCCTTCCTCCGCATCACCGTCCTGGAACAGAAGTTCTGCGGCTACGGCGCGTCGGGCCGCAACGGCGGCTGGCTCTACAACGGCATCGCCGGCCGCGACCGCTACGCCAAGCTCCACGGCCACGACGCGGCGGTCCGCCTCCAGCAGGCCATGAACGACACGGTGACCGAGGTCATCGACGTGACACGTACCGAATCCATCGACGCCGACATCCACCACGGCGGCGTCCTCGAAGTCGCCTACACCCCGGCCCAGTTGGCACGCCTCAAGGCCTTCCACGCCACGGAACTCACGTACGGCGAAAAGGAACGCACCCTGCACGGCGCCCGCGAAACGGCGGAACGCATCCGGGTCGCGGGCGCGGTCGGCTCGACCTGGACCCCGCACGGCGCCCGCCTGCACCCGGTGAAGCTCGTCCAGGGCCTGGCGGCGACCGTCGAATCCCTCGGCGTCACCATCCACGAATCAACGCCCGTCACGGAGATCAGGCCGAAGCACGCGGTCACCCCCTACGGCACCGTCCGCGCCCCCTACGTCCTGCGCTGCACCGAGGGCTTCACCGCCTCCCTCAAGGGCCAGCGCCGCACCTGGCTCCCCATGAACTCCTCCATGATCGCCACCGAACCACTACCGGCGGAGATCTGGGAATCCATCGGCTGGGAAGGCCGCGAGACGCTCGGCGACATGGCCCACGCCTACATGTACGCGCAGCGCACCGCCGACGACCGCATCGCGATCGGCGGCCGAGGAGTCCCGTACCGCTACGGCTCCCGCACCGACAACGACGGCCGCACCCACCGACAGACCATCGACTCGCTCTACGAGATCCTCACCCGCTTCTTCCCCCAGCTCACCGGCATCGGCGTCGCCCACGCCTGGTCCGGCGTCCTCGGCGTCCCCCGCGACTGGTGCGCCACCGTCACCCTCGACCGCTCAACCGGCCTCGGCTGGGCAGGCGGCTACGTAGGAAGCGGCGTAGCCACCGCGAACCTGGCCGCCCGCACCCTGCGCGACCTCGTCCAACAGGACTCCGGCCAATCGGGCCCCACCGACCTCACCACCCTCCCCTGGGTCAACCACAAGGTCCGCAAGTGGGAACCCGAACCCTTCCGCTGGCTCGGCGTCCACGGCATGTACGCCACGTACTACGCCGCCGACCGCCGCGAACTCACCACCCACACCCCGGACTCCTCCCGCCTGGCAAAGGCAGCGGACCGAGTGGCAGGCCGCCGCTGACCCGGGCCCGCCGACCGCACTGGCTCGCCGCCTCGCGTGCCTCACTGACAGCGATGAGCGCCTCGGGCGGCACCGGGAAGAGCTCGCGCGAGAACCACCTCGCGCACCCACTGTGTGTCGAGTCGCGCGCGCGAGGCGGTCACCCCGTCCACGAAGTCGACCTGCCCCTGGCGGTTGTGCCCATAGATCAAGTTGCCAGTGACCTCGTGTCCGCCCACCGCACGCCGGACCCAGATCACCGCACGGGTGTCCGGGCCAGGGGCCTCGACGGCCCGGACGACGTCGTCCCAGTCGTGCACGGACACGTTCTCGAAGTCCGCAAAGTAACGGTGCCGGAGGCGAGCCCACCACCCCGGTGCCTCGTGGGCCGGCTGCCAGGGCAGCGCGACGGACGGACAGCCGTTCACGCCGGAGTGCACCGCAGCGATGCAGCCACGGGCATTGATTCTGCGGGCCTGGCCGGTGATCCGCTCGGCGGATTGCTGAGGTGGCACCGCTTGCAGATCTGCAAAGGGATCACTCGGGGCCGGATGGAAGGGGTACCCGCCGACCTTGGGGACCACAACGGACGCCGCGAGCATCGGAGTACGGGGGAATCCCGGCTGCGCCAGCGTGCGGCAGGACATCATCCACGCCGCTCCCGTCTCGCAGACAGGGCGCGGCGTAGCCAGCTCGGCAAGTCCGCCGTACACCTCCTGCAACCACTCGGTGGTCCGCTCAGCGGGATCCGCCGGCACAGGTACCCGCATCAGTTCATCTCTCTGCTGCTGCCGTCAGACCGTGTCCCACGCTGCGGCGAGCGCGCCGATGCGGTCCTCGTACTCCAGGGCCTCCCGCCACTCCGGAGGCCAGAACAGGACGCCGTGCTTCGCACCGGCGAAGGCTCCGGCCAGCGCGGCGATCGAGTCCGAGTCGCCGGACGAGTGGGAGGCCCGCATGACTGCCGAGCGGGCATCGCCGTCGACCACGAGGAAGGAGTACAGGGCCGTTGCCAGCGCCTCCTCGGCCACCCAACCGGCGCCGACGGCTGCGGAGGGGTCCCGGTCGGCGTCCTTCGTACGCAGCGCGGAGGCCGCGGTGTCGAGCGCGCGCAGGCACTCGTCCCAGCCGAAGGCGATGTAGGCAGCGGGGTCGGAAGCCCCGGCCCTGGCCGCCAGATCCCCGAGCCAGTCGCCGTAGTAGGAACCGCGGGATTCCTGGGCGTACGTGCGCAGTTGGGGAATCAGGTCGCCGAGCGAGCAGCCGTGCGCGAGGAGCCACGTGGCATGGGCCGTCAGGTCGCTGGCGGCGAGCGCGGTGGGGTGGCCGTGCGTGAGCGCGGCCTGCAACTGGGCGATACCCGCCCGCTGTCCACGGCTCAGGCCGGGGATCAGGGCAACCGGGGTGACGCGCATGTTGGCGCCGCAGCCCTTGGAGTTGATGACGGTGGCCTCCTGCCAGGGGATGCCGCGTTCCAAGGCCACGCAGGCGTTGAGGCAGGTCTGGCCGGGAGCTCGGTTGTTGTCGGGGTCGTGCAGCCACGAGACGAAGTGCTTGCGAAGAGCGGCCTCGACCGACACCGGGGTCAACGCGGCAGCGGTGTCCGCGCCGCGGACCCCACGAGCTCCGGAATCGCCGATGCCCGCCTCCATGAGCGCCTCACCGACCGCCAGCATCATCTGCGTGTCGTCGGTCACCCGAACCACATCGCCCGCGGAGAGCGGCAGCCCCATCTCGCGCCAGGGACCGAACTTCGCGGTGATCTGAGCCATGTCGAGGAACTCGGTGGGGTAACCCATGGCGTCGCCGATGGCCAGGCCGAAGAGCGAACCGGCCGCCGCCTTCCTGACACGCTGGACGGTGGAGTGGCCGGCCAGCTCCTTGAGCGCTTCCAGGCTCGGCGCCTCAGCGAGCGAGCCCTGGACAATATGGGTGCTATTGGTGGAGGGCCACTGCTGGATCAGCTCGTTCACAGCTTGAGACGGCGTGAGCCCGCGAGCCTTGCCCGCCCCGAGTCGCCTCTTCCACGCGGCGCCCAGGTTGACGGCGTCGGAACCCTTCGCCTTGAGCGCGACCCAACTCGCCGCCTCATCATGGTCGTTGAACCACAGATAACCGATCGGTTCGTTCTGACTGTCGGCCACAGACACGTAGCGCACGGGACCGGTGGTTTTGAAACCGTAGCGAGGCGGCCCACCGGACACGACGAGCACCGGGTCCTCCTCATGCAAGCGGGGGTTGGTGGTCCGCTTGACGAAGCGAGGCTTGGCCTCATGCTCGGAGTTCATCAGTGCTTCCTCTGCTAGTTCCTCGGCAGGACTTCGCCGTAGACGTGCCACTGGCCGTTTTCCTCGAAGGCGCGGGTCACCTGGTAGGTGGTACCGCGCCCCAGGAGCAGCTCACGTTCACCCATGCCAAATTTACTGACATTCTCCATCCACATCGCCGGAGTCCCCTCGGGGACCCGAAGGTGCAGGATGGCGTCGGAGCCGCCGAATCCGCCGACGGCGCCGTTGTCACCGAGTGACGTCGACATGTAACCGTCGTCGGTGAACTGCCTGCCGATGAGGTCATCAGGGGCCTCTGCCCCCATGTGACTCGTGCCCGTCCCGCGGACGACGGTGATGTCCTGAGGGACAGGAGTCCCTGCCAGCGCCTTGTCGGTGTTCTCGATATTACGGAGAACGTCTGGAGTCCCAAGATCGGTATTGCCGCGAAGGTAGCCGTTCATTTCCTTGTACGTGGCGTGCGCGGGGTTCGGTGCACCCTTTTCGTCCGAGTAGTCGAAGAGAGACTTCTTTGTTCCTTCAGGGAGGCTGTCCGCGTAGTCGTTCCAGACATTTCTTCCATAGGAGATCGCGGCGTTCTGATCCGGGAAGGTGAGCGCGCCGTCATAGAGCTCGCCAGACGCCACTGCATGCTTCTGCGCCGTTCTGAGCTCGTCGAAATCGTCCATGGAAAGCTTCGGCGCCCCCTGGAGGGCATCGTCCGCGTGCGCACCCGCTTTGCCGAGGTCGTCCCCGTATCGCAGCCCCTTGGACGCCACACCGGACGCCGCGCCCTCCACGCCCTCCCGCATCGCAAGCCGCATCCCGCTCTTGGCGAAGCCCGCTCCCTTGGTGCCGGCGAGCTCAGGGAGAAGGCGGCCGAAAAACTCGGACGGATCGTTCTTGAAGCCGTCCACTGCTGCGGTGACGATGCGTTCGGGGTGGGTGCCCGTCGAGACGAGGCCCGACAGGGTCATGCTGACGTTCTGGTAGTACGCGGCCGGGTGGGTCAGGTTGTAGGGGTCGGTGGGGTTGAGACCGCGAGCGAAGTTGAGCAGTCCCGCAGTGCCCTTGACCACGCCGCCGAGCAGGTGGGTCCGCTCGATGTTGCCTGCTTTGTAGAGGTCGCCGAGGTTCCCGCCGATCTGGTCCAAGGGCGGAGGCTCCGCGGGGGCGTGCGCCAGGGCGGCCTTGATGGCCGCGTCCGCTGTGCCCGCCGCCTCGTTCCGCCCTCGTCGAGCGTCCTCGAGGAGGTTCTCGGCTTCCTTGCGCTGCGCATCGCCCGGGTCGTGGAACGGATCGGGCTTGGGCCCGGGATCCTCGTCCGCCTTGACCTTGGCGTTGTAGACGTCGACCTTCTTGTTGTACGCCTCGACCGCGCTCTTGCTGGTGTGCTCGGCCTTCTTCCACAGGTCGATGGCGTCCTGCGCCTTGTCCTGCGCCCACTTGATCGCTTCCGCGTAAGCGACAAGGGCCTTGGCCGCATCCTCGCAGGCATCAGCCGCGTGCAGCCACTTCGTGGGGTGCATCTCGAACGTGCGGCGGAAGGCGTCGCCGCCCTCGCCGGTCCAGCCCGAGGCGTGCACCTTCCTCATGCCCTGGCCGACGCGGTCGAAGGCCGCATGGAAGTCGGCCAGGTGCTTGGCGCTCTCGCGAATGTGGCCAGGGTTGCCGTGCACCAGCTGGGTGGGGTCGTCGGTGTGGCCCAGGCCCTGTTCGGTAGGGGTGGCACCAAGGCCCGCGGCAACGTGGTCGCCCGCGTTGTGGACCCAGTCACCGGCCTTGTCCAAGCCGACCTCGTCCAGGAGGGCGCCGGTCTTGTCGCTGACGTAGTCGACGCCCTCACCGAGCTTCTTCTTGCCCGCGTCGATCAGATCGCCGCCGGCCTTCAGTCCGCCGTTGATACCGTCCTTGATGTCACCGAAGACGCTCACCCGCCGTCGCCCCCGCTCTGCACCTCGGCCGCCCTGGCACGGGCCTCGGGGGAAGGTCCGAAGGTGTCGTCCAACCACTTGTCGTACTCGGCGTCAGACACCCCGGCGGCACCGTGCAGATTCTCCGGATTCAGGCCGAAGGCACCGGTGCGTGAGGTCACGATGTCTCGCCCGGCGTCCTTCCAGCCCTGCTCCACATTGGCGTTCGCCTTGTCCCAGGACTCCTTGCTGTAGTCCGGGCCGCCGAGCACGCCGGAGGTGGCGATATCGCCCCAGCCCTTCTGGGTGACCTCGTCCTCACTCGCGTACGGATTGCCTATCAGCGAGTTGGTGGCCACCTTCAGGGTGCCCTCCACGTACTGGTCGGTCTCGTAGTACGTGCCCGCGGAAAGGCCCACGGCCTGCGCGAACGTATTGCCCTCGTTGATCAACGAGCGCACGCCCCATTCCCAGCGCTCGCAGAACGACTTGAACGTCTCGGTGACGTTGTCCACGCCCAACTCGAGCCCGGACAGGGCAACGTCCGAAAAGCCACGCCCGGCGCCGGCCTCACCGACCATGCCGAGCTCCTTGAGCTCGGCCAGCGCCTCGGTCAGCCCCTGGGTGATCAGCTCCAGGCCCTCAGCCTTGAGGTCCTTGCCGCTCGCGCCGCCCCCGTTGGTCACGCCGCATCTCCTTCAGGCAAGTCGTGGTCCGCGCGCAACACGGCCGCCGGTACGCGGAAGTACTCGCCGCGCGCCTGGGCGTACTTGATCGGCGTCTGCTCATCGCGGAGGGCGAGAAGGAAACGGATCCCGTTGAAGTCGGCAGTCAGCATGCTGGGCGCGCCACCGTCCGTCTCTTCGCCGAGGGGCACGAACACCGGCGGCTCATCGGGAGACGGCCCCTCAGCAAGCGGATCGGCAGGGCCCTCCTGCGGTGAACGGCCCATACTGTCCCGGACCTCGGCCGTCGGCCGGTCCGCCCTCTCCGCGTACTCGTCGAACACGGAACGCCGCATGCCACCGGACGTCTCACCGCTGCCCCCGTCCCCTCCATGCTCAACATCCTCACATCGGCACGTTGCCGATCGCAACGAAGGGCGGCATAGACAGCCGCCAGATCCCGGCGGACGATTCCAAGATCTCAAGGTCAGGACACCGGCTGCCCAAGCATCCCCCGCGACGACGGCCCACCCCCCTTGATTGGCGCCGGTGGGCTCCAACCCGCTTGCGGAAAAAGGGAGTTGAGCAATATCGGCCGCCTTCCCTGGAAGCAGCCAGTCGGTACGCCATGCAGCGGGACCCACACCACGACTGCGCCCCGACGACTCCGGCTCCGAACACTGACAGCTGCCCTGAGCGGCGCTTCACACGTGCAGCTCAGGGGAAAACCCGTCCACCGCAGTTCGGTCGGCAGATGCCGCGTGTCGTTGGCCACGAGAACGGAGGCGGGGCGATCGGGCGCGTCGCGGATGACCGCGAGGGCCGCATTGCAGTAACTGGGGCCGAGCCACCGCCGCTTCGGCGCACACATGGCGTCCCGGACGATCCGGGCGCCGGGCCCGCGCTCCTGCTCACCTCACTGGCGTCGGCGAGGAGCCGGAGGCAGACCGCCGACTCGGCCGGAAGCTCATCCTTCTCCGGCACGTACGGCACATGGTCACCGGCGACCACCGAGACGTGCAGCGGGACGCCCTCAAGCCGGTCGCCCACCAGACGTGCGGTCTGCGCCGCCCGCGGGTGGCGCGACCAGTCATCCAGAGCCCCTCGAGGTGTACCGCTCAACAACAGAAAGCCCAGGCCACATGGAGTGACCTGGGCTTTTGCAGAGCCGCCTGTCGGAATCGAACCGACGACATCCAACTTACAAGGTTGGTGCTCTGCCAATTGAGCTAAGGCGGCACCGCGCACCACAACGCCGTACGCGAAGGCTCACTCACTCTACACAGCACCCCTTCTCGCAGGCCAAGAAGTTCTCGTACGCCCCGGCGCCGGAGTCACGGGCGTGACCTCCCGCCCACCCGTTCGTTGATCGTACGGACGCGCTGTTCCGACTATCGGACTGCGGGAGCGAGGGGGCAGGGCTCATGGGGGATGTTCCGGCGGAGAAGGAGAAGCCGCGGTCGGTGACGGGCGCGGAGGCCAGGCGTGTGAAGCGTGAGGTGCTGGGGATCGCCGACAGCAGCAGGCCGAGCGGCCGCAGGGCGGCCACGCGGCGCGCCAAGGAGTCCGGTGTCCGAGAGCGGGTCTATCGCTACCGCTGTTATCCGACCGACGCGCAGGCCGAGCAGCTGGTGAGGACGTTCGGTGCGTGTCGCTGGGTCTACAACGAGGGTCTTGCGCTGCGGAAGAAGGCGTGGCGTGAGCATCGGGTGTCGGTGGGGTTCGCGGAGACGTGCCGGGCGTTGACGGGGTGGCGTCGTGCGGAGGGGACAGCGTGGCTGGGCGAGGTGTCGTCGACTGTGTTGCAGCAGCCGTTGCGGCATTTGCAGGCGGCGTTTCAGGCGTTCTTCCGGGGGTCGGCGAAGTATCCGAAGCCGAAGAAGAAAGGGCGGGCTCGTGATGGTGCGACGTATGCGCGGACGGGGTTCAGCTGGCGGGAGGATGCGGGGCGGCCGGGTACGGGGGCCGTGAAGCTGGCGTTGCAAAGTGAGCCGTTGGATGTGCGGTGGTCGCGGCCGCTGCCTGCGGGGGTGGTGCCGTTGCGGTTGACGGTGTCGCGGGACCGGGCGGGGCGGTTTTTTGTGGCGTTCCTGGTGGAGGAGGCGGTCGCACCGTTGCCGGAGGCGTTCGTGGCGGGGTCGCGTGAGCCTCGGGCCGTGGGGGTGGATCTGGGGCTGGCGTCGCTGGTGACGTTGGATGACGGCACAAAGGTGGATCCTCCGAGGTTGATGCGGCGTTACGCGGATCAACTGGCTCGTTTACAAAGGGAGTTGCATCGCAAGAAGCACGGTTCGCGGAACCGGGAGAAGGTACGGCACAAGATCGCCCGGCTGTACGCGCTGATCAGTGACGTACGCAAAGACATGCTCGATCAGTTGACGACCCGCCTCGTGCGCGAGAACCAAGTGCTCGTGGTGGAGGATCTGTCGATCGTGACCCTGCTGGCCCCGGCGAAGGGGAAGGGGCGACGGCGCAAGGCGCGGCTCAACGATTCGATCCGGGACGCGTCTTGGGGTGAGCTGCTGCGGCAGTTGACGTACAAGTGCGAGTGGTACGGGCGGACGCTGGTGGTCGTGGACCGGTTCTTCCCGTCGACGCGGCGGTGTTCGGGCTGTCATGCGAAGGGGCCGAAGCTGGATGTGTCGGTGCGGGAGTGGGTGTGTGCCGAGTGCGGCGCGGCCCATGATCGGGATGTGAACGCGGCGGTGAATCTGCGGGACGAGGGGATGCGGCTGTACTGGCTGGTGGCGTCGGCGCTGCCACCGGGGCAGGCGGTGCCTTCGGTGCTGCGGGCGTCGGAGCTGGCGCCGGAGGAGCTGGCGGCAGCCGCGTAGGACGAGGTGATGACGTAGTACGGACCGACGGGCCGTCGGCCGGAATGCCTGTGGAGCCTGTGTGAGACCGTGCGGTGCGGCGGGGTAGCCCGTCGTCCGTCGGCGGCGGGCGGTGAAGCAGGAAGCCGCAAGGCGCAGGTCAAAAGAGCGTTGCTCTGCCCAGCTCGAAAATTTCGGCGAATCTCACACCCGCCGACCTACTGACAGACCCCCCACCCCCCAGGTACCGTCCGATCAGTTCACCCGCGTGGACTACACCTCTCCGGGACGCCCGGCGGGGTTCACCACCTTTACAACGGATCGTCCGGCACGTTCCTGCCGGTGAAGGGGGCTTCACAGCCATGGCTTCTGTCACGTTCGACAAGGCGACCCGCGTCTACCCGGGTTCCACCAAGCCCGCGGTCGACGGCCTGGACATCGAGATCGAGGACGGCGAGTTCCTCGTCCTCGTCGGTCCCTCCGGCTGCGGAAAGTCGACCTCCCTGCGCATGCTCGCGGGTCTCGAGGACGTCAACGGCGGTGCGATCCGCATCGGTGACCGCGACGTCACGCACCTGCCGCCGAAGGACCGGGACATCGCCATGGTGTTCCAGAACTACGCGCTCTACCCGCACATGTCCGTCGCCGACAACATGGGCTTCGCGCTCAAGATCGCCGGCGTGAACAAGGCGGAGATCCGGCAGAAGGTCGAAGAGGCCGCGAAGATCCTCGACCTCACCGAGTACCTGGACCGCAAGCCGAAGGCGCTCTCCGGTGGTCAGCGCCAGCGTGTCGCCATGGGTCGCGCCATCGTGCGTGAGCCGCAGGTGTTCCTCATGGACGAGCCGCTGTCGAACCTCGACGCCAAGCTCCGTGTCAGCACCCGTACGCAGATCGCCTCGCTCCAGCGCCGTCTCGGCATCACGACCGTGTACGTCACGCACGACCAGGTCGAGGCCATGACCATGGGTGACCGGGTGGCCGTGCTGAAGGACGGTCTGCTCCAGCAGGTCGACTCGCCGCGCAACATGTACGACCGCCCCGCGAACCTCTTCGTCGCCGGCTTCATCGGCTCCCCGGCCATGAACCTGGTCGAGGTCCCGATCACCGACGGTGGCGTGAAGTTCGGCAACTCGGTCGTCCCGGTGAACCGTGAGGCCCTCAAGGCCGCCTCGGACAAGGGCGACACCACGGTGACGGTCGGTGTCCGTCCGGAGCACTTCGACATCGTCGAGCTGGGTGGCGGCGAGGCCGCGAAGACCCTCACCAAGGACGCCAGCGACGCCCCGGCGGGCCTCGCGGTCTCCGTGAACGTGGTCGAGGAGCTCGGCGCCGACGGCTTCGTCTACGGCACCGCCCAGGTCGGTGGCGAGGCCAAGGACCTGGTCGTCCGTGTGAACGGCCGCCAGATCCCGGAGAAGGGCGCCCAGCTGCACGTCGTGCCGCGTCCGGGCGAGACCCACGTGTTCGCGACCTCCACGGGCGAGCGCCTCTCCGACTGACGCGACTGGCACGACTGACGCGGCCGAGGTCCCCGGGACCCGGTCACCGGTAGATCGCCTGACGGGCCCCGCACTTCGGTGCGGGGCCCGTTCTGCGCGTGCCTGACGTTGTCGACAAATACCCCGGCAATTGAGACAGTTCAGGCATTTCAACCATCAACGTCAACACGCGAGCATCAAAACGTAGTTGATAGTCCCTCATCAGAGTGACTAAATGTCGCCAAATCATCACCGACCGCTACGCTCACTCGCGTGACGCACTCCGCTACCTACACCCAGAAGTCGCGCCGGGCCCCGGGCCGGGGACCCGCCCGCCGCGCCGCCCGCACGCTCGCCTTCGTCCTGCCGGTGATGCTGGTGCTCTCCGGGACCCTCGCGGTCACCCGAGTCAACTGGTCGGGGGGCTCCTCCGACTCCATCCTCACGGCTTCCTCACAGGACGTCTCCGCGCGCGCCAAGTCGCGCGCCCCTCAGGACGTGTTGCGCGACCGTCTTCTCCTGGAGCTCCAGGAGAAGGACCCCGGCATCGCGCTCACCCACCTTCAGCAGGAGGTCGACCGGCGCCCCTCTCTCGCCAAGCACTGCATGTCGATCGCGAAGGCCCTGGGCCGCGCGGCCGTGCAGGCCTACGGACCGGCCCGCGCGCAGTCGTACGCCCGCCCGGTCTGCGACACCTCCTTCGCGTCGGGGGTGGCCGGCTTCCGCGGCTGATCCCACCGGCATCCGGACCCCTAGGGCCTGGCGAGCCGTGCGCGGTTACAGTTCCGGTCATGACGACCGCTGAACCGGCCGCGCACGGCCCGCACGCGTATCCGCGCCCCGAGCACCGTCCCACCCAGGCCGTGGTCCTGGCGGGCGGCCAGGGTTCGCGGCTGCGCCCCTACACCGACGACCGGCCGAAGCCGATGGTGGAGATCCCCGGTACGGGGACGCCGATCATCGGCCATCAGCTGACCTGGCTCGCCGAGGCGGGCGTCACCGACGCCGTCGTCTCCTGCGGCCATCTCGCCGAGGTGCTCCAGGAGTGGCTGGAGTCCGCCGATCTGCCGCTGCGGGTCACGACGGTCGTCGAGAAGGAGCCGCTGGGCCGTGGCGGCGGCCTGAAGTTCGCGGCGGCGCACCTGCCGTACCAGGACCGCCCCTGGTACGCGACGAACGGTGACATCTGGACGCGGTTCTCGCTCCAGGAGATGGCCGATTTCCACGCGGAGCGCGAGGCGACCGCGACGCTGGCCCTCGCCCGGCCGCGCATCCCGTGGGGCGCCGTCGAGACGAACGAGTTCGGGCACATCACGGACTTCATCGAGGCCCCGCCGTCGCCGTATCTGATCAACGCGGGCGTCTACGTCTTCTCCCCCGAGTTCGCCTCGCTGCTCCCGGACACCGGCGACCACGAGCGCACCACGTTCCCGCGCCTGGCCCGGGCCAAGCGTCTGGCCGGCTTCCCGATCCCGCAGGGCGCGTACTGGCGGGCGATCGACACGGCGAAGGACCTCACGGAGGCCGCGAAGGAGCTTGCCACGCCGGCTCGTTGAGCCGCCGACGCGCTTCTTCCGTTACGTCGATGGGGCCCCGCACCTGACTGGTGCGGGGCCCCATCGACGTACGGGCGGAGAGGGATCAGCCGAGGAGGCCGCCCACGAGCTTGCCGCCTCCGTCGTTGGAGCCGCCTCCGCCGGACGTCGTCCCACCGTCCGACGTACCGCCGGAGGTGGTGCCGCCGGACGTCGTGCCCCCGGACGTCGGTCCGCTGGTGGTGCTGGTCGGCGGCTGCTGCGGGGTCGTCTGCCGCGGCGGTGCCTGGCCCGCGGTGGAGCCCTGCGTCGGCGTCGTCGTGCTGGTGCCGCTGGTGGCGCCGGCCTCCGGTGCGGTGCTCGGCGCGCCGGACGGGCTGGCGGTGGTGCCCTGCGTCGGCGAGTTCGAGGCCGAGGGGCTCTTCGGCGCGCGGTGCTGCTTGCGGCCGGGCTCCGAGGGGAGCGGCGAGCCGGGCAGTTCGTTGCGCGGGGCGTCGCCGGGACCGGGGGCGGTGACCCGGTCGGCGTCGCGGACGGCGCCGCCGAGCAGGGAGCCGATGAGCAGCGTGCCGCCGATGACGAGGGTGGCGACGACGGTGCCGCGACGCAGGACGTAGCGGCGCAGCTCCCACAGTGCGGCGCGGGGTCCGAGCCGCCGCCAGGCGCCGCTCGCGAGGCGTCCGTCGATCGAGTAGACGGGGGCGCCGGCGATGATCAGCGGCGACCAGGCGGCGAGGTAGATGATGTCCGGCGCGTCGTAGGCGGGGACGGTCTTCCAGCTGACGGTGAGCAGCAGTGCGGCCGAGAGCAGCGCGCCGACGACGGCGGCGACCCGCTGCCAGAGGCCGAGGACGGTGAGGACGCCGACGATGACCTGGAGGAAGGCGATGGCGAGGCCGGCGCCGACCGGGTGCTGGAGCGCCCAGTCGCGCATCGGCTCGGCGAGGGCCCAAGGGTGCAGCGAATTCAGCCACTTGACCATGGAGCCGCGCTCGCCGCCGTCGAAGTAGACGGGGTCGCAGAGCTTGCCCATGCCGGCGTAGATGGAGATGAAGCCGAGGAAGACGCGCAGCGGGAGGAGGACGACGCCGAGGTTCATCCGGCGGCCGGGGTAGTAGGCGTGCCGGACGGGTCCGTAGCGCCGTGCGGCGGTGCTCTGCCCCTCGCTCTCCTCCTCGTCGAACTCGGCGTCCTCGTACGGGACTTGGGCGAGCTCTCCGCTCTCCTCGAAGGCGCTGCCGGACTGCCGCATCTGGGGCAGGATCCGGGTGCCGTCGCCGCCCTGGCGCGGGTCGATGACGACGGGCGTCTCCTCCGTGGGCTCCCCTGCGTAGAGGTCGCCGTCGGCGAGGTCGCGGTCGAGGTCGATCCGCGGGATGACCTGCGTGGCACCGCCGTCGTCCAGGTCTCCGGCGCGGCGCGCGCTCTGGAGGAGGCCGCTGGCGGCGAGGTCGCCGCCGCCGCTCATGACGACGGGCCGGCGCCGGGCGCCAGGCGTGCCGGCCGCGGTGATGACGGGGATACGGGTGGTCGCCGCGTCGGCTCCGGGAACGCCCAGGGCGCTCATGTGCCGTGCGATGCGCGGGAGTTGCGTCTGCTGCACCCTGGGGAGCTGCACGCGGAAACTCGCGTGGTTGACGATGACCTGCGCCGGGTCGCACGGAACCTTCACCATGCTCAGCGCGGGCACGTCGTCGAAGCCCGACGAGCGGTCCCCCGAGGGTGTGCGGGGCGTTCTGGTGTCCACACTCATCTAACCGAGTGATGTGTGTTTAGGACACTGCCTTGACTGTGCCGATCTGTCCGAGACGCGTCAACGCCGGTGGGGCCGTACAGGCCTGCCCTGTACGGCACTTGCCGTACAGGGCAGGGTTTCGTTCCGGCCGGGTCAGGCGCGGCGGCGGGCCGCCTCGTAGAGGACGACACCGGCGGCGACACCGGCGTTCAGGGACTCGGTGCCGCCCGGCATCGGGATGCGGACGCGGAAGTCGCAGGTCTCGCCGACGAGGCGGGACAGGCCCTTGCCCTCGCTGCCGACGACGATGACGACGGGGCCTTCGAGGGCTTCCAGGTCACCGACCTTGTGCTCGCCGTCGGCGGCGAGGCCGACGATAGCGATGCCCGCCTTCTTGTACTGCTCCAGGGCGCGCGTCAGGTTCGTGGCGCGGGCGACGGGCGTACGGGCGGCGGCGCCCGCGGACGTCTTCCAGGCACCGGCGGTCATGCCGGCCGCGCGCCGCTCGGGCACGACGACGCCGTGGCCGCCGAAGGCGCTCACGGACCGCACGACGGCGCCCAGGTTGCGCGGGTCGGTGACGCCGTCGAGGGCGACGATCAGCGGGTCCTCACCGGCGTCGTACGCGGCGGCGGCGAGGTCCTCCGGGAACGCGTACTCGTACGGCGGGACCTGGAGGACGAGGCCCTGGTGGTTGAGGCCGTTGGTCATCCGGTCGAGCTCGGGGCGGGGGGCCTCCATGAGGTGGACGCCGCCGCGCTCGCCGGCGAGCTGGAGCGCCTCGCGGACCCGCTCGTCGTTGTCGATGAACTGCTGCACGTACAGGGTCGTGGCGGGCACGCCCTCGCGCAGCGCCTCGACGACCGGGTTGCGGCCGACGACCATCTCGGAGGTGGACTTGCCGCGCGGGCCGCCGGTGCGGCTGGTCGGGCGGCCCTGGGCGCGCTTGGCCTGGGCGTTGGCGATGCGGTTCTTCTTGTGCTTCTTGCGCATCTCGGCGGGCGGCGTCGGACCGCGCCCTTCGAGACCCTTGCGCCGCTGGCCGCCACTGCCGACCTGCGCGCCCTTCTTGCCGGACATGCGGCGGTTGTTGTTGGCGGCCATGACCTACCTGTCTCTTACGTGAATGTGTGTACGTCTATGAAGTGTGCCGCCCGGAGAGCCGGGCGGCACATTTACCGAGGTGTCAGCGCGGACCGAGGGTCCAGCGCGGGCCGCTCGGGCTGTCCTCGATGACGAGCCCGGACTGGCCGAGCTGGTCGCGGATGGCGTCGGCGGTGGCCCAGTCCTTGCGGGCGCGGGCCGATTCGCGCTGGTCGAGCACGAGCCGTACGAGGCTGTCGACGACGCCGTGCAGGTCCTCGGTGCCGGTGTCGGCGGTGCCGGCCCACTGCGGGTCGAGCGGGTCGAGGCCGAGGACGCCGAGCATGGCGCGCACCTCGGCGAGGCGGGCGACGGCGGCTTCCTTGTCGTCGGCGGCGAGGGCGGAGTTCCCCTGCCGGACGGCGGTGTGCACGATCGCGAGGGCCTGCGGGACGCCGAGGTCGTCGTCCATGGCCTCGGCGAACGCCGGGGGCACCTCGTCGGCCGGGGCGACGGTGCCGCCGGCCAGCTCGGTGACCCGCTGCACGAAGCCTTCGATCCGCGCGAACGCGGACTCGGCCTCGCGCAGCGCGGCCTCGCTGTACTCGATGGTGGAGCGGTAGTGCGGGGTGCCGAGGTAGTAGCGGAGCACGATGGGCCGCCAGTGCTTGACCATCTCGCTGACGAGGACGCTGTTGCCCAGCGACTTCGACATCTTCTCGCCGGCCATGGTGACCCAGTAGTTGTGCACCCAGTACGAGGCGAAGTCGTCGCCGTACGCCTTGGCCTGCGCGATCTCGTTCTCGTGGTGCGGGAAGACGAGGTCGAGGCCGCCGCCGTGGATGTCGAACGCGGAGCCCAGGTACTTGTGGGCCATCGCCGAGCACTCCAGGTGCCAGCCGGGGCGGCCGCGTCCCCACGGGGTCTCCCAGCTGGGCTCGCCCGGCTTGGTGGCCTTCCACATGGCGAAGTCGCGCGGGTCGCGCTTGCCGGTGATGCCTTCCTCGCTGGGCTGGCGCAGGTCGTCGATGTCCTGGTTGGACAGCTCCAGGTAGCCGGGGAACGAGCGGACGTCGAAGTACACGTTCCCGTCGGCCTCGTAGGCGTGCCCGCGCTCGATGAGGCCGCGCATCATCTCGACCATCTCGGTGACGTGGCCGGTGGCGCGCGGCTCGTAGGTCGGGGGCAGGCAACCGAGCGCGCTGTAGGCGTCGTTGAACGCCCGCTCGTTCTCGTACCCGATCGACCACCAGGGGCGGTTCTGCTCGGCCGCCTTCTTGATGATCTTGTCGTCGATGTCCGTCACGTTCCGGACGAACGTCACGTCGTAGCCGCGGTACGTGAACCAGCGGCGCATGATGTCGAAGTTCAGCCCCGACCGGATGTGCCCGATGTGCGGGGCCGCCTGGACGGTAGCGCCACACAGGTAGATCGAGACGCAGCCCGGCGTGAGGGGCTCGAAGTCACGAATCTGCCGGGCGCTGGTGTCGTACAGGCGAATAGTCACCCCTCCAGGGTAGTGGCCCCGGAGGAGTGCCATGGGCCGATGCCGCTCAGATCCGTCCGACGACCTTGCGGGCCTTCACCCGTACGACGACCCGCTCCGCGTCCTGGCCCGACGCGGGGTTGAAGTCCGCGTACTTCTTGCCGGTGTACTTCACGGACAGTTCGTCGATGAGTTCCTGGCCGCCCTCGGTCGTGATCTCGGCGGTGCCGCGGATCTCGGCGTAGGAGTACGGGTTGTCGGCGGGCTGGACGAGGACGGTGACGCGGGGGTCGCGGCTGAGGTTCTTCTCCTTCTGGCGGCCCACGGTCGTGGAGAACAGGACGTCCTCGCCGTCCCGCTTGACCCAGACCGGGGAGACCTGGGGGCTCCCGTCGGGCTGGATGGTGGCGACCGCGATGAAGACGGTGGTGTCGAGCAGCGCCTTGAGTTCGTCGGACAGCTGGGCGGACATGGCTCACTCCTTCTCGGAGGACAGGGAATTCTCGGCTGACAGGGATGGGGGACGCGTACCCGATCCTGCGGGACCGCATCGGTCCGCGCCCGCATTTCGGCTTCCGCTTCGCACGGGTGCCGTACAGCGCGCCAGCCCCGCCGCCCCCAGCGGCACCGCCGCGAGCGCCGCCCACAGCACGGGCGCGGGCAGCCCGAGCAGCGCTCCCGTGGCAGCGCTCCCGCCGAGCACGGCGAGCCCGGACACCGAGGAGAGCGCGCCGGTGGCGAGGCCGAGGTGCCGTTCGTCGACGAGGTCGGGGACGAGGCCGCGCGCGGCGGGCACGAGCAGCATCTGGCCGAACGTGAGCAGCACGACCAGACCGGCCGCGGGCAGCAGCGCGTGGACCGTGCCGTCCGGAACGTACGGGGCGCTCGCCGCGACCACCGCGAACCCCGCCGCCACCAGGAGCAGCCCCGCCGTGAGCGCCGTGCGCGGCGCGAGCCGGGCCGCCGCCCAGCGGCTGACCGGCAGCTGCGCGCCGACGACCAGCAGCGAGGAGAGCGCGAACAGGACGCCGACCGCGTCCTGCGACCCGGTGGTCCGGTCGATCTCGACCGGCAGCGCCAGGTACAGCTGGTTGTACGCGATCAGGTAGCCGCTGTACGCGAGACAGAGCGCGAGGAACCGGGGCCGCGCGAACACGCCCCGCAGCGCGCCCGCGCTCCGCGCCCGTTCCCGTACCGGCGCCCGGCGCGGCATCAGCCGGGCGTGCCCCGCCAGGACGCCGGCGAAGACCAGCGCCCCGGCCAGGCACGCGGCCCGGAACCCGGCCCACAGCAGTGCCGTGCCGAGCAGCGGCCCGAGGAACGCGCCCGCCTGCCCGGCCGCCGAGAACACGCCGAGCACCTGGGCGCGCGGCACCCCTGTCTCCCGCTCGTGCCGCACGGCCTCGCGGGCGGTCTCCGACTCGACGGCCGGCGAGAACAGGGCGGCGGCGAACCCCACCAGCACGACGGCCCCGACGACACCGGCAGTGCTCCCGGCGAACGCCAGCCACACGAACCCGGCGATCCGCAGCGCGCACCCGGCGAGCACGACGGGCCGCGGCCCGAACCGGTCGGTCAGCGCCCCGCCGACGACGAACAGCCCCTGCTGACTGAAGGTCCGCAGCCCCAGCACAAGACCGACGGCCCACCCGGCGAGCCCGATGCTGTCGCTGAGATGAGCGGCGAGATAGGGCAGCACGGCATAGAACCCGAGATTGAACGCCAACTGGGTCCCGGCGAGCAGCCGAAGATAAGAGGGCAACTCACTGACCAAGCCCCTACGCCCCATCCAGCCCCTCCGGCGTTTGATGAGCAGGGCCCGGGGCGGAGCCCCGCGACGACACCCCCTCATCGCCGCCTCCGCACAATCAAGCCCCTCCGGCGATTGAGGAGCAGGGCCCGGGGCGGAGCCCCGTGACGGTCGCTCATCGCCGCCGCCACCTCCCGGCCCCGGCAAGGACGACCACCGCCCCCACCCCCGCCAACGCCCCCGCAGGAACCAGCACAGCCCAAGGCGCCCGCTCCGCATACGGCAGGTTCTCCATCAGCAACCGCCCCCACTCGGCAGCGGGCGGCTGCGTCCCGAGCCCCAGAAAGCTCAGCGAGGCCAGCGCCAGGGTCGTCGGCGCGAGCCGCAGCGCCGCGTGCCGCGCGACAGCGGGCAGCACCCCGCCCAGCACGTGGAACCGCAGCACATGCCACCGCGAGGCCCCGTACACGACGGCCGCCTCCACGTGCCCCGAACCCCGTTCCGCCTCGGCCAGCGCCGCGGTGTGCGCGGCGAGCGGCGCCCACCCCACCGCCGCGACGGCGACGGCAGCCCCCGTCGTCCCCGCGCCGAAGAGCCCCGTGACCAGGAGCCCGGCCAGGATCGCGGGCATGGCGTTGGCGACCTCGGTGACGCCGGTCGCCCAGCGGGTGAGCCCGAGCGCGACCCCGACGACGAAGCACGCGGCGCAGACCGCGGCGGCGACGGCGAGCGTGCGCAGCGCCCCGTGCCCGAGCCGCGCCAGCACGTCGCGCCCGAGCGCGTCCGTGCCGAACGGATGCGCCCAGGACGGCGCGGCGAGCCGGGCCCCGAGGTCGACGGAGAGCGGATCGCGGGTGAGGCCCCACGCCGCGACGGCCACGAGCAGTACGGCGATGGCCCCGGCCGCGTACAGCCGCCCGGGCCCGCCGGCCCGCACCGGCGCGAGCCCCGGCAGCGCCCCGGCCTTGAGCGCGGGACCGAGGAGCCATCGCCGTACGAGACCGACGGCCACGGCGGCGCAGACGCCCAGCGCGAGCAGCACCAGCAGACAGCCCTGCAACAGCGGCAGGTCGAGATCGAGCGCGGCCGCGACCGCCGTCCCGCCGAGCCCCGGGATCGCGAACACCGCCTCGACGGCCGCCGCGGCACCGGTGAGCCCGACCACCGTGAGGCCCGCCTGCGGCAGCACCGCGGGGAGGGCGCGCCGGGCCGCGTGCCGGGCGATGCGCGAGCGCGGCATCCCGTTGGCCCGCCAGGTCCGCACCCAGGGTTCGGCGAAGGCGGCGGGCAGCGCGTCCTGGCCGAGCCGCCCGAGGACGGCGCCGGCGGGGATGCCGAGGGCGAGCGCGGGCAGCACCGCGGAGGCGGGCGAGGCCCAGCCCTGCGCGGGGAACCAGCCGACCCGTACCGCGAACACGGTGGCGAGCACCGAGGCGAGCAGGAACTCGGGCAGCGCGGCGAGCACCCCGGCGCCGACCCCGGCCACGGGTTCGGCCCGCGCCCGCCGCAACGAGGGCACGCACAAGGCGACCCCGACGACCACCGCGACGACCATCGCGTACGCCATGAGGGACACGGACACCCCGAACGCGGCCGCGACGTCAGGGCCGACGTCGGCGCCCGTCACCCAGGACGCGCCGAGATCGCCGTGCGCGACACCCCGTACCCACTGTCCGAAGAAGGTGAAAGGCCCGTCGCCCAGGCCGAGTTGGGCCCGCACCTCGGCGAGCTGCGACGGTGTCGTGGGCGCGTCGCCGTACCGCGCGTGCAGCACGGTGAGCGCCGGGTCGGTGCGGGTCAGCCACGGCAGCAGCGCCGTTCCGGCGAGCAGTCCGCCGGCCGCGAGTATCCGCCCGCCTGCCACCTTCATGAGCCGCGTGTCTCCAGACCGACGAACTGTCGCTCGTAGGGGTCGAGGACGACCCCGCGCACCCCGGCGCCGACGCCCTGGAGGTGCTCTTCGTGGACGATCGGGACGGCGGCGTCGGTGCGCAGGATCGCGGCCTCTGCGGCGAGCACGGCCCGCTGCCGTGCGCGCCCTTCGCGTCCGGCGGCGTCGCGCACGGCGGCGTCCACGTCCGGGTCGGCGAGCTGCGCGATGTTGAAGCTGCCGCCGCTGGTGAAGTCGGAGGCGAGGTAGGAGACGGGGTCGCCGGTGTCGAGCGCGGTGGACCGTGACATCAGAAAGGCGTCGAACTCCCCTTCCAGCGCCCCGGATTCGAGCCGCGCGTAGTCCTTGACGACGAGCCGTACCCTGAACCCCGCCCGCTCCAGCTGCTGTTGGAGCGCGGCGGCGACCTCGGGCAGCTCGGCGCGGTTGCTGTAGGTGGCCAGCGTCACCCGCTGCCCGCGCGGCTTCACGGCCAACGCCCGTCCCCGCACCGGTAGTTGAGCTCCGCCGGCCCAGGCGAACCCGGGCCCGAGCAGTCCGCGCCCCCGCTCCGCGTACCCCTCGTACACGCTGCGCGCGAGCGCGCTGGTGTCGATGCCCTCGCGCACGGCGGCCCGCAGCCCGGCGTCCGCGAGCGGCCCGCGCCCGGTGTTCAGGTACAGCGTCGTCGTCCGTACGGTGGCGACCTTGCGGGCCCTGTCCCCGAGGACGAGCGCCTGGGCGGCGGGCACGAACTCGGCGAGGCCGATCTGGCCCGAACGCAACGCGTTGGCACGGGCGTTGTTGTCGGCGACGAACGTCACGTCGACGCCGCGCGCGGCGGCCCGCCCGCGCCAGTGCCCGTCGAACCGGTCGAGCGTCGCGGACACGGCCCCGTTCAGCCGCGTGAGCGCGAAGGGTCCGGTGGCGGTGCCCACCGGATCGACGGCGCCGTCCTTCCCGTACGCCTTCGGGGAGAAGACGGCGAGGGACGGGTTCGCGAGCCGCGCGGGCAGCAGCGGGTCGGCGGCCCCGGTCGTGATCCGCACCGTCCGCTCCCCGGCCGCCTCGGCGTCGAGCTTCACGTCGCTGAGCACCCGCGGCGTCACCTTCGCCCGCCCGGCCCGCCGCAGCGCGTCGACGACGGCGCCGGCGGTGACGTCCGAGCCGTCCTGGAACCGCGCGCGGCGCAGCGTGAACTCCCAGGTGGTGGCGTTCGTACGGGTCCACTGCGCGGCCAGCGCCGGATGGATCACGCCGTCGGTGTCCATGCGGGTGAGCCCGTCGACGACGGCGAGGCGGCTGAGCAGCAGCCCGTCGTCGCCGTACGGGGAGAGCCCCTGGGTGGGCGCGAAGGCGAGGTCGACGGCGATCCGGCCGCCGCCCGAGGTCCCGGTGAACGAGCCGCACGCACTGGTGAGCCCGATCCCGGCCGCCGCCAGGAGGAAGCCGCGGCGGCGCATCAGGCGGCGGGCGCGGAAACCGGTGCGGGCAGCGGCAGTTCGAAGTGCACGATGCCCTGTCCGCCGCCGGGCAGCTCCCGCTCGTCGCAGACCTCGTGGGCGAGCGACCGCCAGAACGGCTCGGCCCCGGTGACGCCCGGATCGGTGTGCAGATAGAGCGTCTCGTACCCGCCGGTGCGGGCCACGAAGTCGGTCAACTCCCGTACGAGCGCCCGCGCGAGCCCGTGCCTGCGGTGCTCGGGGCGTACGTAGATCCGGCACAGCTGGGCGGTGCTGCCGGAGGGGAAGCGGTCGGCGACCCATCGCGGGTTGGGCGGGGAGGCGGGCGCGCGGTCGCGCACGCCGCCCGTCGCGACGATCTCGCCGCTCGCCCGGTGCACGGCGACGAGCAGGGTGCAGCGCTCGGGGCGCAGGTAGTGCGCGGCGGGGTCGATGATGTCGGCGTGCCAGCGCGGCACGTACCCGGACCTCAGGTCGCGGTAGACGGTGTCCAGCATGACGGCGCGGGCTCCGTCCACGTCGCCGTCCCCGGCCACGCGGATCTCGTACGCACCGACCTCACCGACCATCACCTGACACTGCCTTCACCACGACGGAACCGGGCACCCCCGCACTTGCCCGCCCATGCTAACTGCAATACATGCGCAATAAGCCGGGAGGTCGGTGCAGGAACCCAGGGTCGTCCGAGGTCAGGCCTCCGACCGCACCACCAGCGCGGTCGCGATCGCCATCAGGCCCTCGTCGCGCCCGGGGAACCCGAGCCCGTCGGTCGTGGCCCCCGACACCGACACCGGCGCCCCGGCGGCCTCGGAGAGCACCTTCTGCGCCTCGTCGCGCCGCTTGCCGATCTTGGGCCGGGGGCCGACGACCTGCACGGCCACGTTCCCGATCACGAACCCGGCGTCGCGCACGATCCGCGCGGCCTCGGCGAGCAGTGTCAGTCCGCTCGCCCCGGACCACTCGGGCCGCCCGGTCCCGAAGTGCTGCCCGAGGTCGCCGAGGCCGGCCGCGGAGAACAGCGCGTTGCAGGCGGCGTGCGCGACGACGTCGGCGTCCGAGTGCCCGGCGAGCCCGGGGCCCTCGTACTCGGGCGCCTCCCACTTCAGCCCTGCGCACCACATCTCGCGCCCGTCCTCGAAGGCGTGGATGTCGGTCCCGATCCCGACCTGCGGAAGCACCATGCGGTCAGAACCCATCGTTGGCCCTCCTGCGGGCGAGTACGGCCTCGGCGAGCACGAGATCGAGCGGCCGGGTCACCTTGAAGGCCTCTTCGTGCCCGGGCACGAGCACGACCTGGAGGCCCAGCTTCTCGACCATGCTCGCGTCGTCGGTGACGTCGTCGGTGACGGTCTCGTGGGCCCGTACGAGCGTGTCGTGGTCGAAGCCCTGCGGCGTCTGGACGGCGCGCAGCCGGGCCCGCGAGGGCGTCGCGACGACGGGCTCGGGCGAGCCGTCGGTGCTCGGCACGACTTCCTTGACCGTGTCGGCGAGCGGCAGCGCGGGGACGACGGCCGGGGCTCCGTCCCGTACGGCCTCGATGACCGCGTCGACGGTGTCGACCGGCACCAGCGGCCGGGCGGCGTCGTGCACGAGCACGATGTCGATGGTGTCGGGCAGCGCGTCGAGCCCGAGCTTCACGGACTCCTGACGCGACTCACCGCCGGGCACGACGACGAAGTCGGTGCGCTCGGGCAGGGAGTGGTCGGCGAGCAGGCTCTTCACCTCGGCGGCGCCGTCGGGCGGTGCGACGACCACCACGAGGGAGACCGAGCGGGAGGCCGCCATGGCGCGGACGGCGTGCACCAGCATCGGGATGCCACTGAGCGCGCGGAGCGCTTTGGGGGCGCCGGGGCCGAGGCGCACGCCCCGTCCGGCGGCCGGAATCACGGCCGCGGTGCGGGCGCCGACGGCCACGGGAGGCGTTTCGTCAGACATCGGTTCCGTTCAGGTTTGTACGCTCGGGGAGGGTGGGTATGGCCACATCGTGCCGGGCGCGACGCCTTGACCGGACCCTTCCGTGACACCGGTCGAGCCAGCTGCCCGGGCCCGGCACGCCAAGTACCGGGATCGTTCCTGTGCACAGGTACGCAACATGCCGCGGCGCCCGGCGACACCATCAGGGGTCATCGGGCACCACGGCATTTATTCATGCTGCGCTTCACCTACGCCGCGCTTCGACTACAGCGTGACGGCAACGCGTATCAGGACGCGAGAACCTCGTCGAGCAGGGCCTCGGCCTTGTCCTCGTTCGTGTTCTCCGCGAGAGCGAGCTCGCTCACCAGGATCTGGCGAGCCTTGGCGAGCATGCGCTTCTCACCCGCGGACAGTCCGCGCTCACGCTCCCGACGCCACAGGTCACGCACGACTTCCGCGACCTTGATGACATCGCCGGAGGCGAGCTTCTCCAGATTTGCCTTGTAACGGCGCGACCAGTTCGTGGGCTCCTCGGCGTACGGCGCACGCAGTACCTCGAAGACCCGGTCGAGCCCGTCCTGACCGACCACATCACGCACGCCGACGAACTCCGCATTGTCCGCTGGCACACGCACCGTCAGGTCGCCCTGGGCGACCTTCAGCACCAAGTAGGTCTTGTCCACGCCTTTGATCTGGCGAGTTTCGATGGCCTCGATCAGCGCGGCCCCGTGATGGGGATAGACCACGGTGTCGCCAACCTTGAACGTCATGTGACAGGTACCCCTTCCGTGGCTATCCAGGGTAACACGGAAACGGCGGGTTCTGAATGGCGTTTTCGCAGGTCAGGGCATATCTCGGGGCTTGACAACAACAACAGGAACGTGCTGCGGAGGGGTAGCGGAGGAGGGTATTCGCAGGTCGGAGCGGCTCTTCGGCGGGAGAGAAACGCGTACGTTACAGGCGTCCGAACGGGCCCCCAAGGGGTCGAACGTCCCGGTTTGGGTGGTTCGAAGCGATGAACTTCCGCTGCTCCGTTCGAGGAACCGCAGACTCGTTCGAGATCAATCCAGAATTGATCATCGCGATTCCCGGCCCCGGATGATCGTTTTTCCGTACGCCCATGCATTCCTTACCGGAAATCCCCACAGGGCGCTGGACAGCGGTTTTGTGAATGGTGAACGTGATGCCAATGGGGCTGCCGGGACGGAGGGCGGTCCACGGCGCGGAGGGCCGTAGGGGCGGGTCGGGTGCGGCGGCGCGGGAACGGCTCGGTAACCTAAGGCCGCTGACAGACCCTTAGGACGGCTTTACAACCCCGTGAGGCCGTTCGTCCGCCCACGTTCTAGGAGTTGCCGCCGCCGTGAGCAGCAGCCTTCGACGCGGCGCCCTTGCCGCCGCCGCCATCGCGTTCTCGATCGCCTCGCTCGCCGCGTGCGGTGCCGGCAACAACGCCCAGACACTCGAGGTCAAGCCGGACAACGCCGCGACCTCCGTCGGTGACATCAAGATCCAGAACGCCACCGTCATCACCCAGCCGGACCGCACGTCCAAGGGCCCGGCCGTGGTCACCGCCACACTCTTCAACAACGGCCGCACGGCCCAGACCCTCGACTCGATCACCGTCGACGGGGTCGGCAAGACCGCCGAGCTCTCCGACCCCAAGGGCGGCTCGACCATCACGGTCCCCGCCGGCGGCTCGATCGTCCTCGGCGGCAAGGGCAACGCCTCCGCCGAGCTGCCGAACAGCCGCACCGCGGTCCTGGACGGCAACGCCCAGGCCATCACGTTCTCGTTCAGCGAGGCCGGCGAGATCAAGATGAAGGCGTTCGTCGTCCCCGCCGAGAGCTACTTCGAGAAGTGGGGCCCGACCGAGATGCCGGCCACGCCGAGCGCGTCCGCCACGGCCTCGGAGTCCCCGTCGGAGTCGGCCGACGGCGCGGCGGGCCAGAAGGCCTCCGGCTCGGCCTCGCCGAACACCGGCGCCTCGGCCTCGGCCTCGCACTCCGCCGCGGGCCACTGAGCCTGACGCAGCAGTACGCCGAAGGGCGGCCGGATCCCGTGATCCGGCCGCCCTTCGGCGTCTCAGTGCGCGTGCCGTCTACGGCTCGAACTTGTAGCCCAGGCCGCGGACCGTGACCAGGTAGCGCGGCGCGCCCGGGTCCGGCTCGATCTTGGCGCGCAGGCGCTTCACGTGGACGTCGAGGGTCTTGGTGTCGCCCACGTAGTCGGCGCCCCAGACTCGGTCGATCAGCTGCATACGGGTCAGCACGCGGCCCGCGTTGCGCAGCAGCATCTCCAGGAGGTCGAACTCCTTCAGGGGCAGGTCGACCTTGGAGCCCGACACCGTGACGACGTGGCGGTCCACGTCCATCCGGACCGGGCCCGCCTCCAGGGCCTGCGGGGCGACCTCCTCCGGCTCGCCGCGGCGGCGCAGGACGGCCCGGATGCGGGCCACCAGTTCGCGCGAGGAGAAGGGCTTGGTGACGTAGTCGTCGGCTCCTATTTCGAGGCCGACGACCTTGTCGATCTCGCTGTCCTTCGCCGTCACCATGATCACGGGAACGTTGGAGCGGCCGCGCAGCTGACGGCAGACCTCGGTGCCGGGCAGGCCCGGCAGCATCAGGTCGAGCAGGACGAGGTCGGCGCCGTTGCGCTCGAACTCGTCGAGGCCGTCGGGCCCGGTGGCCGCGATGGCGACCTCGAAGCCTTCCTTGCGGAGCATGTACGACAGGGCGTCGGAGAAGGACTCTTCGTCCTCAACGACGAGCACTCGGGTCACGGAAGGACCTCCGGGGCGACAGGAATGGATTCGTATGCGGTTGTGTGGTCGGGCCCGTGTGCGTCGTCTTCGTCGCGTACGTTTCCGGGGCCTTCTGAGCTGCTGGTCTGCGGGGCGGTGCGGGGAGCGGCCGCCTCGGGCAGCCGCAGGGTGAACGTGGAGCCCTGTCCCTCGGAGCTCCACACGGTGACCTCCCCGCCGTGCGAGGCGGCCACGTGCTTGACGATGGCGAGGCCGAGGCCCGTGCCGCCGGTGGCCCGGGAGCGGGCGGGGTCGACGCGGTAGAAGCGCTCGAAGATGCGCTCCTTGTCCCGGTCGGAGATGCCGATGCCCTGGTCGGTGACGGCTATCTCCAGGAGGTCGCCGCCGGGGGCCGTGACGCGGCGGGCTGCTATGCCGACGCGGGTGCGGGCGGGCGAGTAGTTGACCGCGTTCTCGACGAGGTTGCCGAGGGCCGCGGCGAGCTGGCCGCGGTTGCCCCAGACGTGCAGGTCGGCGGTGCCGCCCGCCGCCATGGTGATCTGCTTCGTCGCGGCCGGCTGGCGGCAGCGGTCGATGGCCTCGGCGACGAGTTCGTCGACCCGGACCGGCTCGGCGTCCTCCAGCGGGTCGTCGTTCTGCACCCGGGAGAGGTCGATGAGTTCCTGGACGAGGCTGGTCAGACGGGTCGCCTCGATCTGCATACGGCCGGCGAACCGCTCGACGGCCTCGGGGTCGTCGGAGGCGTCCATCACGGCCTCGGAGAGCAGCGAAAGCGCTCCCACCGGGGTCTTCAGCTCATGGCTCACGTTGGCGACGAAGTCGCGTCGTACGGCCTCGATGCGGCGGGCCTCGGTGAGGTCCTCGACGAGGAGGAGGACGAGCCGGGAGCCGAGTGGGGCCACGCGCGCCGACACGGCGAGGGCGTCGCCCCGGCCGGTGCCGCGCCGCGGAAGGTCGAGCTCCACCTGTCGTATCTCGCCGTCGCGCCGGGTGTCGCGGGCCATCTGAAGCATCGGCTCGACGGCGAGCTTCCCGCCGCGTACGAGACCGAGGGCGTACGCCGCGGAGCTGGCCTTGACCACGCTGTCCGCCTCGTCGAGGACGACGGCGGAGGAGCGCAGCACGGACAGGACCGTGTCGACGCCGGGCGGCAGAACCGGGTCCGTGTGCAGGGAGGTGCGGGTGGGGCGTTTCTGGTCGCGTTCGCTCCAGCGGAACGCCAGCATGGCGATCACGCCGGTGCACACTCCGGCGATCGCTGCCGCTGCGGCGACCGCCGCGTTCACGTCCATGTCTTCAGGTTATGCGGGCCGAGTGGTTCCTCCACAGCCGTCCGGGTGGCCGCTCGAACACTCGTCGCCCAGAGTTCACCTTGGGTACGGTGCTGATTCACTTGGGGTGCCGGAACCCGACGCGTACAGGGCCGAACGTGGGACCGTGGGCGCAGCAGCGCCGCACCGGAAGACCCCGTACGAGAGGGAACGTCGTATGCGTGACGCGTACCACGAGGAACTGGACTCGATCGGCGAGGGCCTGGTCGAGATGGCCCGTCTTGTCGGGTCGGCGATCGGGCGCGCCACCACGGCCATGCTCGACGCCGATCTGAAGCTGGCCGAGACCGTGATCGCCGCGGACCAGAAGGTGGACGATCTCCAGCACGAGCTGGAGGCGCGGGCCATCGCCCTGCTCGCGCGGCAGCAGCCGGTGGCGACGGATCTGCGGATCGTCGTCACGTCGCTGCGGATGAGCGCCGACCTGGAGCGCAGCGGCGACCTGGCCCAGCACGTGGCCAAGCTCGCCCGTCTTCGCTTCCCCGAGCGGGCCGTGCCGCACGACCTGCACGCGACCATCCTGGAGATGGGCCAGCTCGCGCAGCGCCTGATGGCGAAGGCGGCGGAGGTCATCATCACCAAGGACGTCGACCTGGCGATGCAGCTGGAGCAGGACGACGACGAGATGGACCTGCTGCACCGCACCCTCTTCCAGCACCTGATGGACGAGAAGTGGAAGCACGGCATCGAGACGGCGGTCGACGTGACGCTGCTCGGCCGCTACTACGAGCGCTTCGCCGACCACGCGGTCTCGGTCGCCAAGCGCGTCGTCTATCTGGTGACGGGCGAGCACGCGGACGACGTGCAGGCCGCGTCGGCGGCCGCGGCGGTCGAGGGCGCCTGAGCCTTTCCGCACCCGCGAGGGCCCCGCACGGTACCTCCGCGCGGGGCCCTCGCGCGTCACGCGTCAGCCGCAGCAGCCGCCGCACTGGCAGGGCGCGCCGGACTGGCATCCGCAGCCGCAGCCCGAGCCGCATCCGCAGGCTCCGAGCAGCACCAACTGCGGTACAGGGCGGCTCACTTCAACGGGGGCTTCTGGCATCTGGACGGGCCTGGGGGACTCGGCAGCCATCGGTTTTCCCTCCTCGGTGGCCTCCGCGATGGAGTACCTCTCCCATTTGATGCCCAGGGGGGCGGGCGCATCAACGGCGCACATGTGCGCGGCCTGTCGGCCCAGCCCCACATCCTCCGCATCTTCTCGGTGAAACCCCTCCTCACCAGGCAACTTTGTGCCCTACTCTGCGCATTGGCAGCCGCGCCCCCAGCCGTCACAGGACGCCCGGGGTGTCGCGCGGCGCTCTCATCTCCCGGCCATCCACCGGGATCTCTTTGTGTGTGGGGGTTCGTACCTGTGCGTAAGCGCAGCATTTCCACCGCGACGGCGCTCGCGGTCCTCTTCTCGTCGGCGGCGCTCAGCGTCGTCGCGGCGGGCCCGGCCTCGGCCGCGACCGTCTCCGTCGGCGCTCCTGGCGGCATCGTCGTGGACGGCCCGCTGAAACGGGTCTTCGTCAGCGACGAACAGGCGGGCACGATCTGGGCCGCCGACTACACGGGCGCGGCCCTCGACTCGGTGGACGGGCTCGCGGGGGCGGGCAACCTGGCCGTCTCGGACGACGGCGCGACCCTGTACGTGGCCGTGCCGCGCTCGGACGAGATCGTCGCGCTCGACGCGGCCACGCTCGACATCAGGACCCGGTACGCGTTGCCCGACGGCGCCTGGCCGCGCCATGTCGCCTTCACCGGCGGCAGGCTGTGGTTCACGTACGGGGACCGGTGGGAGGCCGATCTCGGCTCGGTCGACCCGGCCGCCGACGCGGAGAACGCCGTGACGATGGGGCTGTCCCCCTTCGGCGAGCAACAGATGTACGGGCAGGCGCTCCTGGACACCGACCCCGCCCGGCCCGGAGTGCTCGCGGTCGCCGAGGTGAGCTGGACGCCGGATTCGATGGCCGTCCTCGACGTCACCACCGGCACGCCGCGGGTGACCGCCTGGCGCGAGAGCGCCGCCGCCCCGTCCGACGGGGACATCCGCGACATCGACCTGGTGCCCGGCGCCGACGAGGTGCTGGTCAACGGCACCGTGCGGAACGCGTACGCGGACGGCGCGTTCAGCGAGACGGGCCGCTACCCGGACGCCCACGGAGCCGACGTCGCCCCGAACGGCCTGATCGCCGGCGCCGACGGCACCGGGATCACCGTGTACCGGCCCGGCACCACGACGCCGCTGCACACCTACCCCGGCTACACCGGCACCCTGGCCTGGGCGCCGGACTCCTCACGGATCTTCGCCGTGGTCAGGGACGGCAGCGGCGGCGAGGCGCTGAAGGTCCTCACCGACCCGACGCTGAGCGTGCCCGCGCTCACCGTCGACGCCCCGTCGTCCGTCACGCGCGGCAAGCAGCTCACCGTCACCGGGAAGCTGACGGCCTCGGTGCCGCTGCCCGCCGGCTCCGCCCTGACGGTCACCCGCACCGATGCGGAGAGCCCCGGCGGCAAGGCGCTGCCCACGGTCACGGTCGCGGCGAACGGCTCGTACAGCTTCACCGACACCCCGCAGGCCGGCGGTCCGGTCACGTACAGGGTCGCGTACGCGGGCGACGCGCAGCACACCGCGGTCTCCGTGTCCCGCGAGGTCGAGGCCTCGTACACCACGACGAGCCTGTCACTGAACAAGGGCGGCAACGTCTACGCGTACGGCACCGACGTCTCCTTCACCGCGCACCTGGGGACGACGTACAAGAACCGGACCGTCGAGATCTGGGCGAACCCGTACGGCGGCGACAAGCCGAACAAGCTGATCAAGACCGGGACGGTCAACTCCAGCGGGAACTTCTCCGCGACCGTCGACATGACCCGCGACACCGAGGTCATGGCGGTCTTCGCCGGGGACACGCGGTACGCGCCGAAGACGGTGAGGACGACGGCCTACGCGCGCGTGAAGGTCTCCACGGCCGTCACCAAGCACTACAAGCGCGCCACGATCGGCTCGCACTCCTACTACTGGTTCCACAAGAAGACGGCCCCGGTCATCAACACGACGATGTCCTACTACAAGGGCCGCAAGCAGCGTCTTCAGCTTCAGGTCTACTCGGGCGGTGCCTGGCGCACCACGAACTCGGAGTACTTCGCCCTGGACTCCGCCGGAAAGTCGTCCGTGAACCTGGGCGCCCCCGGCACCTCCGGGATCAAGGCGCGGGTGCGCTCCGCGTACATCAACGACTCGTCCGGGGACAACGTCAACTCGACGACGTACGGCACCTGGAAGTACCTGTACTTCTCCAACTGACGCGCCCAGCGATTACGTTGGCGCCATGACTGACGTGATCGTCCTCAACGGCGGCTCCAGTTCGGGCAAGTCGGGCATCGCCCGCTGTCTGCAGAGCGTGCTGGTGTCGGGGCCCTGGCTGACGCTCGGTGTCGACACGCTCATCGACGCCCTGCCGCCGTCCGGGGGCGGGATCGACCTCGGGGCCGACGGATCCATCACCGTCGGCCCCGTTTTCCGTCGGGCGGAGGAGGCCTGGGCCGCCGGCGTCGCGGCGATGGCCGCGGCCGGGGCGAAGGTGATCGTCGACGAGGTGTTCCTGGGCGGCCCGCACTCCCAGGCCCGCTGGGCCAAGGCGCTCGACGGACTCGACGTGCTCTGGGTCGGCGTGCGCTGCGACGCGCGGACCGCGGCGGGGCGCGAGGTGGCCCGCGGGAACCGGGTGGCCGGGATGGCCGCGTCCCAGGCCGAGTTGGTGCACCAGGGCGTCACGTACGACCTGGTCGTCGACACGACGCGGGCCGAGTCGATGGCGTGCGCGCGGGAGATCGCGGCCCGCGTGCGCTGACGCCGCCCCTCACTCGGCGTGGTCCGCCCAGACGTACGTCTCCGGGAGCAGCTCGGCGACGGGCACGGCGCGCAGGGCGTCCGGCGGGCCCACGATGACGTTGATGTGCGGGAAGTAGTCGAGCAGCGCCTGCCGGCACCGCCCGCACGGCGGGATCACCCCGCGCTCCCGGTCCCCCACGGCGACGATCGTCTCCAGCTCGTACGCGCCCTGCCCGGCGGCGGCCCCGATGACGACCAGCTCGGCGCAGGGCCCGCCGGTGAAGTGGTACGCGTTCACCCCGGTCACGATCCGCCCGTCGCGGTCGCGGGCCGCGGACGCGACGGTGTGGTTGTCACCGCGGCAGCGGGTGCGGGCGATCTCTGTCGCGGCGTCGACGAGTTCACGGTCGACGCCGTCGGTGCGGGACTGGTGTGCCTGATGTGTCGTCACGGCACGAAAATGCCATGCCCCGGGCGGCGCCGGAAGGGGCGGCGGCCCGGGGCGTGATCAAAGGGCTGCGATCAAAGGACTGCGATCCAAGAACCTGATCGCGGAACCTACTTCTTCTTGCCCTGGGTGTTGTCGGGGATCTCGGGGAGCTGGGTTTTTGCTCGCCAGGGGCAGTCGGCTCGGGCGCCTGGTGGTCGTCGTCGGCCACTGTTGAGCGGCGTCGGACGGCCCAGGGACGGCCCCGATGACGATGCCAGGAGCATCCAGAGTCGAGAGGCGGCTACGCACCATCGCGAGGACTCTGGCCAGTTCTTGAGGCCCCAGGCCCTCGGGAGCATCCGAGTGGAAGGCGCCCGGCCGGCGAGGAGCGGTACGCCCTTTCGCAGCCTCTTCATGTGCTTGTTGCACGCGTTGGCTGGAGTGGGGGGGAGACAGGAGCGCGGCGGGCGGAGCGAGCTGCCTCGAAAAGCCGTGGCTACCGTCTTCGAGGGCGCATACGCTCCCGTTCGCTGAGGCAGGAGGGCGAGATGTCCGACGAACAGGGCACGGAGTACTACACGCTGATCTGCGACGACCCGTCCTACGAGGTGATGCTCGTCGACTGCGGAGCCCGCGAAATGGATGTGGTTCTGGCAGTGCGCAAGGTGACCGGCCAGAGCTTGTGGCACAGCCGGGAGCTGGCACGCCAAGCGCCCGTCCCCCTCCTTGAGGGTCTGTCTGCGGAAAGGGCCCAGTCCGCTGTCGCGGTACTCCAGAGCGCCGGCGCCAGAGCGGAGTGGAGGCAGGAGCCGGAGCCCGGACAGCGCACGGCCTCATCGCCCTGACGGCCCGGAGACGGCCCAGAGGCAGTGAAAAGCCCCCTACCGGCGGACAACCCGCAGGTAGGGGGCTTCGTCAGCTCTGCTTACTTCTTCTTGCCCTGGTTCTTCACGGCCTCGATCGCCGCCGCGGCCGCGTCCGGGTCCAGGTACGTGCCGCCCGCCTTCACCGGCTTGAAGTCGGCGTCGAGTTCGTAGGAGAGCGGGATGCCGGTCGGGATGTTCAGGCCCGCGATGTCGGCGTCGGAGATGCCGTCGAGGTGCTTGACCAGGGCGCGGAGCGAATTTCCGTGGGCCGCCACCAGGACCGTCCTGCCGGTCAGGAGGTCCGGGACGATGCCGTCGAACCAGTACGGGAGCATGCGGACGACGACGTCCTTGAGGCACTCCGTCTGCGGGCGCAGCTCCGGCGGGAGCGTCGCGTAGCGCGGGTCGTCGAACTGCGAGTACTCGGCGTCGCGGTCGAGCGGCGGCGGCGGGGTGTCGTACGAGCGGCGCCACAGCATGAACTGCTCCTCGCCGAACTCCGCGAGGGTCTGCGCCTTGTCCTTGCCCTGGAGGGCGCCGTAGTGGCGCTCGTTCAGGCGCCAGCTGCGGTGGACGGGGATCCAGTGGCGGTCGGCGGCCTCGAGGGCCAGCTGCGCGGTGCGGATCGCGCGCTTCTGGAGCGAGGTGTGGACCACGTCGGGGAGCAGGCCGGCGTCCTTGAGCAGCTCACCGCCGCGGACCGCCTCCTTCTCGCCCTTCTCGTTCAGGTTGACGTCCACCCAGCCGGTGAACAGGTTCTTCGCGTTCCACTCGCTCTCGCCGTGACGGAGGAGGATCAGCTTGTACGGTGCGTCGGCCATGGCCCCGAGCCTAATAGACGGCTCTGGTCCGCGCCGATTGACGGTGGTCGACAACTGATTGGCGCGCGCGATTACCCAGGTCGTAAGTTACGCAAACCTGTCGCACCACTTACTCCACCCCCGGGGGATGCACCCATGTCAGTCACCTCGCTCAGACGTGCCGCCAAGGAGTCCGTCTCCGGGCTGCCGAGGGAGTTCTGGTGGCTGTGGACCAGCACCCTCGTGAACCGGCTCGGCGGGTTCGTCCTCACGTTCCTCGCGCTGTACCTGACGGCCGCGCGGGGCTTCTCGGCCGCGTACGCCGGTCTCGTCGCCTCGCTCATCGGGCTCGGCGGTGTCATCGCGTCGATGGGCGGCGGGGTGCTCGCCGACCGGGTCGGGCGGCGCCCCACGCTGCTCGGCGCGCAGCTCGCGACCGCCGCGACGGTCGCGGTCCTCGCCTTCGTGCGCGACCCGGTCTCCATCGCCGTCACGGGTTTCGCGCTCGGGCTCGCCTCGAACGCGTCGCGGCCCGCGATCCAGGCGATGATGGCCGACATCGTGCGCCCGGAGGACCGGGTGCGGGCCTTCTCGCTCAACTACTGGGCGATCAACCTGGGGTTCGCGGTCTCGTCGGTGTACGCCGGTTTCCTCGTCGCGCAGAGCTACACGTTCGGCTTCCTCGTCGAGGCGGGCATGACGCTGGCCTGCGCCTGTGTCGTCTTCGTGAAGGTGAAGGAGTCGCGGCCGCAGGCCGGGCCCGTGGTGCCGGGGCAGCGGTCGGCCGTCGTCACCATGGGGACGGTGCTGCGCGACGGGCGCTTCATGCTGATGGTCGGCCTGTCGTTCCTGGTCGCCGTCATCTTCACGCAGAGCTCGGTCGGGCTGCCGATCGTGATGGGCGAGAACGGGTTCTCCAGCTCGGACGTGGGGCTCGTCGCCGCCGTCAACGGCATCGTGATCGTCGCGCTCCAGATCCCGCTGACCCGGTTCATCGAGCGCCGCGACCCCGGCCGGCTGCTCGCCGTGTCGTCCCTGCTCATCGGTTACGGGTTCGCGCTCACCGCCTTCGCCGGGTCGCTGGCCGCGTACGCCCTCACCGTGATCGTCTGGACGCTCGGCGAGATGGTCAACGCGCCGACCCAGTCCGGCCTCGTCGCCCGCCTCTCCCCCGCCGAGGGCCGCGGCCGCTACCAGGGCGTCTACACGATGTCGTGGTCCGCGGCGGCGCTGGTCGCCCCGCTCGCGGGCGGCTGGGTCCTCGACACCGCCGGGGCCGGCTGGCTGTGGGCCGGGTGCGCGGCGCTCGGCACGGTGACCGCGGCCGGCTACCGGCTGCTGATGCGGGCACTGCCCGCGCAGCCGAGCGCACCGGTGGCCACCCCTGTGGAAACCGCCGAGGCTGTCGGGAACGCCCCTGCGTGACGGGGCAGTTGGGCGGGTACGTGACCGTACATGCCCGAATCCCCGAGGAGCACGAAGACCGACGAGCCGCCCAGAACGCTGGTGGGCGGTGTCGAGGTCGACGTCCCCAACAACATCCCGGCCATCCGTGCGGCGCTCGATCCGAAGCGCCGCACGGAGTTCGACAAGGCCATCAACGCCGCCGGGGTCGACGAGATCCACGCCGTCATGCGGCACTGGATGCTGGAGGCCGTGCCCGACCCGGAGGCCGACGCGATCCTCGCCCGGCTCGCCCGTGACGAGGCGGAGAGGCGGGGCACGGCTTGAGCCGGCGCCGCAGGCGCAGCGCCTGCCGAATCGCGTACGCCCCGCCCGCCGACGACACCCTCGCCAAGATGGCGAACCCGGACGCCTTCCGCGCCGAGATGGCCCGCACGCTCGCCCATGACCCGTACGGGCACGGCTCCAGTTCGGTGGCCGGTGAGCGGGACCGGCGCGAGGCGACGGTCGGCGGGGCGATAGTCCTGTACTACGTCTCGGGGACCGTGCTGACCGTGACGGTCGTGCGGATGGTGGCGCTCAGCTGACCTTCGACCGACCCTGACTACAGGGTGCGTTGGGCGTCGTAGAGGTTCTTCGGGCGCACCACGTCCGTCGTGCCGTACAGCTCCAGGCGGGAGTTGAGCGCGCCGGTGAAGTCCGGGACGTCGGTCTGGTCGAACTCGCGGACCGTGTTGATGCCGACGGTCGCGCTGTACGGCGCGAGGCCGTCGATCTTCATGAGGCCGGCGCGTTCGTTGGTGACCCTGATGTTCCAGTGAGTGAAGCGCGCCCCGAAGAGCGGCCCGGCGGAGGCGTCGCCGCCGTGCCGGCCGTTGTTGTCCACCGTGATGTCGGTGCGGACGTTGGCGAACGGCATCCCGCGGTGCGAGTCGAAGGTGCCCATCCGCATGTCGCCGCGTGACCAGACGTTGTGGGAGGACAGGCCTTCCACGTTGATGCCGTGCAGCTGCGTGCCGGAGGGGGCGGGGACGGTGCGTTGCGCGATGGTGAAGTCCTCGATCAGGTTGTCGTGCGAGCCCTCGCGGCAGAAGTACGGGTGGTGCGAGCCGCGCCCGCCGACGCGGGTGCGGCGCAGCGTGGAGGCGGAGGCGGCGACGAGCCCGAAGCCGTTGTCGACGTTCCAGACGGTGACGTCGTCGATCAGGCAGTCGTACGTGCATTGCAGCGCGACGCCGTTGTAGCCCTTGTCGAGGAGGTGGGGGGACTGCGGGGTCTCGACGGCTTCCAGGGTCAGGCCCTCGATCCCCGCGCCGGTCAGGGCTGTCACGTGGGTGGTGAGGCGCGGGTCCCATGCGGCGCGCACGTCCAGGGGCAGCGGGCGTTCGAAGGTGACCCTGTCACCGCGCACCGACGCGATCCGCACCGGCCACTCGTAGGGGACGTACGAGGTGAGCTTGGTCTTGTCGTCCCAGGAGTACGCCTCGGGGCCGGGGCCGCCGCCCGCCATGTGTTCCAGGAGGGTGTGGTCGGCGTCGTCGGCGAGGCGGAGCAGGACGAGGTCGCCGGCGCGGAGCTCTGTGGCGTCCGCGACCGTGACCGACCAGGAGCCGCGCAGCGCCGGGGCGACGGTCGTCAGGGTCCGCCACTCGTCGCGCTTGTTGCCGGTCCAGCCCTCGAACGGCCAGGCCCGCGCGCGGATCGCGTCCGTGAGCGTACGGAATCGGTCGGCCGGACAGAGCCAGATCAAGCCCCCGGCCCAGGACCAGGAGGACTTGTCGCCGCCGTAGCGGGAGCCGTAGACGCCGATGAGCTCGGTGAGGCTCCTGGTGGCGTAGAGCTTGGTGCGGGTGCTGCCCGCGCCCTTGAGGACGACGTCGTCGTGGCCGATGTGGATCAGGTCGTCGATCCGGTACGTACCCGCGCCGAGGAGCACCGTGCCCCCGCCGGCCCGTCCGGCGGCGGCGAGGGCACGGTTGATCGCGGGGGCGCTGTCGGTGGGGGCGTCGGCTGCCGCTCCGTAGGACTCGGCGCGGAAGACGCGGCGGGCGCGGGACGCGCGGCGGCTGCCCGCGCGGCCGACGTACGGGATCTGCGGGTGTGTGCAGGGCGCCTTCGCGAACTCGGCCCAGATGTCCGGCACTTGGCCCCCGCTCGCCCGGGCGGCGCCTGCTCCGATTCCGGTCACCGCCGTGGCCGCCACGGCGACCGCCCCGCCCAACATGCCGCGCCTGCTGAGATCCCGCACCGCTGCCACCCTTCACCGACGTACATATATATGAACGACGTTCACGTGAGTGCCGCGCGTGAGCATGCCACGCAGCCCCTCGGGGCGGAAGGGGTCAGGCAGCGGCTGAGGGAGAGTGAGGGGAGAGACGCAGGAGAGGACTCAACGACGCGAGGGCGCTACTTGGAAGGCCGCTGGATCAGATGTGTGAACGCGTCCAGATTGCGGGTCGATTCGCCGCGCGAGACCCGCCACGCGTACTCCTTGCGGATCGAGCTCGCGAAGCCGAGTTCCAGGAGCGTGTTGAAGGCGCCGTCGGCGGCCTCAAGGACCGAGCCGAGCAGCCGGTCGAGCTCCTCGGGGGTGACGGCGGCGAGCGGGAGCTTGCCCGTGAGGTAGATGTCGCCGAGCTGGTCGACCGCGTAACTCACGCCGTACAGGCGCAGATTGCGCTCCAGGAGCCAGCGGTGGACCCCCGCCTCGTTCTCGTCCGGGTGACGGATCACGAAGGCGTTGAGGGAGAGGCTGTGCCTGCCGAGGCGCAGGGAGAGCGTCGTGGAGAGCTTGCGGGTGCCGGGGAGCTTGACCACGTACGAGCCGGGCTCCGGGCTCTCCCACTCCAGCTCGGCGTCCTTGAGCACGGACTCGACGGTCTCCGCGGCGGTGGGGTGCTCAGCCATGGTGCGAGGGTACGTGACGGCGGTGTTCCTGCATCGCCGCGGTGTAGACGTCCGCGGTCGCCGATGCCGACGTGTCCCAGCCGAAGGAGCGGGCGTGCCGGGCGGCCGCCGCGCCCATCCGGTCCACCAGGTGGGGATGGTCGGCGAACTCGCGCAGCACGCGCGCGTAGCGGGCCGGTTCGTGGCCGTCGACAAGGAAGCCGGTCGTTTCGTCGCGCACCGCTACCGGCAGGCCGCCCACGGACGCGGCGAGGACCGGCGTACCGGTGGCCTGCGCCTCTATGGCGACCAGCCCGAACGACTCGCTGTAGGAGGGCATGACGAGCAAGGAAGCGGCGCGGAACCAGTCCGCGAGCTGTTCCTGGCCGACCGGCGGCTGGAAGCGCACGACGTCGGCGATGCCGAGCTTCGCGGCGAGCTTCTGGAGGGCGGCCGGCTTGGCGAGGCCGCTGCCGCTGGGGCCGCCGACCACCGGAACCAGCATCCGGGAGCGCAGTTCGGGGCGCTCGTCGAGGAGTACGGCGACGGCCTTGAGCAGGATGTCGGGCGCCTTGAGCGGCTGGATGCGGCCCGCGAAGAGCGGGATGAGCGCGTCCTGCGGCAGGCCGAGGCGGGCGCGCGCGGCGGCCCGGCCGTCGCCGACCTTGAACCGGTCCAGGTTGACGCCGGGGTGGACGACGGCGACCTTGCCCGGGTCGGCCTCGTAGTGGCGGACCAGTTCGTCGGCCTCTTCGGAGGTGTTCGCGACGAGCCGGTCGGCGGCGCGCACGATCTGCGTCTCGCCGATGACGCGGGCGGCGGGTTCGGGGGTGTCGCCCTCGGCCAGCGCCGCGTTCTTGACCTTGGCCATGGTGTGCATGGCGTGCACCAGCGGCACCCCCCAGCGCTCGGCGGCCAGCCAGCCGACGTGCCCGGAGAGCCAGTAGTGCGAGTGGACCAGGTCGTAGTAGCCGGGCCGGTGCCCCGCCCACGCCTGCATGACGCCGTGCGTGAAGGCGCACAGCTGGGCGGGGAGCTCTTCCTTGGCCAGGCCTTCGTAGGGGCCCGCGTCCACGTGCCGTACGAGGACGCCGGGCGCGAGCTCGACCTCCGGCGGCAGGCCGCCCGTAGTGGCCCGCGTGAAGATCTCGACTTCTATATTGATCGCGGCGAGGCGCTTGGCCAGCTCCACGATGTAGACGTTCATGCCGCCCGCGTCGCCGGTGCCGGGCTGGTGCAGCGGCGAGGTGTGCACGCTGAGCATCGCCACGCGGCGCGGGCGCCGGTGCGCCCCCGGGAACCGGAGGCGGGCCGGGGCCGCCCCGGAGCGGCGGAACCTGGTCACGTACTGACTCACGTGGCGGGCCCTCCTTGCTGGGGCGTACGGGCGGTCCTGCGGGCACGACTCGGGGAGGGCAGAAGCCCTCGTCCAAGGGCGGCAACGCCGGAGCGCTCCCCTCCATTTCCACTTTGCCGAATCATTACCGTACGAGGCTCAACCAAAGCCCCGCTCCCCGTACGGCATACGCTGTGTCCATGACCCCGCGTACCCCTTCCCGCCCCGTGGGAACGGTGACGCGAGGAACGACCAACCCGAACCGGCTGCGCCGCATGGACCGCTGGATCGCGGCCGTGCACGGCGCCGCCCTGCGCCGCGCCGCCGACCCGGTGGCGGTCGACCTCGGCTACGGCGCCGCCCCCTGGACCGCCGTGGAGCTCCTGGCCAGACTGCGCGAGGCGGCGCCCCGGGCGCGCGTGGTCGGCATCGAGATCGAACCGGCGCGGGTCGCGGCCGCGCAGCCGTACGAGCGCGAGGGCCTGGAATTCCGGCACGGCGGCTTCGAGCTGCCGCTCACCGCTCCCCCGCTGCTCATCCGCGCCGCGAACGTACTGCGCCAGTACGACGAGGAGCAGGTCGCGGGCGTCTGGGAGCGGCTGTGCGCGCGGCTCGCGCCCGACGGGCTCCTGGTGGAGGGCACCTGCGACGAGATCGGGCGGCGGCACGTGTGGGTCGCGCTCGGCCCCGAGGGCCCGCGCACGGTGACCTTCGCGACCCGGCTCGGCTCCCTGGAGGTGCCGTCCGACCTGGCCGAGCGTCTGCCTAAGGCGCTGATCCACCGCAATGTCCCCGGCGAGCCCGTGCACGCGTTCCTGCGCGACTTCGACCGGGCGTGGGCGGCGGCCGCGCCCTACGCCTCGTACGGCGCGCGCCAGCGGTGGATCCGGGCGGTGCGGGATCTGACGGGTCACTGGCCCGTGGTGGACGGGCCCGCGCGCTGGCGGCAGGGCGAAGTGACCGTGGCGTGGGGGGCGTTGGCGCCCCGGGAGGCCTGAGCGACGCCAGGGGGAACGAATTCGGGGGGTCGTTCGTCAGAGCGTCGGGGTCTGTCGTATTCAGCGTGCGCATGGCACCATCCCCGGAGCACGCGGAGAAGTTACTGACGGTAAATCAGTTTTGGCTTCAGGTTGACTCGGCTGTGGGGGCGGAGCGGATGAGCAAGCGGAGTACGACGACGATGGCGGCGGTGGCGCTGGTGTGCGCCCTGACCGTGCTGACGGCGCCGGGTGCGGCCCACGCGGCACCGGCTCCCACGCCCTCGCCCTCAACACCCGCGAGCGACACGGACCTTGAGGCCGTCCGCCAGAAGATCGACAAGCTGTACCACGACGCGGGCGTCGCGACGGACGAGTACAACGCGGCGGAGGAGAAGGCCGACAAGCAGTCCGTCGAGATCGTGAAGCTGGCCCAGAAGATCGCGGCAGGCCAGCAGAAGCTGGACCGCCTGAAGTCGAGCGCGGGCGCGAGCGCGCGGGAGCAGTACCGCACCGGCGGCGTGCCGCGCGAGGCCCGGTTCCTGCTCTCCGGCGACCCGCAGCAGTTCCTCGACAACGCGGGCCGGATGTACCAGGGCCAGCAGGCCACCAAGAACCTGGTCGCCCAGCTCACCAAGACGCAGAACGCGCTGGCGGGTTACGCCGAGGACGCCTCCGACCAGTGGAAGCGCCTCGAAGAGGGCCGCAAGAAGAAGGCCACCGCCAAGAAGAAGATCGAGAAGCAGATCAAGGCCGCGCAGGACCTCGAGGGCAAGCTCGAGAAGAAGGAGCGCGACCGGCTGAAGAAGCTGGAGGAGCAGGCCGAGCAGCAGAAGCAGACGGCCTGGCTCTCCTCCGGCGTCCTCAAGGAGATCAACGGCAGGGCGACGGCGGCCGGCAAGGAAGCCGTGCGGTTCGCGAGCGCCCAGATCGGCAAGCCGTACGTATGGGGCGCTGAAGGCCCGAAATCGTTCGACTGCTCGGGCCTGACCTCCCAGGCATGGGCCGCCGCGGGCAAGCCGATCCCGCGTACGTCGCAGGAGCAGTGGAAGCAGCTCAAGCACATCGACATCAAGGACATGCGCCCCGGCGACCTGATCATCTACCACGACGACGCCAGTCACGTCGGGATGTACATAGGCGACGGCGCGATCATCCACGCTCCCCGCCCCGGGCGGACCGTGACGATCGCGGGTGCCGGATCCATGGCGATATTGGGTGTTGTACGGCCCGACGCCTGACGTCGGACCAAAGGCCCTGGGGTGCCCGCGATGCGTGACCCGTCCCACGTGACGCACCGCACTCGCGGCGCTCCGGTTCCGGGCGCCGCACGTGATGTTCGTCATTCCCGGGTGCCGGGCGCGAGGCCGGAACCTGCCCAATTGCGGTACTGGTGACGGCATATGACGCTGGCCGTTTGCCGCTCACCATTCCGTTCGGGCGTCGGCTACCGCTAATGTCCCCGTCGGTGGTTCGAGGACCTTCGTCCCACCGCGCCCTCGGGGGGAGGGAAGGAAACCCAAGCGATGCCCGTACCCGTACCGCGGCAGAGAGCAGTTCCGGCCGTGGAAGGTGGTCAGGCTCACGCTGCGACCGCGCCGGCGACTCTGCACTCCGCCGACCTGCCCAGGCAGGCGACCGACGACCACGACCACCGCACCGACGCCGAATCCACCGCGCACGCCGCACCGGCCGCGCACGTCACGGACGCCACCGCGCCCGCGGACGCCCCGGCTGCTCCGACGGCCGGGCTGACCCTGCTCGTCATCGAGGACGACCCGGCAGGGTCCCTCAGCGTCCCCGAGATGCCCGACGCCGCGGGGAAGCCGGCCCGGGTGCGCACCGCCCGCAACCTCACCGAGGCCGAGCGGCTGCTCACCGACGACGTCAGCTGCATCCTGCTCGACCTCGCGCTGCCCGGCACCAAGGCCGGCCGCGCGGACGGGGACGAGCTGGAGACCCTGCGGCACATCCTGCGTCTCGCGCCCCGCCAGGCCGTCGTGGCGCTGACCACGTCCGGCGACGCCGAGCGCGGCGCCGAGGCGGTGCGTGTGGGCGCCCAGGACTACCTGTTCCGGGACGAGCTGGACGCGCGTGTGCTCGGCCGGGCCATCCGGTACGCGGTCGAGCGCAAGCGGGCCGACATCGCGCAGCGCAAGCTCACCGAGTCCCGGCTGCGCGCGCAGGAGAACGCCCGCCTGGAGCGGGGCCTGCTGCCGACGCCGCTCCTGGACGGCTCGCCGCTGCGGTTCGCGGCGGGGTACCGCCCCGGCCGCTCCCGGGCGCTGCTCGGCGGCGACTTCTACGACACGGTGCGCACGCCCGACGGCACGGTCCACGCGATGATCGGCGACGTCTGCGGGCACGGCCCCGACGCGGCGGCGCTCGGCGTCCAACTGCGCATCGCGTGGCGGGCGTTGACGTTCGCGGGCCTGTGCGGCGACGAACTGCTCTCCACGCTCCAGCAGGTTCTTGAGCACGAGCGCGACGACGACGAGATCTTCGCGACGCTGTGCACGGTGGACATATCGCCGGACGGACGGCGCGCGGGCCTGTGCCTCGCGGGCCACCCGTCGCCGTTGATCGCGAGCCCCGGCCGCGCGGCGACGCTGCTGCCGTACGAGAACAGCGGCCCGGCGCTCGGCCTGCTGCCGAAGGCCCGATGGCCGCGTATGCAGGTGGAGTTGGGCGCGTCCTGGAGCCTGATGCTCTACACGGACGGCCTGATCGAGGGCCGGGTCGGCGACGGGAACCAGCGCCTGGGCCAGGAGGGCATGGTGGAGCTGGTGCGCCGCCAGCGCGCGGCGGGCCTGCGCGGCGAGGAACTCCTGGAAGCGGCGATGAACGAGGTCCGCGACCTGAACGGCGGCGATCTGACCGACGACGTGGCGGTGCTGCTCCTGGACCGCTGAGGCGGCCCGGGGAGCGCGGGTCAGCGCCCGCCGTTGTACGGCCCGTACGGGCCGTCGCTGCTGGAACCGCGGCCCTTGCGACCCCCGCCGCCGGAGATCTGCCGGACGGCGGGCCGCACGTCGACCATGTACACGATGGTGGCGACGAGCCCGATGATCGGCAGGAACGACAGGATCGGGAACAGCAGGTTCACGACGAAGGCGAGGCCGAGGATGATCAGCCAGAACGGCTTGGTCTTCTTGTCGGCGGCGCGGTAGGCGTCCTCGCGCCGGACGGCGGCGTCGATGAACGCGAAGCCGCTGAAGACGATCAGCGCCAGACTCAGCAGCGACATCACCGTGTTGAAACCCTGCATCAGCACAACGCCACCACCAGAATCGACTTCCTGAACAGTTCTCGGGGCCTTCGGTTCTCAGGACCTCCGGCCACCGTACCCGGACAACGGGCCGGGCACTCCACAAGTGCCCGGCCCGTCGCCGTACCCCTTACTTGGCGGGCGGCGTGCTGCCGGAGCCCGTCTTCTTGGCGGCGGGAGCGGTCTTCTTGGCCGGCGCCGTCTTCTTGGCGGCGGGCGCCTTCTTCGCGGCGGGAGCGGCCTTGGCCCCGGACGTCTCGTCCGGCTTGGCCTCGGGCTTCGCCGCGGCCTCCGGCTCGACGGCCACGGCGATCTCGTTGATCTCCTCGGCGGCCTCGCCGCGCCAGGCCTTCACGGCCTCCTCGCCGTGCTCGGCGACCTTCTCGTAGGTCTCGCGCGCCTTCACGGCGGCCTCGGCGGCGAAGCCGACACCGCGCAGCGCGAGGTCCTGTGCGGTCTCACCGAGCTTCTTCAGGTCGGTGTCGAACGTGGAGACGATCTCGTTCACCTTGGCGGTGACGGTCGCCTGAACTTCCTTGGCCCGCGCGGACGCCTTGTCCTGCACGTCCTTGGGGTCGGTGTTGCGTACGGACTCGATCCGCGCCGGCGCCTCGGCGCGCAGCTGCTCGACGAGTCCCGGCACCTTCTTGGCCTGCTGAAACGCCAACTCGGCGGTGCCTGCCGCGAAGTAGAGCGGCGTCGGGTCGGTGAGGGTCTTGCGCAGGTCGTCCTTGATGGCCATGGCGTGGTCCTCCCGGATCACATCAACTGCTGCTTGAGGGCTCGGCATCGCCGCCGGTCTCTTCGGCTGCCCCGTCGCCCGCGATCCCGAACCCGTTCTCCTTGCGGAACGACTCGTAGATCTGCAACAGGACGTTCTTCTGGCGTTCGTTGAGCGAGGGGTCGGCGAGGATCACCGCACGCGTCTCGACCTCGTCCCGCTCACGTTCCGCGTCGAGGATGCCGGCGCGCACGTACAGCGTCTCGGCGGAGATCCGCAGCGCCTTGGCGACCTGCTGCAACACCTCCGCGCTCGGCTTGCGCAGCCCGCGCTCGATCTGGCTGAGATACGGATTGGACACCCCGGCGGCCTCGGCGAGCTGACGGAGCGACAACTGCGCGGTGCGACGCTGCTCGCGCAGATACTCCCCGAGACTTCCGACGTTGAGCGATGCCATACGTCGATACTGCCGCAGCGGCGCTAACTTTTGCAAGCATCTGCTTGCAAAAGTGCTTCACGCCACGCGTCGGCCCGTCCGTAGGATCTCGGGCATGCCGCTGCGCCCCGTTCACGTCATCATCAAGGCCGTCGACGCCACGGCGGTCGGTCAGTTCTGGGCCCAGGCGCTCGGGTGGACCGCGTACAGCCCCGGCGTCGTCACCTACGTCGGTCCGCCCGGCGGGTCGGGCGGTGAGCCCGTCTGGCCGGATCCGGTGTTCGTGGGCCTCGACGTGGTGCCCGTGCCGGAGCCGAAGGATCCCGCGGTGAAGAACCGGGTGCACCTCGATCTCGCGACCACGTCCGCGGCCCATCAGGCGGAGCTGACCGCCCGGTTGATCGCTCTCGGCGCGACGCCCGCCGATGTGGGCCAGGGCGACGACGTGCCGTGGACGGTCCTCGCCGACCCCGAGGGCAACGAGTTCTGCGTCCTCGAACCCCGGGACGTCTACCGGGACACCGGCCCCGTCGCCGCGATCGTCGTCGACTGCGCGGACCCGCGGGCCATGGCCCGGTTCTGGGGCGGGGCGACGGACTGCTCCCTGCACCGAGTCACCGACGACCAGGCCGTGTTGCGCTCCGCCAAGGGGGTCGGCCCGTATCTGGAGTTCCTGCGCACGCCGGGCGCGAAGACGGCGCCGGACCGCCTCCATGTCGACCTGCTGCCGTACCCCGGCGACGACCAGGCGGCGGAGGTCGCCCGGCTGCGCGCCCTCGGCGCCTCGGATCTGGATGTCGGCCAGGGCGATGTGGCGTGGACGTGTCTGACGGACCCGGAGGGGCACGAGTTCTGCGTGCTGGCGCCGCATTGAGGTAGGGGGCTCGGGCGGGAACGTGTGAGGGCCGGCTGACGCTCAACGCGTCGGCCGGCCCTCACATGTACGCGATATGCCGCCCTAGTCCGTGCCGAACTCCATGGCGGCGCGGTCGAGCGCCTCGTCGTCGCCGGAGACCTCGCCGCGGGAGGCGATGGCCTCGGCGCCGCCCTCGGGGAGGGTGCCGATCAGGCCGGTCGCGGCGGCCTGGGCCGCGCCGATCGCGGAGTCGGCGGGCTGGCTGCCGGCGCCGAGCAGGCCGAGGCCCGCGTACTGCTCCAGCTTGGCGCGCGAGTCGGCGATGTCGAGGTTGCGCATGGTGAGCTGGCCGATCCGGTCGACCGGGCCGAACGCCGAGTCCTCGGTCCGCTCCATGGAGAGCTTGTCCGGGTGGTACGAGAAGGCCGGGCCGGTGGTGTCGAGGATCGAGTAGTCCTCGCCGCGCCGCAGCCGCAGGGTGACCTCGCCGGTGACGGCGGCGCCGACCCAGCGCTGGAGGGACTCGCGGACCATGAGCGCCTGCGGGTCCAGCCAGCGGCCCTCGTACATGAGGCGGCCGAGCCTGCGGCCCTCGTTGTGGTACTGGGCGAGGGTGTCCTCGTTGTGGATGGCGTTCACGAGGCGCTCGTACGCGGCGTGCAGGAGGGCCATGCCGGGCGCCTCGTAGATGCCGCGGCTCTTGGCCTCGATGATCCGGTTCTCGATCTGGTCGGACATGCCGAGGCCGTGGCGGCCGCCGATCGCGTTGGCCTCCATGACGAGGTCGACGGCGGAGGCGAACTCCTTGCCGTTGATCGTCACCGGGCGGCCCTGCTGGAAGCCGATCGTGACGTCCTCGGTGGCGATCTCGACGGACGGGTCCCAGAACTTGACGCCCATGATCGGGTCGACCGTCTCGACGCCCGTGTTCAGGTGCTCCAGGACCTTCGCCTCGTGGGTGGCGCCCCAGATGTTGGCGTCCGTGGAGTACGCCTTCTCCGTGGAGTCCCGGTACGGCAGCTCGTGGGCGAGCAGCCACTCCGACATCTCCTTGCGGCCGCCGAGCTCGGTCACGAAGTCCGCGTCGAGCCAGGGCTTGTAGATCCGCAGGTTCGGGTTGGCCAGGAGGCCGTAGCGGTAGAACCGCTCGATGTCGTTGCCCTTGAAGGTCGAGCCGTCGCCCCAGATCTGGACGTCGTCCTCAAGCATCGCGCGGACCAGGAGCGTGCCGGTGACGGCGCGGCCGAGGGGTGTGGTGTTGAAGTAGGCCCGGCCGCCGGAGCGGATGTGGAACGCGCCGCACGCGAGCGCGGCGAGCCCTTCCTCGACCAGTGCGGCACGGCAGTCGACCAGACGCGCGACCTCGGCACCGTAGCTCTTCGCCCGGCCGGGTACCGAGGCGATGTCCGGCTCGTCGTACTGACCGATGTCGGCCGTGTACGTGCACGGGACGGCGCCCTTGTCTCGCATCCACGCGACCGCGACGGAGGTGTCGAGGCCACCCGAGAAGGCGATGCCGACGCGCTCGCCGACGGGGAGGGAAGTGAGAACCTTAGACATAGGAAGAGTATGCATCACAACGCATGACCATGCAACACCCAATCCGCACCCGCCCGCCTACCGGCCCTCTACACCCCCCTCAGCCACTCCCCTACGAGACGGAGGTCGGCGCCTGCCAGCCCCCGGCCGGGGTCGACGCGGTGGAGCAGCGCCCGCCCGGGGTGGTGGGCGGCGACCCAGTTCCGGTCGCCGTGGCCGATCTCGTCGTCGATCCAGACGAAGGGCCGTCCTGCCGCCCGGGCGACGACCGGGCGGACCTTCCAGTGCAGCACCCCGCGCACCACCTCCGGGTCCTCCTCCTCCGGCTCGTCCAGAACCGGCAGCACCGGGAGCCCCAGCCGCGGGCCGACCAGCGCGTTCGCGTCGTCCATCCAGGTCGTGGCCCACACGAGGTCGCACGGCAGGGCGGCGAGGGCCGGGCCGAGGGCCGGGTTCGCGCGGGAGAGGAGGGGGTGGCCGGAGGGGTCCGGGTCCGGCTCGTACGTCGGGTGGCCGCCCGGAGGGGGCGGACCGAAGGGGATCAGCGGGCCGTCGACGTCCAGGAACAGCAGGGGTCTCGCGGTCGTCACGGCCGCCTCAGCCGACGTCGAGCGCGGTGCCGTACAACCGCGCCACCTTCAGCCGTACGACCACTCTCTCTTCCGCGGCGACCTCCGCCAGGAACTCCTCCTCGCCGCCTTCCGGCACGAACTCCCTTGCCATGCCGAGGAGTTCGAGCCCCACCGCGTCACCCGGCTCCGCGCTCGGGGCGCTCACCTCCGCCTCCCCCTCCGCGACGGCGAACGCGAAGTCGTCCCGCCTGACGTGCAGCGCGGCGTGCGGGTCGGCGCGGTAGTGGCGGGGCTTGAGGCGGCCCCGCGTCGTGGAGATCCGCAGCATGCGTTCGTCCGGGATCCAGTGGTAGAGGACCGTGGTCAGGTGCGGGTGCCCCGTGGCGCGCACACTGGCGAGCACCCCGAACTTCCCTTCTTCGAGGATCTCTTGAAGCTCCGGTTCGGTGAGCGATCGGGGTGCGGCGCCGGCCATGAGGGTGCTCCTTCGGTTCGGTGACTTCATATACGAGGGGTGGAGGGGTACGTCGGTCAGGGCGCCGTCACCGGATACGTGCGGGCCGCAACACCACCAGCGCGACCACGAACGCCGCCCCGATCAGACCGGCCCCGACCCCGAACGCGAGCCGGTAGCCCTCGGTCAGCGCCGCCGCCGACGAACTGCCCTCCCCCAGAAGGGAGTTGGTGCGGGACGCCGCCAGCGTCGACAGGACCGCGACACCGAGCGCCATACCGATCTGCTGCGTCGTGTTGAACAGGCCCGACGCGAGCCCCGCGTCCTCCTCGTCCGCCGCCGACATGCCGAGCCCGGCGAGCGCGGGCAGGACCAGGCCGCCGCCGGACACGAGGAGCATCACGGGCAGCAGATCAGGGACGTACGAGCCCTGCACCGGCACCCGTGCGAGATACCCGAGCGCCCCGGCGAGGAGGACGAGGCCCGCGAGCAGCACCCGGCGCTCCCCGAACCGTGCCGCGAGCCGCGCCGAGACGCCCAGCGAGACGGCCCCGATCGCGACCGCCGCGGGCAGCATCGCGAGGCCCGTCTTCGCGGCCCCGTACCCGAGGACCTTCTGCATGTAGAGCGCGGCGAGCACCTGGAAGGCGAACATGGCGGCGAGGGTGAGGATCTGGGTGACGTTGGCGCCGACGACGGTGCGCGAGCGCAGGACGCGCAGCGGCATGAGCGGTGTGCGCGCCCGCGCCTGCCGCACGACGAACCCGGCGACGAGCGCGAGGCCGATCCCGATGAGACCGCCGCCTCGCACCGAACTCACCCCATAAGCCTCGATGTTGACGACCCCCCAGATCGCCGCCATCAGTCCGCCGGTGATCAGCAGCGCGCCCCACGCGTCGGCTCCGGCGCGCAGTCCGAGCCCCCGGTCCGCGGGGAGCGCGGGCACGGCGAGGGCGAGGACGGCGGCGCCGATGGGCAGGTTGATGAAGAAGATCCAGTGCCAGTCGAGGGCGTCGGTGAGGACGCCGCCGAGGACCTGCCCGATGGACGCGCCCGCGGCGCCGGTGAAGCTGAACACCCCTATGGCGCGGGCCCGTTCGCGCGGGTCGGTGAAGAGCGTGACGAGGATGCCGAGGCCGACCGCGGCCGCCATGGCGCTGCCGACCCCCTGGAGGAAGCGGGCCGCGAGCAGGACCGCGGGGCCGGTTGCGACCCCCGCGAGGAGCGAGGCCGCGGTGAAGACGGCGGTGCCCGTGAGGAACATCCGCTTGCGGCCGACGAGGTCGCCGAGCCGCCCGGCGAGCAGGAGCAGGCTGCCGAACGCGATGAGGTAGGCGTTCACCACCCAACTCAGTCCGGTGGGGCTGAAGTCGAGGTCGTTCTGGATGGCCGGCATCGCGACGGTGACGATGGAGCCGTCGAGGATGATCATCAGGGTCCCGGTGGCGATGACCCCGAGGGCCAGCCAGCGGGAGCGGCTCCCCGACGGCGCGGCCGGGGCGGGCGCCTCGGCGGGCAGGACGGACGTGGCAGGCATGGCGAAGCCCTTCGGTCGGACGGTCGGGCCGGGCCCCTTGCGGGCCCGGCGACGGCGACAACACGACCGTAACAGATGGTTCCGTTGCAGACTATATTTCTCGGAACCAGTTGTGGACTATCCTGGAGCCATGACCTCCATGACGCCCGCCCCCACCCGGACCAGGCCCGACCTCTCCTACCTCCTGGACCACACCAGCCACGTGCTGCGTACTCAGATGGCGGCGGAGCTCGCCGAGATCGGGCTGACGGCGCGCATGCACTGCGTGCTCGTGCACGCCCTGGAGGAGGAGCGCACCCAGGCCCAGCTCGCCGAGATCGGCGACATGGACAAGACGACGATGGTCGTGACCGTCGACGCCCTGGAGAAGGCCGGCCTCGCGGAGCGCCGCCCGTCGAGCACCGACCGGCGGGCGCGGATCATCGCGGTGACCGAGGAGGGCGCACGGATCGCGGCACGCAGCCAGAAGATCGTGGACGGAGTGCACGAGAAGGCGCTCGCGGCGTTCCCGCCCGAGGACCGCGAGACGTTCCTGCGCCTGATGAACCACCTGGCGGAGGGCTATCTCAGTACGCCCGTGCCGAGCCCGGTGGCGGCCAGGCGCCCGCGCCAGCGCGGCTGAGACACCGCGGCCGGTGGCGGCCAGGCACCCGCGCGGCTGAGACACCGCGGCCGGTGGCGGTCGGGCGCCCGCACGGCCGAGACACCGCGGCCACGAGCAACTCAAGCGGCGAACGGCAGCTCCCGCGCATGCACCACGTCCAGCCGTGACACCGCCCGGGTCAGCACCACGTACAGCCGCTGGAGCCCGCGCGTCTCCGCCGCCACGATCGCGGCGGGCTCGACGGCGACGACATGGTCGTACTCAAGACCCTTCGCGACGCCCGCCGCGAGCACGGTGACCCGGGCCCCCAGATCGTCGGGCCCGGCCGCCGCGATGCCCGCCGCGGCCAGCGCCTCGCGCACCGCGCCCGCATCGCGTGCGGCCGCGATCACCCCGATCGACCCTTCGTACGCGAGCGCGCGCCGCACGGCGTCGACGGTTCCCGCGACCACGTCACGCACCCGCTCGACCCTCAACTCCCCGTCCGCGCGCAGCGACCGGGCCGCCGGTACGTCCACGTCGATCCGCTCCAGGACCCGGTTGGCGAGCGCGAGCACAGCGGCCGGCACCCGGAACCCGGTCGTGAGGGGCACCACCGCCGCCTCCGGTTTGCCGAGGTGCGCGAGCAGTTCGCTCCAACTCCGGGCCGCCCACGGTGTGGTGCCCTGCGCCAGATCGCCGAGCACGGTCAGCGAACCGAACTCCGCGCGCCGCGCCACGGCCCGCGCCTGCATCGGCGACAGGTCCTGCGCCTCGTCGACGACGATGTGGCCGTACCCCTCGGGGTGTTCGAGCAGCCCGGCGACCTCGTCGAGCAGGACGAGGTCGGCGGCCGACCACTTGGCGGACTTGTACGAGCGCGGCGGCCTGGCCCACAGCAGCGCCCGCTGCTCGTCGGCATCCAGAATCCCATCGGCGGCCCGCGCCAACTCCTCTCCGTTCGCCAGGAGTTGAGCGAGCACCTCCTCCGGTCGCACCCGCGGCCACACCGTGTCCACGAACTCCTTCACGGCCGGGGCCCGCCCGATCCTCTGTACCCAGGCGGCGTTCACGGGCCAGGCGCGCCGCTCGGCCTGCACCTGGATGCAGGCCACGACCCGGCTGCGCACCCGCTCGCGCCCGACGGCGTACGGAGGCTCCTCGGCCCGTACTCCGTCGACGATCCGCCGCAGTTCGCCGGCGGGCACCCGCCACCGGTACGACCCCTCGGGAACCGCCACGGCCTCGACGGGCCCGTTCCGCACCCGCGCGTAGAGCGCGCGGCGCAGCACCTCGGCCATCCTGACGTCGTGCTTGACGACGGCGGCGGCCTCGTCGTCGTCCGCCCGCACCTCCCCGCGCCCCATCAGTTCCTCGACGGTCGACTGCCGCACCCCGGTCTCGCCGAGCGCGGGCAGCACGGCGGAGATGTAGGAGAGGAAGGTCCGGTTGGGCCCGAGCACCAGGAGCCCGCCGCGCTGGACGCGCTGCGGGAACGTATAGAGCAGGTACGCGGCCCGGTGCAGCCCGACCGCCGTCTTGCCGGCGCCGGGCGCGCCCTGCACGCACACGGACGTGGCGGCGTCAGCGCGTACCAGGTCGTCCTGCTCGGGCTGGATGGTCGCGGCGATGTCGCGCATCGGGCCGACGCGGGGCCGCTCGATCTCCCCGGCGAGGATCCGGCTGCCGCCCCCGCCCTCCCCGGCGCCGAGCCGCTCGTCCTCCAGGCCGGTCAGATCGCGGGAGTCCCCGACGCTGCCCGGCGCCCAGCCGAAGCGCCGTCGTACGTCCACACCCTGGGGATCGCCCGCGCCCGCCTGGTAGAACGCCCGTGACACCGGCGCCCGCCAGTCGACGACGAGCGGCGGCGCGGCCGGATGCTCGCTGATCCGCAGCCGTCCTACGTAGTAACGCTGCCCGGCGTGCTCCCCGCCGGCCCCGAAGTCGAGCCGCCCGAAGAACGCCGGCGCCTGCGGCAGCTCGTGAAGTCCCTTGGCCCTGCTGCGCAGTTGATACCCGAGCACCTCGGCGTCGGCGCCGGATGCGGAGGCGTTCTCCCCGATGACGACCTGCTCGTCGGCGCCTTCGATCATGGCGGCGAGGGCGGCGCGGCAGGTGTCGTGATAGCGGCGTTCGGCGTCGAGGGTGTCGGGGCTGACGGCGGCAGTCATGGATCCACGGTAACGCAATAACGTAACCGAGTTAAATCTTTTACTCAGGCAAGCCGCGCGCCAACTGAGCGAACCCCACCTCCGCGGCCCGCACCGCGTCCCCCTCGACCGCGTCGGCGGACTCCCCGGCCGCGATCCGCCGCACGTTCTCCTCGGCGAGGACCCGTTGCACGGCCACGATCTGCCCGGCGGCGAGCCGCGCCTCGATCGCGGGCCCGCCGAGCGCCCCGGCCAGCGCCTGCTCGGACCGCTCCCGGTATCCGTGCAGCCGCGCCACCAGCGACGGCGTCCCGTACAGCAGCCGCTGATACGCCAGCACGGCAGGGTGGTCGCACAGCCCGGTCACGGGGTCCCGCCGATCGAGGCCCGCCACGAAATGCCGCCGCAGCGCCTCGACCGCCGACACGCCCTCCGCACGCCCCGCCACGACCCGCGCCGCCTCGTCCTCGTGATCGGCGAACCGGTGCAGGACGAGGTCCTCCTTGCTCGCGAAGTACCGGAACAGGGTCGGCTTCGACACCTCGGCGGCGGCGGCCACCTCGGCGACCGACACGTTCTCGAACCCCTTCTCCAGAAACAGCCGGATCGCGGCTTCGGAGAGCGCCTCGCGGGTGCGCCGCTTCTTCAGTTCACGGAGGGAGGGGGCGGGGCCTTGGGTCATGGGGAGGAGGGTACGGGCCCGGGGTCAGGCCGCGGCAGCGCGGCGCCAGGCCGGCGTCTCCGAGGCCAGGGCCCACAGGTCGTCGAAGTGCTTGACCCACATGGCCACGGCCGGCTCGTCCTCCACCCTGCGCTCGGCGGCGAGCACGGACAGGTCGGTGTCGTAGCCCTTGGGGTCGTAGTACTCGGGGCCGCGCAGCGACATACGGGACGAGATGTCGTACAGCCCGTGCAGGACGCGCTTCCGGTTGAAGATGCAGAGCTTGTGCAGCGGCGGCCCGGGGCAGACGCGGTACTCGCAGTGCACCTCGATGTGCCCGAGCCGGGTGAGATCGGCGGCGAGGTCCGAGAGGATCTGGTCGTACTCCTGGCATTTGCGCTCGACCCTACGGCGGAACTCCGGGGCGTCCTCGGGTTCCCCGCCCGCCCCGACCCTCGACGGCACGGTCATCGGCCGGGAGAAGTCCGGGACGATCATTCGTACGGCGACGTGCCGGGTCGGGCCCGGGTTCTCGGCGAGGCTCTCCAGGCGGTGGTACAGCTCGTTGAAGAGGGTCTCGCCGGTATAGCCGAAGAAGCTGATCTCCACCCGGCGGACATGGAATGCCTCCGTGACGAAGGCACCCAGGTTCCGGGACGTCGCCTCGACCCGTGCGGGCAGCCGGGACGCCGCGGTGAGTTCCTTCAGCGCGTCGTAGAGGACGAACCCGACCAGGCTGAGCAGCGCGCCGCCGAGGAACGCCTTGCCTTCCAGGGCGTCGCCGACGGGTTTGACGAACTGGGCGATCAGGCCGGTGACGAAGATGGCGAGCAGCAGCACCCGCACGGCCGTCGGCTCGACCCGCTGCTGGAGGCGCCGCAACGCCCGCCCGACGCCGGCCCCGTCCTGACCCCTGTCCAAGTCTGCGGACATTCGTCATCCTCCCCCGGCCCGGGGGATGGACCGGGGCTCTCAGCCGCCCACGAGCGCCCCCGGTGCACTCCGTACTTCATCGTCCGCGTGCGGCAGGGCCAAGGCAAGGTAGGGGTTGGCTGCGTGGGTGGTTGCCGGAGGCATTTCCAGCCACTTCAGGGCTTTGCGGAGCGTCGTCGTGTACGAGCCCACGGCCCGCCGGACGTTCGGGGCGTCCAGACCGGAGCCGGTGACGAGGCGGTCCAGGTCGACGTAGGCCGAGCGGACCTGTTCGAAGCCCTGGTAGACGGGTACGTCGCGTTCCCAGCCGTGGGTGAAGCGCGGGGCCAGACGCCTTTCCCAGCGGGCGTACATCCGGTCCCTCATCTCCCGGGTCGTCGGCGTCAGATGGGTGTGCCGCACGAGGTCGTACAGCGGGTCGCCCACCATCGCCATCTCCCAGTCGATGAGCGTGAGGTCGAAGCCGCGCTCCTGGCGTACCAGGTTCCACGGGTTCAAATCGCCGTGCAGCAGCGCGTAGTGACGATCCGTCACTCGATGCGTCAGCAGTCGCCGTTCCAACTCGGCGTCGCCAGGTAGGCCCAGCCTGGTGGCGAGGTCCTTGGTCTTGCGCGAGAACTGACGGACCATCGTGGCCAGTTGGGAGCACATCCACTCGTAGAAGCCGACTCCCTTCATGTCCTGGGTCAACAGCCAGTTGTCGACCTGGGACAGCGCGGCCAGCTGGTCCACCAAGTTGTGTGCCTCGCCGGGGAGCAGCCCGTGCACCGGGTGCCTGGGGCGGCTCTGGATGTCAGAAGGGCCCACGTACGACTGGATGGTGAACTGATCCTCGACGTCACTGACGCCCAGGGCGAGAACCTTGGGCGCGCTGACGGCCGTCCCGGAGTCCTCGATCGCCCGGAGCACCGCGTGCTCCACAAGAAACCTGGGCTCGATCGGGGTTGCCTTGCCCACCTTGCGGCGCACCATGACGGGGCCGTAACCCGTGACACGTACGACAGTACCCAGGTGGGCGGTGCCCTTGAAGACCTGCCGGGCCGTGGCCGCGCCTTCCGCCCACAGCGCCTCCTCGACCTCCGCGGCGGTGAAGTGTTCACGCAGCTCCACCCGTTTGTCCCGCTGCCAGTTGATGGACGCGGAGAACCTGCCCCGGTGGCGTGCGCCGCGAGCGACCCGCCAGCGGTAGAGCAGGGGCTCGATCGCCTCCGGGCCCAGGAGGTTGCGCAACCTGAGCGGTCGCTGGGCCACCCCGAGCGCACGATGGACCTCCACCGCCGCGCCCTCCAGGTCGCTCTGGCTGAAGTTCTCGCCGAGCGAGCCGACCGCGCGGATCACGTCCGGGTATACGGACTGGGCGTGCTCGAAGTCGATGTAGTGCCGCAGATCGCTGTGGAGTCCCTCGGTCGCCTCGGGGCGGACACAGGCCATCGCGTCCCCCCAACGCGCGATCACCTCGCCCTGCTGCTCAGTCGGGTACTGCATCCGCACCAGGTGCACGGCGAGGTCGTGAAGCGGATCTCCGTACGACGCCAACTCCCAGTCCACGCACACCAGGGGCGGCGCGCCCTCGTACGTGACGATGACGTTGTCCCGGTGCAGATCGCCGTGGAGCAGGCTGAAGGGCCGCCGCGTCAGGTTGGGCGCCCACACACCGGACAGCCGCAGCGCGTTCTCCGGGACGCCGAGCGCCACGAACAGCCCACCGAATTCAGCCCAGTTGGGCAGCCGGATCTGCGCCTCCGCCTGAAGCAGCAGATTCCGCAGATATCCGCGGCTGTCGCCCTCACGCGGCCAGAAGGCTGGGCGGGGTGGCAGCTCGCCCGACGGCACCCACGCCATGTCCGCCAAGAGCCCGGCGAACGCCCCGATCAGCAGGGAGTCCACCGGCTTACCGTTTCGGCAGATGCTGGAGAGGGGGGTGCCCTCCATATAGCTGTGGATCGAGATGTCGCCGACCCGCGCAAGGCATTGCGGCACATGGCGCAGAGTCCTGCCGATCGCGTCCAGAACCGCCTGCTCGTCCTTCCACGTCCGGATCACGACCGGGGCGATCCCGCTCTTCCGGCGCCGGACGATGACGCGCGAGCCGCCCCGGAGCCCGGACCGTGCAGCCTCGTCGTCGGACAGCGTGACCACATGGTTCAGGTTGTGGTGTCCGCTCATCCCCTCGCCATGACGCTGCGCGCGCGCCGCAACACTGCGCCACACATCGTCGGGCGTACTGGCACTCGGGGCGATCACAGCGCCCACAGGCCGCTCCTGGTTACTTATGCGTCGGGCCGTAACAGGGCCACAGAGTAGTGCCGTACCAAAGGCCCCACGACCGGAGTCCGAGAGTGCGCAGTATCAGCGGAGTAAAGAAACACTCACGAGACCGGGCGTTCGAACCGAGCCCGAATCAGCGCGCCAGGTGCGTCCACACCGAGTCGAACCACGCCTGCCAGCCCTTGATGAAGACCGAACCGCGCCCGTTGGGGTTCTTCTCATCCACCACGTAGTGGGTGAGCGTCGCGCCCAGGCCCAGGACGTCCAGCGCCGCGACCTCGGTGTCCCCCAGGACGATCGGCCGCTCGATGACTTCGTACGGTGCGTGCAGGGCCTGCGTGCGGTTGATCAAATAGAGCTTGAAGATCGGCGTGAGGTCGACGTGCCGGATCTCGATCCGAGCGGACTCCACCAGCTTCTCGACCTGCAACTGCCGAAGCTCCACGCGGATGGATTCGCTGTGCTGGTGCGTGATCCGCAGCAGCCTCGTCTTCAGCTGAGCGGTGACTTCCCCGTCCGCGTCGATCAGTGCCCGTGGATACGGCAGAACGAGTGACTCCGACGGCAGCAGCATGCGAATGGCGATGCTGCGCGGAGCCGCGAGTCCCGACCTGATCCGGTCGATCTGCCCCTTGATCTGGGTATCGAGGGACTCCGACGTGAGGGTGCAGACATCGAGGACGACGTCGGGTCCGGCGAACGCCTCATCAAAGAACTCGCGCAGCGTCACCCGCCCCTCTCTGGCCGCCCGCGCCGTGTACGACTGCACCTGCTGCGCCCGCAGGACCTGCACCGGAGGATCCTGGGCCTGCGCAGGATCCAGGACACGCGTGCCGCTTCCCTGCCGCGCCTCGATCCACCCCTCCTCAGCGAGCTGCACCAAAGCGCGCTGCACCGTATCCCGGGACACATCGAACTCCTCGGCCAGCTTGCGCTGCGCCGGAAGGAGCGAGCCGAGGGGGTAGTCGCCGCCGGCCATGCGGGCGCGCAGCTCCTCGACGACACGGAAGACTTCCCTGCCGCCGCTCATGCCGCTTGTGCCGCTCCGGCCGTTCGTCACAGAGGGAACGTACCTCTGTCAGCCCAACGGCACACCAAAAGCAGCCAACTTCCCTCCATTTCCCGGGCGTTGAGTAAGGATCTATCGGCCAGGGCAAGACCAATCCAAGTCCACCAGTCCAATCGGTCCACTTGACCGATTGGGGCGATGGTTGACAGAGATTGTCCGCGGTGGCGGCAGACCAAAGGGGTGGGACCCATGATCCTCATGCCCGAAGTACTGGCTACTCTCCTGGGCTACGGCCTCGAGCAGTTCGTCCAGTCCGAATACGGTTTCCTCGGCCTCCTCGCTCTGACCGCCTGGACCCTCATGTGGTCGGCCGAGCGCAAGTCCGTCTCCTGGGCCGCCGTCGGCGCCGTACTGGCCCTGCTGCTCGTGGCACAGGCCGGCTGACGGCCGGCGGTCAGGAGTCGGCGCGGGCCACGTGGTCCCAGATCCCGTCGAACATGGCCTGCTCCGCGTCCACGAACGCGGCCTCGCCCGCCCCTCTGGCGTGATCGAAGACGAACATGGAGGTGTCGAACCCCTCCACGTCGCAGAGCTCCACGGGACTCGGCCCCGCGTACTCGTCGACCTCGCGCAGGAAATGGCCGGGGACGTAGTGCCCGAGGAGCACTTCCCGCCGGTTCAGCAGATACGTCTTACGGCTCGGCGTCCCCACCGTGTACCGGAACTCGATCCGCGCGTCGATCCCGCTGCGCCGCAGCCCCGCGAAGTTGCTCCGCAGCACCGTGCTCTGCGCCTCCCGCTGGATCCGGGTGCGCTCCTTGACCGCCTTCTCCAGCTTGTCGTCGTGGCCCCAACCGGCCACGGGCGACGGGTAGTCGAGGTCCTGGTCCAGGCTGGGCAGCAGCACCCGCAGGTAGATGGAGCGCGGCCGGCTCGCGCCCTCGTACACATGGCGCAGCGGCTCGCCGAGCGCCGTCATCAGGGTCTCCGCCGTCAGGCAGGCCACGTCCACCCGTACGTCCGGGTCCTCGAAGGCCGCCACCAGGCGCGGGCCCAGGATGCTGCGGGCCGAGCGCGACCCGATCGGCGCCTCCACGGCCGAGCGGGCGACCTGCGGCGGGCTGCCCTTGCTCACGTTCGTCAGCAGTCCGTCCGCCTGCAACCGCTGGAGCGCACTGCGCACCGCGCCGCGCTCCACGCCGAACTCCTCCGCCAGGGCGGCCTGGGTCGGCAGCCGGTCGCCGGGGCGGAGGGTGCCGGCCTTGATGCGCGCGCGCAGTTCGTCGGCGATCTCCTCGGACGTGACCCTCGGGGTCGCGTTGCCCTTGTCGTTCACCGCGACCCACTCCTCCCCGCCGTGCCAAGTCCCGTCAACTCTACGTCAGTTGGCTGCCAACTCCCCTACATGTGCGGGCACATCCGCGAAAGAGGCAGTTCAGCGACGCTTTCTGAGAATGCCCAGGAGCGGCTCCAGCGAACCGACCACATGCCGCGCCCCCGCCTCCCGCAGCAGCCCGGCCTTGCGCTCGTTGCGGGCGTAACCGAGGAATCCGACGCCTGCCGCCCGTGCCGCCACGAGGTCCGTGGGGGTGTCACCGATCATCAGGGTCGCCGCCGGGGCCGCCCCCATCGCCCGGAGGGCGCGGTTGAGGCAGTACGGGTCCGGCTTCAGGAGTTTCAGGTCCTGGGTGCGGCCGTAGATGTGCGGCTCGAAGCACTCGGACAGGCCACGGCCTTCGATGTAGCGGCGGGCCGCTTCGGGGGCGTTGTTGGTCGCGATCGCGAGGCGCGCGCCCACCGCAGTCCAGGTACGGATGAGCGGATCGGCGTGTTCCGTGGGCCACGCGGAGCGGACGGCGCGCAGCTCCTGGTCGGTGAGACGTTTCTCCATCTCGATGACCAGGTCGCTGTCGGGGCGCTGCAACCCCAGGCTGCGCAGCGCGCTGTGCGGGTCGGCGTCGAGGCGCTCGGCCTCGGTCAGCGCCTCGCCCAGGCCCTGCCCGTCCAACCACGCCACCTGCTCGCGGGCGATCACCTTCGCCGGCCGGCCCGCGAAGAGCCGGCAGATCGGCCCGTCGAAGTCGAAGAGCACGTACCGCGCGCCCCTGACCAACTCGGCCAATTCACGATGGAGGTCGGCCTCGGGCCCTGTCTCGGGTTCCGTCTCTTCTGCCACCGGAACAGTCTGCTTCGTCGCATCAGAAGTCACTAGGAGAGTGTCAGGTCGGACGTGATGGTTTCCCAGAGGGCGGTGAACCACTTCTGCGACTCCTCCACGAACGCCCGGTCCCGGTGCCCGGCCCGCTTCTCGAACGAGAACAGCAGCGCCTGCGTGCCCGTGGCGGCGTACATCTCCAGCTTGGTGCCGCTGTCGATCTCCTCCTCGCGCCGCGTGACCATGTAGTACGAGAGCAGCGCCTCGGCCTCGTTGAGCAGGTAGAGCTTGACCGGCGGCGTGAACGGCAGGGCGCGGAAGGTGACATGGACGTCGATGCCGTGCGAGGAGCGCAGCGAGCGGAGGTTGTGGCGCAGGACCTGGCCCTGCGCGTTGCGCGTGGCGAGCCAGCGCTGGTGGACGGCCTCCTCGTCGGTCGCGCTCGTCCCGTCGGCGACCGGGACCGGGAACGCCAGGTCGATCTCGCGGCTCGGCAGCAGGATGCGTACGTCGATGGACTCGGGGCGCATCCGGCCCTCGTGGATCAGGCGCAGCGGCTCGCCGAGCGCCAGCATCAGCGTCTCCGAGGTCAGGCAGACCGCGTCGATGCGTACGTGCGGCGCCTCGAAGGCCTCGACCAGGCGGGGGGCTAGGCCGACCATCGTGGGCTGCGGCTCGTCCCTGCCGGGCACCGATGAGGCGATGCGGGGCGGGCTGCCCTTGCTGATGTTGCTCAACAGGCCGTCGGACTGGAGGAGTTGGAGCGCCTGGCGGACCGTTCCGCGCTCCACGCCGAACTCCTCGGCGAGGGTGGCCTGCGTGGGCAGCCGGTCGCCCGCCCTGAGCTCGCCGGCCCTGATGCGCTCGCGCAGGTCGTCGGCGATCTCCTGGGGCCCGCGCCTTCTGCTGCCGTTCAGCGTCGTGTCTGCCATGTCCGCCATGTCTGCCACGCTCTCCTGGGTCACAACCAAACGGTACAACTTCCTTTTATTTGGCGGGAGTTGTTGGCGACTTGTTTTAGTACTGCGACCAAGTGGGGACAACCATCATGGAGTTGGTGGCCAACTTGGCGCAAGCTAGCCGGAGATGGCGAGTACATCGACCAACGCCTCCGTACGCGTCCGAAGCCCGATGAAGGAGGAACCCGTCATGCCTCTCCTGAGCCTCCTCGCCGCGGTGTTCTCGATCACCTTCGAGCAGCTCGTCCAGTGGCACTACGGACCGGCCGGCATCGCGGGCCTGCTGCTGCTGACCGTCGGCGTCAAGGCCCGCAACGCCACGTGCAGCTCCATCGGCGGCGTCCTGCTCGCCATCATGGTGGCCGGCCCCGCGCTCCACTGACGGCCGCGGCCTAGGAACCGAGCGTCAGGTCCGAACTGATCGTGTTCCAGAGGCTGTTGAACCACAGATGGGACTGCTCCACGAACGTCGTGTCCCGCAGCCCCGCCCCCTGCTCGAAGGCGAAGAGCATCTGCCGCACCCCCTGCGCGTCGTACACGTCGAGCCGCTCGTGGTCGATCTGCGCGCCGCGCCGGGACAGTGTGTAGTAGGCGAACAGCGCCTCGTTGCTGTTGAGCAGGTAGAGCTTGACCGGCGGCGTGAACGGCAGGGCCCGGAACTCCACCGACACATCGATCCCGTGCGTCCCGCGCAGGGCCAGCAGGTTGTGCCTGAGCACCTGGCCCTGCGCGTTGCGCTGCGCCAGCCAGGTCCGTTGCAGCCGGCCGCCGACCACGGCGCCCGAACCGGATCCCACCTCGCCCTCGGCCGGGGCAGGGAAGGCCAGCTCGATGTCGTTGCTGGGCAGCAGCACCCGTACGCGCACCTTGGCCGGTTTCATGCGGCCCGCGTGGATCTGGCGCAGCGGCTCCCCCATCGCGAGGGTCAGCGAGACCGCCGTCAGGCACAGGGCGTCGATCTCCACGTCACTCCGGTGGAAGGCGGCCGCGATGCGCGGGGCGAGGGCCACCATCGTGGGCTGCGGCAGCGCGCCGGGGCCCCGGAAGGCGGGCCGGGTGTTCTCGGCGACGGTGGCCGGGCTGCCCTTCGAGACATTGGCCAGCAGGTGCTCGGACTGGAGAACGCGCAGCGCCTGACGTACGGCGGACCGCTCCACCCCGAACTCGTCCGCCAACTGCGCCTGCGTAGGCATGCGTTGGCCGGGCCTCAGCGACCCGGACCTGATCCGGGCGCGCAGCTCATCGGCCACGTCGCGGTACGACTGCTGCGCCCGCTGCGACCTGGGCCGTCCGTTGACGGCGGCATGCTCCGCACTCACAACCAAACACTACAACTTCCCGCCATCTTTGGGGAGTTGAGAAGAAGGTGGTTATGAGTCGCACTTCAGCGGAGATAAGTATCTGTGAGTTGGTGACCAACTTGAGCGACATGGTCGGACAACCTCGGGGGTTGGCGTCGGTCACACAGGTTGGTCTACGTCACCGCTATGTCGGGTGAGTTGGTCACCACTCGGACCCGTAGGTCCCGAAGGAGGTAAGTCCCATGCCGGTCTTCGCCATCCTCATCGCCGCGCTCGCCATCGGATTCGAGCAGCTCATCCAGTGGAAGTACGGGCCGATGGGCATCATCGCTTTCGTCGTGCTCTCCATCGGCCTCAAGGCCAAGAACACCATGATCAGCGGCATCGGGGCGGCTGTCCTCGTCATGCTGCTGGCCCAGAGCGGCTGACCGGGCTCCCTTCCGGAGGGGAGCCGGGAGCCCGGTCGGTCTCGAGCCACCCTTCAGTGGCTCGTACGGCCGTCAGAAGACGTCGGGGCACCACGGTCGCCGCGGCGTACGGAACAGGGCGTCGGCAACGGCGGCGGCGCCCGCCTCTTCCTCCACCACCCGGCCCAGGGCGGCCAGCCGCACCGCGGACGCGTCGCCCAGCCACAGCGCCCCCAACTCACCTACATCGAGCGTGAGTTGAGGAGCCGCGGCGCTCGGCTCACAGACCGCTCCGTCGGGCGCCGCCGCCAACCTGAACCGTCCCCCGGCGAGCCCGGCCCGGTCGTGCACCTCGACGACCAGCTCCCCGCTCGCCTCGTACGACCGCGCCTCCAGGGCCCGTACGACGTCCAGGATCCGCACCCACAGGAAGTCGGCCTGCGTCACGATGCGGGCGGCCCGGGGGTCGGGGAGCAGGTGCGGCAGCAGGTCGTCGGGGGCGCGGCCGCCGGTCTTCACGGCGGTCACCCAGTCGATCGAGCAGACATACGTCCACAGGGCGCGCTCGGCGGCCGGCGTCAGGCCGAGCAGCTGGTGCACGGTCGCCGTGTTCCCGGGCATCTTGGCGTCGCCCCAGTGCCCGTCGGCGGCGTACACGACGAGCCCCTCGACCTCACCGCGCGCAGTGCGGTACACGGCGTGGAACGGCTCCTTCCACGGGTCCTCGGGGGTCGGCCACAGGCCGGTGTTGTACTGCCACCAGAAGTCGTCCCGCGACACGACGCCGGCGACCCGTCCGCGCAGCCGCTCGTGCAGCTCGGGGCCGACCTTGCGCACCTCCTCGGGGCCGGCCAGATCGATCCGGCCGCCGTCGTCCGGGCCCGACCAGCGCGGGTCGAGGCCGGCCCGCGGCACATCGATCTCCCACTGCGTGGTGGTGGTCGCGGGCCCGAACCCGTACCGCCCGTAGATGTTGTACTCGGCGGCGATCAGCGTCGCCGCGACGTCCCCGCGCGCCTTGGCGTCGGCCAGGTCGGCGGCCATCATCCGGCTGAGCAGGCCGCGGCGGCGGTGGGTGGGGCTGACGGTGACGTTCGTGATGGCGTCGGCGGGCACGCTCGCCCCACCGGGCACGGTGAGGTGCTGCGCGAACGAGCGGAAGGTGGCCACCTGCGTGACGTCGCCGGATCCGTCCGGGGCGAAGGCGGCGCGGGTGCGGTCGAGGTCGAAGTTGGCGCGGACCTTGGCGAGGCGCTCGTCCGACGCGGTCGGGGTGCGCAGGAACCCCGTGTTCAGGGCGCGCAGCCAGGCGGGCAGCTCGTCATCGGTGATCGTCCGTACGTCTGTTCCGTCGGCGGTGCGGGATGTCATGGGTTCACGCTAGGCGGGAGGTGGGGCGGTGTCGCGGGGATTGTTTCGGGTGCGGGTCCGGTGGGGGCCGGTCGCGCAGTTCCCCGCGTCCCCGAAATGCGGACGCTGCGCGTCGCGTTTCCCCGATGAAGGCAAGCGGCGGAGCCGCAAGCCTTCAGGGGCGCGGGGAACTGCGCGACCAGCCACAACGCAACCCGCACCCGGCAACCGAACCCCCACCCCTACGGTGCGCCCCCGGGGTCACCCCCCGAGCAAGTCCTCCACCTGCGCCTCCCCGTCCCGGTACCGCCGAGCGATCTCCGCGCTGCAATCGTCAGCCACCCGCTGCAACTGCTGCCGCCGCCGGGACACCTGCTGCTCGTACCGGACGAGCCGCCCCATCGCCGCGTGCAGCTCGACATCCGTACGGGCCTCCAGATCCGACAGCTCCACCTCCGCAAGCATCTCCGCGGCCAGGCGCCGGGACTCCTCGCTGTGCGGGGTGCCGAGCGTGACGTGCCGGGCCGAGGAGCGCTGCCGCGTCGGCTGGTCCCGCAGGATCTCCGAGAGCCGGTCCACGACGGGGCTCTCGGGGTCGCGCCGGCGCCCCAGCTCGGCCCGCAGGATGTCGATCCGGCCCTGGAGGAGACGTCGTACGTAGCTGAGGTCCGCCTCGTCCTGCTGCGCGTCACGGCGCAGCGTGCGCAGCTCGGGCAGGCGCAGGCCGGCCAGTTCGGGCGCGGGAGCGGGCGGCAGCTCCGGGCTGCCGGTGCGCTGGGCGGGCGGCCGGGCGAGCGCACCGCCGGCCCGGCCCCCGTGTGTCAGCGACACGGGTTCCCCGGACGGGGCGGGTGGCCCCGAACTAGTGGTGTGGCTCATGGCGTTGGCATCCATGGCGTGCTTACCGTCCCCTCGACCGGACTGACGCGGCGCGCCATCGGAGCACCACGTGTGAGCATCGTGCCACTCCCGGTGGCCCTCCTGTGCCCGAGTGCCCCATTTCGGCCCCGGATGGGGGGTTCGGGAGCACGGACGAGGCAGGTACCGCGGCACGGCATGATGGCGGTATGCGTGCAGTGGTGCAGAGGGTGGACGGCGCGAGCGTCGTCGTGGAGGGCGAGACGGTCGGCGAGATCAAGGGCGAGGGCCTGTGTGTCCTCGTCGGGGTCACGCACGAGGACACCAAGGAGAAGGCGGCCCAGCTGGCCCGCAAACTCTGGTCGGTCCGGATGCTCGCCGACGAGAAGTCGTGCAGCGACATCGACGCGCCGCTCCTGGTGATCAGCCAGTTCACGCTCTACGGAGACGCCCGCAAGGGCCGCCGCCCCACGTGGAACGCGGCGGCACCGGGCGATGTGGCCGAGCCGCTGGTCGACGAGGTCGTGGCGCAGTTGCGGGCGCTGGGCGCGACCGTGGCGACGGGCCGGTTCGGGGCGCAGATGCGGGTGTCCCTGACGAACGACGGCCCGTTCACGGTCCTCCTGGAGATGTGAGCCCCGCCGAGGCCGCTTACGGCTCGACGACGACTTCCTGGGCCGCCGCCGTCGTCTCGGCCATCAGCTCCGCGTCGACCGCCACGTTCCGCTTCACCAGCGCGAGGGCGATCGGCCCGAGCTCGTGGTGGCGTACGGACGTGGTGACGAAGCCGATCTTGCGGCCCTCGGGGCCGTCCGCGGCGAGCCGCACCTCGGCGCCGTGCGGCGGCAGGTGCACCTCGCTGCCGTCCAGGTGCAGGAAGACGAGGCGGCGCGGGGGCTTGCCCAGGTTCTGCACGCGGGCGACGGTCTCCTGCCCGCGGTAGCACCCCTTCTGAAGGTGCACGGCAGAGCCGATCCACCCCAGCTCGTGCGGGATCGTGCGGTGGTCGGTCTCGAAGCCCAGCCGCGGCCGGTGCTGCTCGACGCGGAGCGCCTCGTAGGCGAGCAGGCCGATCGCGGGCCCGTTCGCGGTGGCGTACGACTCCAGGTCCTGCCGGGGCAGGAAGACGTCGCGCCCGTACGCCGTCTCGCGCACCGCGACGCCGTCGGGCACCGGCGCGATGGACCCGGCGGGCAGGTGCACGACCGCGAACTCGCCGGTGCGGTCGGCGACTTCGACCCGGTAGAAGAACTTCATGGACTCCAGGTACGCGAGCAGCGCCTCCTGGGTGCCGGGCTCGACGTGCGCCCAGGTCGTCGTGCCGTCGTCGACGAGGTACAGGGCGTGCTCGATGTGCCCGTTGGCGGAGAGGATCAGCGCTTCCGTGGCCTGGTTCGGCGGGAGCTGCTCGACATGCTGGGTGAGCAGCAGGTGCAGCCAGCTCAGCCGGTCGTCGCCGGTGACGGTGAGGACGCCGCGGTGCGAGAGGTCGACGACGCCGGCGCCGTCGGCCAGCGAGCGCTGCTCGCGGAACAGGTCGCCGTAGTGCGCGGCCACGCCTTCGTCGACGCCCTCGCCGGGGACGGCGCCGGGCAGGGTCAGCAGGGGGCTGGTCGTCGCATGTCGCTGCATGTTCACACACACTACGACGAGCGGACGGACCCGCTTATTCCAGCCCGCTGTTCCTGCCCGCTATTCCTGCGCGGCCTCGTGGGCCTTGGAGCAGTCGGCGCACCGGCCGAAGATCGCGAAGTGCTTCAGGTCGGTGTCGAAGCCGAACTCGGAGCGCAGCTTGCTGGTGAACTCCGCGGCCACGTCCACGTCGGCCTCGATCACGTTCGTGCAGTCGCGGCAGACGAGGTGGATGTGGTGGTGCCGGTCGGCGAGGTGGTACGTGGGAGCGCCGTGACCCAGGTGCGCGTGGGAGACGAGCCCGAGCTCCTCCAGGAGCTCCAGGGTCCGGTAGACCGTGGAGATGTTGATCCCCGACGCCGTCTTGCGCACTTCGCACAGGATGTCGTCGGGGGTCGCGTGCTCCAGGGTGTCCACGGCTTCGAGAACGAGCTGGCGCTGCGGCGTCAGCCGGTAGCCGCGCTGCCGCAGATCGCTCTTCCAGTCGAGTCCTTCGGTGCTCACCACGCCACCGAGTCTAGGACCAGAAGGGCCTACTTGAAGAAGGCGATTCCGTCATCGGGCATGTCCGGGAGGTTGCGCGCCATCTCGGCGACCTCCTCCGGGGTGACGACCTTCTTCAGCTGGGCCGACATGTAGGGGCGCAGCGGGACCTCGGGGGTCTGCTTCTCGCCGACCCACATGAGGTCGCTGTTGACGTAGCCGTACAGACGCTTGCCGCCGGTGTACGGACCGGAGGCCGCGGTGCGGGCCACGGCGTCCGTCGCCAGGTCGATCTGCGGCTTCTTGTCGGCCAGCTCGCCGTACCAGACCTCGACGACACCGTCGTCGCGGACCATGACGACCTCGACCTTGCGGTCCTTGTCGACGCGCCAGTAGCCGGACTCCGACTCGAGCGGCCGCACCTTGTTGCCCTCGGCGTCGAGGATCCACGTGTGCGAGTGGTACTCGAGGAAGTTCCGCCCGTCGTGGGTGAAGGAGACCTCCTGGCCGAAGTTGGCCTTCTCGGCGCCGGGGAAGTCGGTGACGCCCGCGCCCTCCCAGGTGCCCAGCAGGAACACCAGCGGGACGAGGTCGGGGTGCAGGTCGGACGGGATCTGGATCATGGGGTGCTCAATCAGTGGGGAGTCAGCGCTGGCCCTGGTACAGCTTCTTCACGGTCAGACCGGCGAAGGCGAGAACGCCGACGCAGACCAGGACAAGGAGGGCTTCGAAGAAGACGGTCACGGCGGATGCTCCTCGGTGAGCGGAACGATGCGGACAACAGAGCCGGGCCCCACTCTAGTCGGGTGGGGCCCGGACCTCTCGGCGAGGTCGCCTCCCGCTCAGCCCAGGAGCTGGTTCTGGAGGACGACGGTCTGCTGGAAGGGGATCTTGGGGGTGGTGCCCTTGCAGGACTGGACGACGAGGGCGACCACGTCACCGGACTGGATGTAGGCCTGGCGGACCTGCTCCTTGCCGTACGGCTTGTTCTCGTCGTAGGCGTGCAGCGTGGTGTACCGGACCCTGCTGCCGTCGGCCGCCCATCCGTAGCTCTCCGCCACGTCCGGTGCGCCCAGCAGGGTGGCACCGCTGTCCGTGACGGCGTCCAGGTGCACGCGGGCGAACGCCGCTGTGTTGAAACGCAGCAGGTAGATACGGGTGTGCGTGCCGTCGGGCATGGTCCAGCCGCGGGCGGCGATCTGGCGCAGGCCGCCTTCCTTCATGGACGTACGCAGATCTCCGCGGGAGCCCTTGTCGTACGTGTCCACGTAGGTGGCGCTGGGCAGCCAGCCGTCGTCGCCCACGAGCTTCTTGTCGGCCGTGGCCCCCTTGGGGGCGGGCAGCACGAGCGCGCGCAGGTCGGCGAAGTGCTCCTCGCGGGTGTTCTCCTCGGCGAAAGGATCCGGGGCGCCGGAGGGCAGCGGCGGCTTCTCGATCACCGGGTAGTCCCAGCGGCCGTCGCTCTCGGTGGCGAGGCCCGGCAGGTCGCCGCGCTTCTGCTCGGTGACGCCGTACGCGACACCGGCGCCGACCACGCCGAACACGACGACGGCCGCGGTCCAGCGCAGGACGGCGCGCAGCACGCGGCGGTCCTTCTTCACCGGCGCCGGAAACTCGGGAGGGAACGGGGGCGGGGCCTGCGCGGAGACGGCCGTGAGCTGCATCGTCGACTCGGGTGCCGACTCGGGCTGCTGCTGGGTCATACCGCTTCCCCCCGCGACGAGATGTGGTTGAGCTGCTGGGCCAGGAGGTCCGCGACGGCCTTGCTGTCGATCGACTTGGGGCCGCTGGCGGTGACGGAAACCAGGAGGTCGTCCTCGTACGCGCTGCAGACAAGGAGGTCGAGCTTGGTGTCCTTGTCGCGGGGCGCGAGGAAGCAGTCCGCGTTGCGGTGCCCCTTGATCTTCGGCCCCTTGGTGAAGAGGCCGAGCGAGCGCAGGAACTCCGTCTGGAACGCCTTGAGGTCGCGGCCCGCCTGCCGGTTCTGCATCTGGGCGAGCTGGATTTCGACGACGAGGTCGATGTCCTCGGCGGAGTAACTGCGCATCGCCAGGCCCTTGAGCTTGAGCTTGTCGATGGAGCGGTGCTGGGCGTCGCGCTGGCGGGCTGGGAGGTCGTCGGCGCCCTTCTTGAAGCGGGCCACGGCCTCCTTGCCGCCGATCGCCTTGTCGTTGCCGAACTCGTCGATGTCGGGGCCCGGCACATAGCCGTCGGGCATCGGCAGCAGCCGCGAGCGCAGGTCGGACTGGCGCGATGCGCCGCCCGCGTGCTGCTTCTGCTCCTTCGGCTTGCCCCACACCGAGGTGGAGACGGTGCGGTCGGCGTCGTTCACCTTCGTGACGGTGACGGCGGCAGCGCCCGCGACGGCGAGCACGACCGCGCAGGCCACGACGATCGCGGGCCAGCGCCGGGGCCGCCGGACGGCCGCGTCGGGCACAACCGGGGGCGGGGGCGGGAACTGGTCGCTCACAGGCGCTCCAACTGCCGCTTGGCGAGATCCATCGCGGTCTTCATCGGGATCGGCTTGGTGTCGTAGAGCCAGATGTCCATGACGATGTCGCCGCGTGCGGCGAGCGCCCTGGCCTGGTACATCGGCAGATAGCCGGCTTTGGTGCGCGGCTTGTCGAAGACGTAGACGCGGCCGTCGGAGCTGCCGGGGATCGGCTTGCCCAGGTTGCCCGCCCAATCGGTCAGCGGCGTGTAGCCCTGCTGCCCGCTGAGGAAGTCGCGGGAGCCCATGCCCTGGGCGTCCCGGAACTGGATGAGGTGGATCTCGGTCGACGACTGCCCCTTGTCCCAGGCGACCATCGCGGCCCGCCGGAAGCGGGAGGCGGAGAGGTCGGAGAACATCTCGCCCGGATCCTCGTAGTCGTTCGCGTAGCCGTACTGGTCGATCCAGCCCTGCGCGGAGTCCGCCTTCTGCGTGCCCGCGGGCCGCTGGACGAGCAGCTTGCGCAGGTCGCCGTCGGTGCGCACGCGATGGTCCCGGGCGGCGGAGAGCGGCTCGGGGGCCTTGCCACCCTTGGCCCGCGCCACGCTCTTCTGCGCCAGCGGCGGCAGCGCGTCGGGCTCCCGCCCGGCCTGCACCACATACCCCGTGCACACGCCCGCGACGACGCCGAGGACGGCGGCGCAGGCGATCAGAGCGGTGGTGCGGCCGCGGCGGCGGGGTCTGTCCGGAGGTGTCTCCGACGGTATGTGTACGTGATCCAACGGGTCCCCCCACGGAACTCGAAGCACGGATTCCGTATCCGCGCGCACAGGAGACCCACAACAACGGCCTCAGGTTGCACGGAAGTTGGTCACGAAATGATCAACGCGGGCGGAAGAATCAACGCGGGCGCTTCTTGCCGTCGATCTCGTCCCACCACTCGTCGGACTTCGCGTCCCCGGACGGGTCGTCCCACCAGCGGTCGTCGGGGCCGCGCCGGTTGGCGACGATCGCGGCGACGGGCGGGATGACCATGGCGACGACGCACATGGCGACGGCGGCGGGGACGGACCAGAGGCGTACGACGCCCCACGCCAGGACGAAGAGGGCGATGCAGACGCCCATCATGGCGAAGTACTGATGCTTTCGCCGTGCGTACATATCTCCAGCGTAAGCCTGGAGGCAAGCCGAAGGACCGCACCCCGTACCAGTGGCGTCCAACCCCCGGGGGTGCGGCCCTTCAGCAGTCACGAGTGATCGCTCAGACGGCGATCGCGACCTCCGCGAGCCCGCCGGTCTGGGCGACGACCGTACGGTCCGCCGTGCCGCCGGGGACCAGGGCGCGCAGCGTCCACGTGCCCTCGGCCGCGTAGAAGCGGAACTGGCCCGTGGCCGAGGTGGGGACCTCGGCGGTGAACTCGCCGGTCGAGTCCAGGAGACGGACGTAGCCCGTCACCGGCTCGCCGTCACGGGTGACCTGACCCTGGATGGTGGTCTCGCCGGGCTTGATCGTCGAGGCGTCGGGGCCGCCGGCCTTCGCTCCACACATGCTGAACTCCTAGAGAAGAAAGGGCGGTTACTTGTTGGCGCCGAGCTCGATCGGCACGCCGACCAGCGAGCCGTACTCGGTCCACGAGCCGTCGTAGTTCTTGACGTTCTCGACGCCGAGCAGCTCGTGCAGCACGAACCAGGTCAGCGCGGAGCGCTCACCGATGCGGCAGTACGCGATGGAGTCCTTGGCCAGGTCGACCTGCTCGTCGGCGTACAGCGCCTTGAGCTCGTCGTCCGACTTGAAGGTGCCGTCGTCGTTGGCGTTCTTCGACCACGGGATGTTGCGCGCGGACGGGACGTGGCCCGGACGCTGCGACTGCTCCTGCGGGAGGTGGGCCGGGGCGAGCAGCTTGCCGGAGAACTCGTCGGGCGAGCGCACGTCGACCAGGTTCTGGTTGCCGATCGCGTTGACGACGTCGTCGCGGAAGGCGCGGATCGACGTGTCCTGCGGCTTGGCCTTGTACTGCGTGGCCGGGCGGTTCGGGACGACGTCGCCGTCGACCAGGTCGCGGGAGTCGAGCTCCCACTTCTTGCGGCCGCCGTCGAGGAGCTTGACGTCCTGGTGGCCGTAGAGCTTGAAGTACCAGTAGGCGTAGGACGCGAACCAGTTGTTGTTGCCGCCGTAGAGGACGACGGTCGTGTCGTTGGCGATGCCCTTCGCCGAGAGGAGCTTCTCGAAGCCCTCCTGGTCGATGAAGTCGCGGCGGACCGGGTCCTGGAGGTCCTTGGTCCAGTCGATCCGGATCGCGTTCTTGATGTGGTTCTTCTCGTACGCCGACGTGTCCTCGTCGACCTCGACGATCGCCACGTTGTCGTTGTCGAGGTTGGCCTCGACCCAGTCGGCGTCTACCAGGACGTCGCTGCGGCTCATGCTGTGTTCCTCCGGGGCAGTTGCGGGGGCATGCGGAAGGGGTGTGCGCACGGATGCACGGGGGCCCCGAGTCGTCTCAAGGGGCCTGCTGGAGGCGGGAGTTGACCGTCCCGCTCAGACGGTGCGACAGAGCATGGCGGCGACGCGGCACAGGTCTACTGCCCGCCGCTTCGTGAGATCCGCCTGTCGCTTCATGCGTCCGATCGTAAGGACGCATCGGCGGCCGTGTCACCGGCGTGTCGGATGATGAGACGCGATCGTCCACGATGCGGGATGGATCATGCGTCGACGTCGGCCCCGCACGCTTCCCGGCCTGCTGTGGCTCCGCTCACTTCTACTGGGCGGACGGCGTCGTCTCGTATCGCGGACAACCCCGCATCCGCGGCCCCGGACGGTCCTACCCGACCAGCTTGAGGTCGGAACCCTTCACCGAGATCTCCATGCCGTCCTGGGCGGCCTGCACCTTGTCCAGCTTGATGCCGGCGGGCAGGTCGTCGATGGCCTGCTGGAAGTCGATGACGCCGCGCACCCGGTTCTCGGCCAGGTCGAACGCGCCCGCCCGGGGCAGGCTGTCGGCACGCGCCGAGACCTTGCCGTCGGCGACCTTGACCGAGCTGAGGACGTGCGGGTGCAGGGTGCCGAGCGGCGTCTTCACGGCGACCGTGACCTTGACCTTGTCGCCGCCGCCGTAGGAGAGACCCTCGATCGACGCGGTGATACCGGGGGCGACCTCGGCCGGGTCCTGCTTCTTCACGGCCTTGAGGAGCTCGTCGTAGGAGATGACGGCGGTGCCGGTGGCGGAGTCGGCGGTCGCGGAGCTGTAGCTGCTGTCGAACGTGACACCGTGCATCTCGGCCCGCAGATCGGCGATCCGGATGGAGTCCGAGCCGCTCTTGGCCTCGTAGTCCTTGATCCCGATCTCCACGTCGTCCAGGCTGCCGCCCGCGACCTGGGTCAGGAACGGGAAGCCGTTGATGGACACGTCAGGGGTGCTCGCCAGGCCCTCGCTGGTGCGGATCTTGTCGGCGGCCTTGTCCTCGGCGAAGTTCACCGCGACCCGGTCGGCGATCACGAAGAGGCCGCCGACGATGACGGCGAAGATCAGCAGTATTCGCAGTGCGCGCATGGATTGACGGCTCCCCCACGTCCGGTGCTTCTTTCCGCGAGCGTACGTGGGAGAGGCCGGGGACAGCGCCCCGCACAGGGAGTTGTCACCAAGTTGTCGATCAGCCGTGCGAGTCGGCTGATGCGTCGCCCACGTGCCGCGCCTATGCGAACGCGCGGCCCAGGACGTAGACCGCCGGGGCCGCCGCGGCCAGCGGCAGCGCCACGCCCGCCGTCATGTGGACGAAGCGGGACGGGTAGTCGTACGACGCCGCGCGGTGGCCGACCAGGGCGCAGACCCCGGCGCCGAGGCCGAGCAGCGCGCCGTTCGCGCCGAGGCCGGTCATGCCGCCCACGGCGATCCCCGCACCGGCCGCGGCCAGCAGGGAGACGACGACGGAGGCGGGCGTCGGCAGCGGCAGGGCGCGGGCCACGATCGCGGCGGCCACGGCGATCGCGCCGACCGACACCGCGTCCGGCTCGGCGGCCAGGTGGCCGGTCGCCACGATCGCGAGCGCCGCCGAGGCGACCGTCGCCATCAGGCCGTACATCCGCTCGTCCGGCGAGGCGTGCGAGCGCAGCTGGAGGACCAGGGTGAGCAGCACCCAGACGCCGAGCGTGCCGAGGATCGCGGCGGGGCCGTGCTCGCGGCCCGCGGCGAGCAGCGCCACGTCGGCGACCACGCCGCCCATGAAGGCGAGCGCGATGCCCTGGCGCGCGGGCCACATCCCGTTGAGCCGGAACCAGCCCGCGGCCGTGACCGCCTGGAGGATCAGGAGCGGGATCACCAGCGCGTACGAGCCGATCGCGGCGCCGCCCGCGAGCAGCAGTCCGAGCAGGGCGGTGAGCCCGGCGGGCTGCATGCCCGGCTCGATGACCGGCGAACGGCCCTCGGCTCGGGCGCGCTGCGCGTCCGTGACCCGGGTGTTGCCGGTGACGGTGGCGGGGCCGTAGGCGGGCTCGGCGGCGGGCTCGGCGGCGGCCTGGGCGACGGGCTCGGCGACCGGCTGGGGCTGCTGCGGCTCAGGCTGCGGCCGGGCCTCGTAGGACCACTGCTGCTGCTGATGCTGCTGGTCCTGGCCCTGCGGCGGCAGATACGCCTGAGCCGCCGGCGCCGCAGCCGGCGCGGGCTGCACCTGCGTGTCCCACGTCTGCGCCTGCCACTGCTGGGTCTGCGGCGCCTCGTAGTCGTACTGCTGCTGGGCCTGCTGCTGCCCGTACGGGTCGTAGGGCTGGTCGTACTGCGGGTACTGCTGGTTGTTGCTCATCGGGGTCACCCTCCTGCGAACGGCGGGAGCACCTCGACCGTGCCGCCCTCGGCAAGCCGTACCGTCTCATGCTCCCGGGTGCCCACGGGGTCGCCGTCGACGAGGAACGACGAACGCTGCAGCACACGCACCAAGTCGCCGGGGTGTCGCGTGCGGACCCCGGCCAGGGCGGCGGCCAGCGTCTCGGCGTCGTACGGTTCCTCCGCGACGCCGGCGGCGGCCTTGGCGGCCGCCCAGTAGCGGATCGTGCCTCGCGCCATGCTCCCGGCTCCTCTCAGTGGTGCGACGCCCTGCTGCGACGTCCTGGTGCGGCGTCCTATTGTGCGGCACCCGCCGCCGCGGCCCACTCCCCGATCCGTCCGAGCAGCTCGTCGCTCGCCGCGTGCTCCGCGTGCCCCATCCCCGGCTCCAGCCACAGTTCGGCGCCGCCCCGGGCGGCGGCGGCCAGCATCCGCGGATGGTCGACGGGGAAGTACGGGTCGCGGTCGCCGTGCACGACGAGCAGCGGCGTCGGCGCGATCAGCGGCACCGACTCGACCGGCGAGAGCGGGATCGGGTCCCAGTCGTACGGATGGATACGGGTGCGGAGCCCGAGCCGCCCCACCACCCGGCCCGAGCGCCGCGTCACCACCCAGTGAAGGCGCCGCATCGGAGCCGTCCCGCGGTAGAACCAGCGGGCCGGGGCGCTGACCGCGACGACGGCGTCGGTGCGCGCTTCCGTGCGCCCCCTGTGCGACGCCGCGTGCCGCAGCACCACCGAACCACCCATCGAAAATCCGACCGTCACCACGCGCGTGTGGCCGAGCGAGCGCGCCCACTCCACCGCCGCCGCGAGATCGAGCACCTCCCGGTCACCGACCGTCGAGCGTCCGCCCGACCGTCCGTGCCCCCGGAACGAGAACGTGACCACGGCCGCACGCTGCGCGAACACCCCTGCCGCGCGCCGCACATGGGGCCGCTCCAGATCGCCGGTGAAGCCGTGCGCGAGCACGATCACGGGGACGTCCGGGCCTCCCGGGCCGGGCTCGTACGCGGCGTCGACGAGGACCCCGTCCTGTGTACGAAGCATCACGCGGCGTCGCCGTTCAGTGATCGGCCGCACAGAAGATCCACGTTCGTCACCTGCCGGACGCCAACTCATGTGGGCTATTCTGCTGGGCAGAGGACTCGGGCAATGCAGCCCCCGAGTCCTTTTGTGCTTTCAGGAGCGTTGTATACGACCTCACTCCTGGCAGCTCAGGGCCCAGGGCGCGGGCCCGCAACGCACCACCGAGCAACACCAGCACCACGAAGCAGTGCCGCAAACGTCCTCGCAGGGACCGAGGAGGAACCAGACGTTATGGGCGAGCGAACCGTGCACGAACGTAGGACGACCCAGGCAGGTGGGCGGCGATGAGTTCTCTGCTGCTCCTGACCAATGCCCTTCAGCCGTCGACGGAGGTGCTCCCCGCTCTCGGCCTGCTCCTGCACAACGTGCGAGTGGCTCCGGCGGAGGGGCCCGCACTCGTCGACACCCCAGGTGCCGACGTCATTCTCATCGACGGGCGCCGTGACCTCCCGCAGGTGCGCAGCCTCTGTCAGCTGCTCCGCTCCACCGGACCCGGCTGTCCGCTGGTCCTCGTCGTGACCGAGGGCGGCCTCGCCGCCGTCACCGCCGACTGGGGCATCGACGACGTCCTCCTGGACACCGCGGGCCCGGCCGAGGTCGAGGCGCGCCTGCGTCTCGCGATGGGCCGCCAGCAGATCGTCGCCGACGACTCCCCCATGGAGATCCGCAACGGCGACCTGTCGGTGGACGAGGCGACGTACAGCGCGAAGCTCAAGGGCCGGGTCCTCGACCTGACCTTCAAGGAGTTCGAGCTCCTCAAGTACCTGGCGCAGCACCCCGGCCGCGTGTTCACGCGCGCCCAGCTGCTCCAGGAGGTCTGGGGCTACGACTACTTCGGCGGCACCCGGACGGTGGACGTGCACGTACGGCGTCTGCGGGCGAAGCTCGGCCCCGAGCACGAGTCGCTGATCGGCACGGTGCGCAACGTCGGCTACCGCTTCGTCACCCCGGAGAAGCCGGAGAAGACGGAGAGGGCGGAGAAGACGGCGGACAAGCACGAGAAGGCGGCGGACGTGCCCGCCCCCAAGAGGGACGAAGCGGACAGCCCGGCCGGGGCGCGCGGCGAAGCCGTCACAGCCGAACCGTAGGAACCCCAAAGCGGCCTGCCCAGAGGGTGGTCCATCCGCGTAGACTCCGCGCGTGGCCAAGGTGACTCGGGACGACGTTGCGCGACTGGCGGGTACTTCGACCGCCGTCGTGTCCTACGTGATCAACAACGGACCCCGGCCGGTCGCCCCGGCCACGCGCGAGCGCGTACAGGCCGCGATCAAGGAGCTGGGGTACCGGCCCGACCGGGTCGCCCAGGCCATGGCGTCGCGGCGTACCGACCTCATAGGCATGATCGTGCCCGACTCGCGCCAGCCGTTCTTCGCGGAGATGGCACACGCCGTGGAACAGGCGGCGGCCGAGCGCGGAAAGATGGTCCTGGTCGGCAACTCCGACTACATCGGGGACCGCGAGGTGCACTACCTGCGCGCGTTCCTCGGCATGCGGGTCTCCGGCCTCATCCTCGTCAGCCACGGGTTCAACGACCTGGCGGCCGCCGAGATCGAGGCGTGGGACGCGCGCGTCGTGCTGCTGCACGAGCGGCCCGAGGCCATCGACGACGTGGCCGTCGTGACCGACGACGTGGGCGGCGCCCAACTCGCCACCCGCCACCTCCTCGAGCACGGCCACGAGTACGTCGCCTGTCTCGGCGGCACCGCTCAGACCCCGACCGTCGGCGACCCGGTCTCCGACCACGTCGAGGGCTGGCGGCGGGCGATGGCCGAGGCGGGCCGCTCCACCGAGGGCCGGCTCTTCGAGGCGCCGTACAACCGCTACGACGCGTACCAGGTGGCGCTCGGTCTGCTCGCCGGGCCCGACCGGCCGCCGGCGATCTTCTGCTCCACGGACGACCAGGCCATCGGTGTGCTGCGCGCGGCACGCGAGCTGCGGATCGACGTGCCGGGCGAGCTGGCCGTGGCCGGGTTCGACGACGTGAAGGAGGCGGGGCTCACCGATCCGCCGCTGACCACGGTCGCCTCGGACCGCTCGGCGATGGCGCGGGCCGCCGTCGACCTCGTCCTCGACGACTCGCTGCGGGTCGCGGGGTCGCGGCGCGAGCGCCTGAAGCTGTTCCCGTCGCGGCTCGTCGTACGGCAGTCCTGCGGCTGCGCGTAGCCCCTTCTCCCTGCGCGACGGCCCGTCTTTATTTCGGGCAAACAGGGTTCTGCCGGGACTCTCAGGACACGCTCAGGTGGCTCTCATGTACGCGCCACAGGCTGGTGTGCATGACCGAGAGCTTCCGCCGCGACGGCGAGTACCCGCAGGGCCCGCAGCAGTCCCCGTACTCCGAGAGCCCGCAGCAGAACCCGACGAGCCCGATACCCGTCGACAGCGCGTGGCCGCCCCCGCCCGCCCACCAGCCCGCCTACCAGTCGGCCGAGCCGTTCGCCGAGCCGGTCGTCGCGCCGGCGAGGAAGAAGCGGATGCGCGGCCCGTTCGGGCTGATCGCGGCCGTGGCCATCGCGGCAGCGGCCGTCGGCGGCGGCACCGCGTACGCCTTCCAGGAGCTGACCGGCTCCGACTCCGCGACGGCGTCCAGCTCCACCAGCACCACCGTGGTGCCCAGCGCGAAGAAGGGCACCGTCGCCGGTGTCGCCGAAGCGGTCAGCCCGTCGATCGTCGAGGTCAATGCGACGCTCTCGTCCGGCTCCTCGACCGGTTCCGGCGTGATCCTCACCAGCGACGGCGAGATCCTCACCAACAACCACGTCGTCTCCGGCGCCTCCTCGGTGAAGGTGCGGACGAGCGACGGCAAGTCGTACACCGCCGAGGTCGTCGGCACCGACGCGAAGAAGGACCTGGCGCTCCTCAAGCTGAAGAACGCCTCCGGCCTCAAGGCCGCCACCCTCGGCGACTCCGACGGCGTGAAGGTCGGCGACGACGTCGTCGCCATCGGCTCCCCCGAGGGCCTGACCGGCACCGTCACCAGCGGCATCGTCTCCGCGCTCGACCGCGATGTCACCGTCTCCACGGGCGAGGACACGCAGGAGCAGCAGGGCGGCAGCGGCCAGTGGCCCTTCGAGTACGGCGGCCAGGAGTTCAACGGCGACACCGGCTCGTCCACCACCACGTACAAGGCGATCCAGACCGACGCCTCGCTCAACCCGGGCAACTCCGGCGGCGCCCTGATCGACATGAACGGCAACATCATCGGCATCAACTCCGCGATGTACTCGTCCAGTTCGTCCGGTTCGTCGGGGGACTCGTCGAGCGCGGGCAGCGTCGGCCTCGGCTTCGCCATCCCGATCAACACCGTCAAGGCCGACCTCGACACGCTGCGGGCCGGAGGCTCCGACAGCTGACCGTTCCCGCGCCGATCCCTCACCGGGAGGTACCACCATGATCCGCACCGTGCGTCACACCGTCGCCGCCACCGGGCCGGCCGACATCGCCCTCGCCGTCGACGTCGCCGCCGCCCTCCACGAGCCCGTCACCCGCGCCCCCGAAGTGGCGCCCGCGGCGCCGCGCCGGGCGGCACGCACGCGCCGCGCGGCCGTGCGAGGCTGAGAACGCCGTACCCGTATCCGTATCCGTATCCGCATGTGAGGGAAGCCCCGCCCATGAGCCCCGCCGAAGGCGACCGCGACGCCCAGCACCGCATTCTCATCGTCGACGACGAGCCCGCGGTACGGGAGGCACTCCAGCGTTCCCTCGCGTTCGAGGGGTACGGGACCGAAGTCGCCGTCGACGGTGCGGACGCGCTGGAGAAGGCCGCCGCGTACCAGCCGGATCTGGTGGTCCTCGACATCCAGATGCCGCGCATGGACGGGCTGACGGCGGCCCGCCGGCTGCGGGCCACCGGGTCGACGACGCCGATCCTGATGCTCACCGCGCGCGACACCGTCGGCGACCGGGTCACCGGGCTCGACGCGGGCGCCGACGACTACCTGGTCAAGCCGTTCGAACTGGACGAGCTGTTCGCGCGGGTGCGGGCGCTGCTGCGGCGCAGCTCCTACGCTGCCGCTTCGGGCGGGGCCGTCGACGACTCCGACGTACTGTCCTTCGCCGATCTGCGGATGGATCTGGCGACGCGGGAGGTGCGGCGGGGTGACCGGACGGTCGAGCTGACCCGCACCGAGTTCACGCTCCTGGAGATGTTCCTGGCCCACCCGCGCCAGGTGCTCACGCGCGAGCAGATCCTGAAGGCGGTCTGGGGCTTCGACTTCGAGCCGTCGTCCAACTCCCTTGACGTGTATGTGATGTACCTCCGCAGGAAGACGGAGGGCGGGGGTGAGCCGCGGCTCGTTCATACGGTGCGGGGTGTGGGGTACGTGTTGCGGTCGGGCGGGGCTTCGGAGTGAACAGAGTCGTACGACGGCTGCGGTCGTTGCCGCTGAGGTCGCGGTTGGCGTTGCTGGTGGCGGTCGCGGTGGCCGCGGCGGTGGCCGCGGTGGCGGTGACGTGCTGGTTCATCACACGGGGTCAGTTGTACGGTCAGCTGGACCAGGACCTGAAGAACCAGGTGCAGTCGCTGAGTCAGAGCCGCCAGTCGCCGGCCCTGCTCACGTGCACCGCCGACACCTCGACGCCCCAGCGCCAGGGCCCCGGCCCGACGGTCCAGGTCGTCTGGTCCGACGGAGACGTGTGCCTGTGGCAGGGGGAGTCGGCGATTCCCGTCCAGCCCTCCGACCTCGCGGTGGCGAACGGTACGGTCGGACCCGACTACCACACGACCGACAACGAGGACGGCGCCGCCATGCGCGTGCTGACCGTCCCGGTGAGCAACAGCCCGGGCAGCACGCTCCAAGGCGTGGCCGTGTCCATTGCCACCCCCCTCTCCGAAGTGACGAAGCCCCTGACCACCCTCGCCTGGGTTCTCCTCCTCGTGGGCGGCATCGGTGTCCTGGGAGCCACGGCCGCCGGGCTGTGGATCGCCCGTACCGGACTGCGTCCCGTCGACCAACTCACCGAGACCGTCGAACACGTAGCCAGAACCGAGGACCTCACCGTGCGGATCCCTGTCGAGGGGGACGACGAGATCGCGCGGTTGTCGGAGTCGTTCAACTCCATGACCGCCTCGCTGGCCTCCTCGCGGGAGCTTCAGCAGCAGCTCATCGCCGACGCCGGGCACGAGCTGCGCACGCCGCTCACCTCCATGCGGACCAACATCGAGCTGCTGACCCGCAGCGAGGAGACGGGTCGCGCCATCCCGCCGGACGACCGCAAGGCCCTGATGGCGTCGCTGAAGGCGCAGATGACCGAACTGGCGGCGCTGATCGGCGACTTGCAGGAGCTGTCGCGTTCGGGGCTGGGCGCGAGCGACGGTCCGCTCAAGGTCGTGTCGCTGCACGAGACGACCCGCGCCGCCCTGGACCGGGCCCGGCTGCGCGGCCCGGAGCTGAAGATCGTCTCCGAGCTGGCGCCCTGGTACGTGATGGCGGAGCCCGCCGCCCTGGAGCGCGCGATCGTCAACCTGCTCGACAACGCCGTGAAGTTCAGCCCGCCCGGCGGCACCGTCGAGGTCCACCTGATGCGCGGCACGCTGACCGTACGGGACCACGGCCCGGGCATCCCGGCCGATGAACTCCCGCACGTCTTCGACCGGTTCTGGCGCTCCCCGACGGCCCGCGCACTGCCGGGCTCGGGGCTCGGCCTGTCGATCGTGGCCCGCACCGTGGAGAGCTACGGCGGCGAGATCGTGCTCTCCGCGGCGGACGGCGGCGGCACGGTCGCCACTCTGAGCCTGCCGGGCACCCCGACCCCGCCGCCCAGCGCGGTCTGAGCGCTATCCGTGGCCGACCGACAGGCCGGCGCCCGAGAGGTCCACGCGGATGCCGTCCTTCTCCACGGTCACGTCGCGCAGCCGTACGTACCCGTGGTCGCCCGGCACCTTCGGCAGGTTGAAGGCGAGGGAGAGCCGGTCGGCGAGCTGCGGGCGGGTGAGGCGGGTCAGGCCGTCGAGGAGGGCCGGGTCGAGGCCGATCTTCTTCAGGAGCCAGGGGTGGTCGATCGCGATGTCGATCAGGTTCATCTTCATCAGGTTCTTCACGAAGCGCGGCGAGCCGGTCAGCTCGCTCACCTTCTGGTCGCTGCTCAGCGCCTGCTGGAGGGCCGTGTCCGGCACGCCCGCGCGGTGCGCGAGGGCGGGGATGGAGAGCAGCCGCCTGGCCTTGTCGGTCTCCTCGGTGATCCGGGCGACCGACTTGGCGGTCAGGTGCAGGCCCTCGCTCTGGCCGGTGCCGGGGCGGTAGGTGGCGAGGTCGCCGAGGTCCAGGCGCATCCCGTCGATCTCGGTGGCGATGCCGCGCCCGCCGAGCCGCCGGATCGTGGCGTCGGCGCGGACCTTCACGTCGTGCCCGGCGACGGGCAGGGTGCCGCGCGCGTGGACCCGGTCGCGGCCGTGGCCGGTGAACGTGACCTGGGAGGCGCCCAGTTCACGGTTCATGTCGGCGAAGCTGAGCAGCACCTCGCCGTGCATCGCGTCGACGGTGGCTCCGCTGATGCCGGTGAGTCCCGAGCCCGTGATCCGTACGTCCTTCGCGGTCGCGGAGACCTTGGCGAGGGTGACGCGGTCGGCGGCGACGTCGGGGACGGTGACCTTCAGCTCGTCGACGCGGCGGTCCGCGAGCTGGGTGAGGAACGGGAAGCCCTCGATCTCGACCTCGGGCGCGGCCGTCAGCTTCAGCTCCTTCTTGAGCTGTTGCGCGGCGCGGTGTTCGGCGTACAGGACGGCCCAGCGGTCGGCGAGGGCGAGGAACGCGGTGAGCACGACGACCGCGACGAGGCCCTTCGCGACGAGCGGGAGCCCGGCGAGGCGCGGGCGGCGGCGACGGCTGCCGCGCCGGTGGTTGGGGGGCGACCAGGCGTCTTCCTCGTCGTCCTCGTCGGCGTACAGCTCACGGAGGGGAACCAAATCCTCCGGCCAACCATCAGACAGAGCGCGGTCGTTGGATATGGGGACGTCGGACATGCGGTGGGGGGTACGCATCGGGTGATTCCACCACAGACCCCCACCCTCTGCGCAAACAATCTTCGCAGCGCCTCCGCACACGCGAAGTGGCCCACGGTTCGACCGTAGGCCACTCGCCGTCAAGACCGCGTTGCGGCCGTGCGCTGCCGCTACTTGAGGATCGTGATCCGGTTGGCGGCCGGCGGCGCGATCGGGTTCGCCGCCGAGGAGTTGGCGGTCAGGTACTCGCTGAACGCCTTCAGGTCGTCGCCGCCGACCAGCGGGTTCTTGCCGGCGCCGAGCGCCGCGAAGCCGTCGCCGCCGCCCGCGAGGAAGGAGTTCATCGCGACGCGGTAGGTGGCGGCCGGGTCGATCGCGGCGCCGTTCAGCTTGACGGTGTCGACGAGCACGCGCGCGGCGCCCGTCTTCTTCATGTCGAGCGTGTACGTGAGTCCGGCCGACGGCTGGAGGATCTTCGGCGATGCCTGGTTGCCGCCGCTGACCTGCTGCTGAAGCGCCTCGATGACCTGCGCCCCGGTGAGGTCGACCAGGTTGACGGTGTTGCCGAACGGCTGGACGGCGAACGCCTCGCCGTACGTCACGACCCCGTCGCCCTCGCTCCCGCTCGCCTTGAAGACGAGGTCGGAGCGCACGCCGCCCGGGTTCATCAGGGCCAGCGAGGTCTTCGGGTCGAGGGACTTGGCGTAGGAGAGCTGGGCGTCCGCGATGAGGTCGCCGAGCGGCTCCTCGGGCGTGGTGGCGCCGCGTCCGGGGATGTCGCCGGAGATGTGGCCGATGCTGCGGCCGGAGACCGGCGCGGCCAGCTTGCTCCACTTGCCGAGCAGCGCCGTCATGTCGAGCGCCTTCTCCTGCGTACGCGACACCACGTGGTTGGCCGACGTCGGCGACTTCACCGACGTACGGACGATGTCCTTGGTGCGGCGGTCGTAGGTCAGCGTCGTGTCCGTGTAGAGCTTCCCGTACGAGGACGCGGACGTGACCATGCGCGGGTTGCCGGCCGGGTCGGGGACGGTGCACACGTACGCCTGGTGCGTGTGGCCGGTGACGAGGGCGTCGACCTTCGGCGTGATGCCCTTGGCGATGTCGACGATCGGTCCGGAGATGCCGTCGCCGGCGCCGGGCGAGTCGCAGTCGTAGTTGTACGCGTCGGAGGCCGGCGCACCGCCCTCGTGGATCAGGGCGACGATCGACTTGACGCCCTGCTTGTCGAGAATCTTCGCGTACTTGTTGACCGTTTCGATCTCGTCGTGGAACTTCAGGCCCTTGACGCCGTCGGCGGACACGATGTTCGGCGTGCCCTCCAGGGTGACGCCGATGAAGCCGACCTTCACGCCGTGCTGCTTCCACACCCAGTAGGGGGCGAGGATCGGCTTGCCGGTCTTCTCGTCCGTCACGTTGGCGGCGAGGTACGGGTAGTCGGCGCCCTCGAAGGTGCGGCCGTCCTCGTAACAGCCGTCCTTGGGGTGGCAGCCGCCGTTCTGGATGCGCGCCAGCTCGGCGGAACCCTCGTCGAACTCGTGGTTGCCGACGCCGGTGACGTCCAGGTCGAGCTTGTTCAGGGCCTCGACGGTGGGCTCGTCGTGGAAGAGCCCGGACACCAGCGGGCTGCCGCCGATCAGGTCGCCGGCCGCGGCGGTCACGCTGTACGGGTGTCCCTTGCGGGCGGTGCGCAAGGAGGTGGCCAGATACTCCACACCGCCGGCGTCGATCTTCTTGGTGGTGCCGTCCGCCTGCCTCTCGGTCACCTGCCCCGACGAACCCGTCGGCGGCTCCAGGTTGCCGTGCAGGTCGTTGAAGGACAGCAGCTGTACGTCCTGGTAGCGGCCCTGCGCGTGGCGCGTGTCGGGCGAGGCGCCCGCGGGCAGCGCGGCGATCAGCGCGCCTGCCGTGGCGAGCGTGGCGGCACCGGCGAGCGCGGCTCTCACACGGCGCCCGGGCCGATGGGTCTGTGCGGGCATGGGTGTCCCCCTGGGTGGGCTGTGCTGCGTCTGTGACTGCGGGTGCAGCCTAGAGTCAACGCGCGTAGCGCAACAGGGGATTGCAGGTTACGAGCTCGTTGCCATCGCACCGTCGGACCCGCGCCGTACCCTCGTATCCATGACCACGGACCCCGCACCCAGCACCGATCCGGCCTCCCCCGGCCGCGCGATCGAGACCCTGTCCGCCCTGACCGACGAGCAGTCCGCCGCCGTGCTCGCGCTCCTCACGGAGGCCGCGCGGGCCGACGGACAGCAGGCCGTATCGGAGCAGGGGCGGCTGCAACTGCGGGGCGGGGAGCGCGAAGGGGTACGGCATCTGCTGCTCTCCGCTGACGGGCAGCTGATCGGGTACGCGCAGCTGGAGGACACCGATCCGATCGAGGCTCCGGCCGCCGAGCTGGTCGTGCACCCGGCGCACCGCGGGCACGGGCACGGGCGGGCGCTCGGCGCGGCGCTGCTCGCGGCGTCCGGCAAGCGGCTGCGGGTGTGGGCGCACGGCGGGCACAGCGCGGCGCGGCATCTCGCGCAGGTGCTCGGCCTCACCCTGTTCCGTGAACTGCGCCAGATGCGGCGGCCGTTGGCCGGGGCCGAGGGCCCCGAGCTGCCGGAACCGGCCCTTCCGGCCGGGGTGCGGATCCGTACGTTCGTGCCCGGTCAGGACGACGCGGCCTGGCTCGCGGTGAACGCGGCGGCGTTCTCCCACCACCCCGAGCAGGGCTCCCTCACCCAGCGCGACCTGGACGACCGCAAGGCGGAGCCGTGGTTCGACCCGGCCGGCTTCTTCCTCGCGTTCAAGAAGACGGATCGGGGCGACGAGCTGGTCGGCTTCCACTGGACGAAGGTGCACGCCGAGGAGCGCCTCGGCGAGGTGTACGTGGTCGGGGTCGCGCCCGGACAGCAGGGCGGCGGGCTCGGCAAGGCGCTCACCACGACGGGCCTGCGGCACCTGGCGGCGGCCGGTCTGCCGACCGCGATGCTCTACGTCGACGCGGACAACAAGGCGGCCGTGAGCGTGTACGAGCGGCTGGGTTTCACCACGTACGAGACGGACCTGATGTATCGCACAGAGTCCTGACCTGCTGTTTTTTCGGAGAGGCCCGGAAGAGGGGGCGGCGTCGCTTGACGCCGCCCCCTCTCTTGCATCACCCTTTCACTACTTGATTAGTGAAAGGGGGGTGCGCCAGTGACTGAGCCAGAGCGGGTCATCGAGTTCCGGATCGACCGGCACAGCGGCGTCTCCACCTACCTGCAGATCGTCCATCAGACGGAGCAGGCCCTGCGGCTCGGCATGCTCGAGCCCGGCGACAAGCTGCCCACGGCCCGCGAGGTCGTCGAGGCGACCGCCATCAATCCGAACACGGTGCTCAAGGCCTACCGCGAGCTGGAGCGCTCGGGCCTCGTCGAGGCCCGCCGCGGCCTGGGCACCTTCGTCCGCCGCACGCTCGGCTCCGCCCCCGCCGACTCCCCCCTCAAGGGCGAGCTCGACGACTGGGCGCAGCGGGCCAAGGAAGCGGGGCTCGACCGCGACGACGTGGCGGCCCTCTTCAACAGCGCGCTGGAAGCGCACTTCGGCACCATCACCACCAAGGGGAACGCATGAGCACGGCCATCGAGGCCACCGGTCTCGCCAAGCGGTACGGGCGGCGCGCCGCCGCGGCCCTCGACGACTGCTCCTTCCGGCTGCCCGCCGGCCGGATCAGCGCCCTCGTCGGGCCCAACGGCGCCGGAAAGTCCACGCTGCTGGCCATCGCCGCCGGGCTGCTGCGGCAGAGCTCGGGCCGGATCAGCGTCCTCGGCGGCGCCCCCGGCGAGCACCGCGCCAAGGTCGCCTACCTCTCGCAGGACAAGCCCCTGCACCCCCAGCTGTCCATCGCGGACACGCTGCGCATGGGCGCCGAGCTGAACCCCGGACGGTGGGACGCGGCCTACGCGGCGGGCATCGTCGAGCAGGGCGACCTCGACCCGAAGGCCAAGGTCCGCACCCTCTCCGGCGGCCAGCGCACCCGCGTCGCGCTCGCCCTCGCCCTCGGCAAGCGGCCCGAGCTGATGCTCCTGGACGAGCCGGTCGCCGACCTCGACCCGCTCGCCCGGCACGAGCTGATGGGCACGCTGATGGCGGACGCGGCCGAGCACGGCACGACCGTCCTGATGTCGTCGCACATCGTCTCCGAGCTGGCCGACGCCTGCGACCACCTGCTGCTCCTCGGCGGCGGCCGGATCCGGCTCGGCGGCGGCATCGACGACCTGATCGGCGCGCACAGCCTGGTCACAGGCCGCGGCGACCTCGCCGGCCACACGGTCGTCGAGTCCCGCCCCTCGGGCCGCGGCCAGACCGCCCTGATCCGCCGCGACGGGCCGCTCGGTGAAGGCTGGCAGGTGCAGGAGCCCTCCCTGGAGGAGCTGCTCCTCGCGCACCTGCGCTCCCCCGAAGCCCCGGCCCTGCTGACCCCGAGCACCACCGCGGGCACGCACCGTTCGGCGGTGTCCGCATGAGCGCCCCGACCCTGGAGCGACCGGCCGCGTCGGTCCGCCGCACCCTGCCCGGCACCGACGGCCTCGTGTGGACCGTGCGCCGGCTGCACCGCACCGCCCTGTGGGTGTGGGCGGGATACGTCGCCGTCAGCGCGGGCCTGCTGCTGTGGCTGTGGGGGCCCGGCTCGTCCGCCGCGCAGAAGGCGTTCGACACGTTCGGCTACGGCGGGGCGCAGGAGAACGGGTGGGAGGGGCGTTCCGTCTACTTCCCGCTGATCGGCACCTCCTTCGACGCCCTCTTCTACGATCCGCTGACGCTGACCCGGATCGCCACGATCGCGATCGCCGTGTTCGCGGCGGGTCCGCTGATCGCGCGCGAACTGGAGTCGGGCACCGCCCGGTTGGCGTGGACGCAGTCCGTGTCACCGGCCCGCTGGCTCGCCGCCAAGCTGGCCGTCCCCGCGCTGCTGATCACGGCGGGCACCGGCCTGGTCGTGGTCCTGTACCGCGGGGTCTGGGACAGCGACAACCACCTGCTGATCGCCGGCATCGGCCCGCGCGACTTCGCCTTCTCCGTCGGCCCGGCGACCGTGGCGAACGCCCTGTTCGGCCTGGCCCTCGGCGTGCTCGCCGCGCTGGTCCTGCGCCGCACCCTGCCCGCGATGGCCGTCGCCGGGATCGGGCAGTACCTGGTCGGCGCTCTGCGGGGCAACTCCTGGCCGTTCCAGGGCGCTTACCAGCAGCCCGAGCTGCCGGTCCACAGCAAGGCGATCACGTCCGGCGGCGCGCAGATCAGCGACCCGGGCTGCTACCTGAGCCGGAGCTGCCTCGACAAGCACGACGTCGTGGGCTTCACCCGGCACTACCTGCCCTCCCCCGACTACTGGCCCCGCCAGCTCACCGAGACGGGCATCCTCCTCGGCCTCACCGCGCTCGCCGTGGTGGCGGCGTTCCTGGTCCTGCGCCGCTACCAGCCCAAGCGCGTCGCCCCGCTCGGCAAGGAGGCCTCCGCATGAGCAGCCTGACCCTCACCCGCCCGACGGGGCTCAACTGGACGGTGCTGCGCCTGCACCGCGGCGCCCTGACCCTGTGGGGCGCGTACGTGGCCGTCGCCGCGGGCCTGCTGCTGTGGGCCTGGGGCCCCGGCACGGCCGGGCTCGGCATCACCGGGCGGTGCAGCCTGGCGGTGGCGAACGCGTGCACCGCGAAGGGCTCGACCGCGGAGGCCTACCACTACGTCCTGAATGCGGTGGGCCTCTCCCTGTCCTTCCTGCCGCTGGCCGTCGCCGTCTTCGCGGGCGGCGCGCTCATCGGCCGCGAGCTGGAGAGCGGCACCGCCCACCTGGCATGGACCCAGTCGGTCCCTCCGCTGCGCTGGCTCGCCGTCAAGCTGGCCGTCCCCGCGCTGGCCCTGACCGCCGGCACGGGCCTCCTGGTGGTGCTGCGCAGGGCGGTCGCGGCGCAGGCCCCCGGCCTCCCCGGGAACCGTTGGTTCACCGGCAGCTTCGAGCTGTTCGGGCCGGCCGCCGTGGTTCTGCCCCTGCTCGGCCTGGCGTGCGGCGCCCTCGGCGCCCTGCTCCAGCGGCGCGTGCTGGCCGGGGCCGGGTTCGGCTTCGTCCTCACGCTCCTGCTGACGCTGGCGGTCGGCTATCTGCGCCCGTACCTGTGGCCCATGAAGACCGTCGTCGGCTCGCTCGACGAGGGCTACCCGGCGTTCGTCGGTGAGCAGTGGAAGGAGGACGCGGTCACCGCCTCCGGTGCCCACGTCGCCGACCCCATGTGCGTCGACGACCGCGCCTGCCTCGCCGAGCACCACATCACCGGCTACTACCGCGAGGGCCACCCGCCCTCCCATTTCTGGCCGCTCCAACTCATCGAGACCGGCATCCTGTTGGGCCTCACCGGTGTCGTGACGCTGATCGCCTTCCGTGTGCTCAGAAGGAGAGTGAGTTCATGACGTACGCGCTCCCGGTGCTCCAGCGCCTGCGGCCCTCCGGATCGATATGGGCGGCGCTGCGGCTGCACCGCCTCGCCCTGTGGGTGTGGACCGCGGCGGTCCTGGTCTCCGTCGCCCTCCTGCTGTGGCTGTACGGACCCGGGGCGGACGCTGCGACGAGCCATCTGGGGGCGTGCCGGACCGCCGGCTGCGAACCCGTCGGCGGTGCCTACGGCCGCTACGAGCTGCTCACCCAGCTGACCGGCGCGGTGATCCTCTGCGCTCCGTACATCGCGGCCGTCTTCATGGGCGGTTCCTGCGTCGGGCGTGAACTGGAGCGCGGTACGGCCCAGTTGGCGTGGACGCAGTCCCGCACCCCGACCCGTTGGTTGGCGACCACGCTCGCCGTCCCTGCGGCCTGGTTCCTGATCGGCCTGGTCCCGCTGGTCGCCCTCCACCACCTCGTGTGGGCGTCGGGCCCGCTGCCGCACGCCTACCCCTGGTACGACCCGGACATCTTCGCCGGCGGGGGCGCGGTCCCGTTCGCCCGTGTACTGCTGGGTCTCGCGGCCGGAGCACTCGGCGGGCTGCTGTGCCGCAAGGCGCTCCCCGGAGCGCTCCTCGGCGCCCTCGCACCGCTGGTGGCCGACATGCTCGGCAGGCGCTACCGCCCCAGCCTCTGGCCCACCGTCACCGACACCGGCCTCTCGGCCCTGCGCCCGCCCGCCGGCGCCCAGGTCCTGATCCACGGCGCCGTCCCGAGAAGCACCGGCGAGCGCATCGCCAACAACAACGCCTGCGTGGGCGCCGACAGCCCCGTGGACCTCCACCGCTGCACGGAGAAGTTCCAGGACTTCTGGGTCACGTACCACCCGAAGTCCCACTACTGGCCCCTCCAGCTGGCGGAATCCGCCACGGTGATTACCATGGCCGCGCTCCTCACGGCCGTCGCCTTCCGGCTGCTCAGGCGCCGCACCGCCTGACGCGGGAGGCCTCGTGGACAGCGCGGAGCCGCCCGCCCATAGCCCGCACGTCATGTCTCCGTAACCAGCGATTCAGACGGACTTGCGACGCTCACGGAATGCAGCCCCCCGCGCCCGACCCCTCGAAGGCCCCGCAGGAACCGGCCCCCCAGGCCCGGCTCCGGCTCGCGCCCGCGCTCTCCGACGTCGTCGGCGCGCCCGAGAGCGTCTCCACGCGGAAGAATGGGTCCATGAGCCAGCCGAATGCCGCCCAGGACCAGTCCGCAGCCCCGTCGGCCCCGCAGCCCCAGCCTTCCGTGGGCTCTCTTGCCGCGCACCGCCCCCATCCCGTGGCGGCCGGCGACTTCGACGCGAAGCTCGCCGGGATCGTCGCCGACATCGACGCGGACCCGGACGACTACGAGGACGAGTACGCGGGCCAGGAGGGCGCCGAGCTGCCGCAGGGCCGCTTCCTGGACCGCGAGCGCAGCTGGCTGGCCTTCAACGAGCGGGTTCTCGAACTGGCCGAGGACCCGAACACCCCGCTCCTGGAGCGCGCGAACTTCCTGGCGATCTTCGCCTCGAACCTGGACGAGTTCTTCATGGTCCGCGTCGCGGGCCTCAAGCGCCGCATCGCCACCGGCGTCGCCACCCGATCGGCCTCCGGGCTCCAGCCCCGCGAGGTCCTTGAGCTGATCTGGAACCGCTCGCGCGAGCTCATGGCCCGGCACGCGGCCTGCTACCAGGACGACGTCGCCCCGTCCCTGGCCGACGAGGGCATCCACGTCGTGCGCTGGAACGAGCTGACCGAGAAGGAACAGGCCCGGCTCTACACCCTGTTCATGAACCAGATCTTCCCGGTCCTGACGCCGCTGGCCGTCGACCCCGCGCACCCGTTCCCGTACATCTCGGGCCTGTCCCTGAACCTCGCCGTCGTCGTCAGCAACCCGGTGAGCGGCCACCGCCACTTCGCCCGCGTCAAGGTCCCGCCGCTGCTCTCCCGCTTCCTGGAGGCGTCCCCGCAGCGCTACGTCCCGATCGAGGACGTCATCGCCGCGCCCCGCCACCTCGCCGAGCTGTTCCCCGGGATGACGGTCGAGGAACACCACATGTTCCGCCTCACCCGCAACGAGGACCTCGAAGTCGAGGAGGACGACACCGAGAACCTGCTCCAGGCCCTGGAGAAGGAGCTCATGCGGCGCCGTTTCGGTCCGCCGGTGCGCCTGGAGGTCGAGGAGACCATCGACTCCGAGGTACTGAGCCTGCTCGTACGGGAGTTGAAGATCAGCGAGGCCGAGGTGTACCCGCTGCCGGGGCCGCTCGACCTCACCGGTCTGTTCTCGATAGCCGGCCTGGACCGGCCCGAGCTGAAGTACCCCAAGTTCGTGGCGGGCACCCACCGCGACCTCGCCGAGGTGGAGTCCGCGTCCGCGCCCGACGTCTTCGCCGCCCTGCGCCAGCGCGACGTCCTCCTTCACCACCCGTACGACAGCTTCTCCACCTCCGTACAGGCCTTCCTGGAGCAGGCGGCCAACGACCCGGACGTGCTCGCCATCAAGCAGACGCTGTACCGCACGTCGGGCGACTCGCCGATCGTGGACGCGCTGATAGACGCCGCCGAGGCGGGCAAGCAGGTCCTCGTCCTCGTCGAGATCAAGGCGCGCTTCGACGAGCAGGCCAACATCAAGTGGGCGAGGAAGCTGGAGGAGGCGGGCTGCCACGTCGTCTACGGCCTCGTCGGCCTCAAGACGCACTGCAAGCTCTCGCTCGTCGTCCGCCAGGAGGGCGACAGCCTCGTCCGCTACAGCCACGTCGGCACGGGCAACTACCACCCCAAGACCGCCCGTCTGTACGAGGACCTGGGGCTTCTGACGGCCAATCAGGAAGTCGGGGCCGACCTCTCCGACCTCTTCAACCGGCTCTCCGGCTACTCGCGCCGCGAGACCTACCGCCGCCTCCTCGTCGCCCCCAAGTCCCTGCGTACGGGGCTGATCACGCGGATCGACAAGGAGGTCCAGCACCACCGTGCGGGCCGTCCCGCGTACGTCCGTATCAAGGTCAACTCGATGGTCGACGAGGCCGTCATCGACGCCCTCTACCGGGCGTCGCAGGCGGGCGTGCCGGTCGACGTGTGGGTGCGCGGGATCTGCGCGGTGCGGCCCGGCGTCGCGGGCCTGTCGGAGAACATCCGGGTCCGCTCGGTGCTCGGCCGCTTCCTGGAGCACTCGCGCGTCTTCGCCTTCGGCAACGGCGGCGAGCCCGAAGTCTGGTTCGGCAGCGCCGACATGATGCACCGCAACCTCGACCGCCGCATCGAGGCCCTGGTCCGCGTCGAGGACCCGGCCCACCGGGCCGCCCTCAACCGGCTGCTCGAAACGGGGATGTCCGACACCACCGCCTCCTGGCACCTGGGCCCGGACGGCAACTGGACCCGCCACGCGGCCGATGCGGACGGGCGCCCCCTGCGCAACGTACAGGAGATGCTCATAGACGCCCGGAGGCGCCGGCGTGGCACAGCAACACCTTGATCCCAGCGGGCCGTTCCCCGTGCAGGACGGGACCACGGCCCTGGGGGGCTATCTGCGCTCCCAGGCCACCGAGTTCCTGCGCTCGCTGCGCCAGCACCGCGAGAGCGGCGCGGCGGGCGACACGGCGGACGCGGCCCGCGCCCTGCGCCGCGCCGCCCGCCGGATCAGCGGCACCCTGCACACGTTCCGGCCGCTGCTCGACGCGGACTGGTCGGACGCACTGCGGCCCGAACTGGCGTGGCTGTCCGGCACGTTGGCGCAGGAGCACGCGTACGGGGAGCGCCTGGAGCGGCTCGGCGACGCGCTCCAGCGGCTGACGACGGCCGGGCCCGCACCGGCCGCCCGGCTGCCCCAACAGGCGCCCGCCACCAACGCGTTGACGGTCGGCGCGGCCAAGGCGGCGGCGCTCCTCGACCGCCAGCTCACCCTCGCCCGCACCCGCGCGCACAGCACCGCGCTCCAGGCCCTCGGCTCGTCCCGCTTCCACGCGGTCGCCGACAACGTCGCGGTGCTCGCCAGCGAGGTGCCGCTGTCCGGCGCGGACACCGGGCTGAACAAGCTCGCCCTGGAGGCCGAGTCCCGGCTCGCCGAGGCGGTCGCCGCGCTGCGCCACACCGGCCACCCGTACAACGCGGACGCCGACACCCCCTGGCACCACGTACGCCTGCTGCTGCGGCTGCACCGTTACGCCCAGGAGGTCGTCCTCGACGATCCGCGGGCCGACCCGCGCCTGTGCGAGGCCGCGCACGCCCTGAACACGCACCGGGACGCCGCCGAGGCCGCGGCCGCCGCCGCGCAGGCCGCGCGCACCCCGCGCATCGCGCCCCCGACGGCGTACGCCCTCGGCGTGCTCCACGCCGACCAGCGGCACGAGGTGGAAGCCGCCAGGATCGAGTTCCGGCAGGCATGGCAGCGAGAGAGGGTGGGCACCCCATGACCGTGCACGAGGACGACACCCCCACCGTGCGGGCCGCCGGCTGCGTCCTGTGGCGCCGCTCCCCCTTCGACGGCGGCCTGGAGATCTGCCTGGTCCACCGGCCCAAGTACGACGACTGGTCGCACCCCAAGGGCAAGCTGAAGCGCGGCGAGGACGCGCTGACCGGCGCGCTGCGCGAAGTGGCGGAGGAAACCGGCCACTCCTGCACCCCGGGCACCACGCTGCCCACGGTCCGCTACGTCGCGAACGGCCGCCCCAAGCGCGTCGACTACTGGGCCGCGGAGGCCTCCGGTGGCGTCTTCACCCCGAACCACGAGGTCGACCGCATCGTCTGGCTCCCGCCGCGCGCGGCCAGAAACCGCCTCACGCAGGCCCGTGACCGGGGCCTCGTCGACGCCCTGCTCGACGCTCTCCATGTCGCCTGACCGTCACCGGGCACACGGCTCCGCGCCTCTCACCGCACCGCCCGCTTAGGTTCACCCTCCGTTCACTCATGCCCATCGACCGCTTCACCTGATCTGCCTAATTTCGGCCTTACGCGGTGAGTCACCGCCCCCGGATCGACCACGGGGGACTACGGGGATTCCGGGGGCAGGACTCACCGCGCCGAAATCTCCGCAGACTCCGCACGCCGCCACTGACGACACGAGGCCGGCGGCTCCTGGAAGGAACATCCGAAGGTGAAGCTTCAGCGCAAGAACCGGCTCCGCGCCCTCTCCCTCGGCGCCCTCGCCGTCTCCGGCGCCCTGGCCCTCACGGCGTGCGGCTCCGACGACACCAGCGACACCACCGGCGGCAGCGGCGCCAGCTCCTCCGCCAAGGCCGGCAACATCAAGTGCGACGACGCCAAGGGCCAGCTCCTGGGCATCGGCTCCTCGGCGCAGGCCAACGCGGTCGACGCCTGGCGCCAGGCCTACGCCCAGGCGTGCTCGGGCGTGCAGATCAACTACAAGCCCGACGGTTCCGGCGCCGGTGTCACCGCGTTCAACCAGGGCCAGGTCGCCTTCGCGGGCTCCGACTCGGCGCTGAAGCCCGAGGAGATCACCGCCTCGAAGAAGGTCTGCAAGGGCGGCCAGGGCATCGACCTGCCGATGGTCGGCGGCCCGATCGCCGTCGCGTTCAACGTCTCGGGCGTCGACAGCCTGACCCTGGACGCGTCGACCCTCGCGAAGATCTTCGACTCGAAGATCACCAAGTGGAACGACCCGGCGATCAAGAAGCTGAACCCCGAGGCGAAGCTCCCGTCGACCAAGATCCAGGCGTTCCACCGCTCGGACGAGTCCGGCACCACGGACAACTTCACCAAGTACCTGAAGGCCGCGTCCCCGAACGACTGGAAGTACGAGGGCGGCAAGGCCTGGCAGGCCAAGGGCGGCCAGTCCGCGCAGGGCTCCTCCGGCCTCGCGCAGCAGGTCAAGCAGGTCGACGGCGCGATCTCCTACTTCGAGCTCTCCTACGCCAAGGGCATCAAGACCGTCGACATCGACACGGGCGCCTCGGCCCCGGTCAAGGCGACCACGGAGAACGCCACCAAGGCGATCGCCGACGCCAAGGTCGTGGGCACCGGCAAGGACCTCGCCCTCGAGCTGAACTACGCCACCAAGGCCGACGGCGCGTACCCGATCACCCTGGTCACGTACGAGATCGTCTGCGACAAGGGCAACAAGGCCGACACCCTGGCCGCCACCAAGTCCTTCCTGACCTACACGGCCTCGGACGAGGGCCAGGCCGTGCTCGCCGACCTGGGCTACGCCCCGATCCCGACCGAGATCAACGCGAAGGTCCGCGAGACCGTCGCCGGCATCAGCTGACCCAGCGTGCGGGCCGCCCGATCCACGGGTGGCCCGCACCGTCCGGTGCACCGCCGCCAGAAGTCCCGTAACTCCCCCGCGTGACACGGGACTTCGCAGACCGGAGAACCCTCATGGACATCACCACGCAAGCACCCGCGCCACCGGCGCCCGCCGATCGCCCCTCCCCAGCCCAGCAGAAGCGCGCCGCCCGCGGCGCCACCCGCCCCGGTGACCGGATCTTCCTCGGTCTCTCGCGCGGCTCGGGCATTCTGCTCCTGGTGATCATGGCCGCGATCGCGGTCTTCCTGACCTACCGCGCCTCGCTGGTCCTCTCGAAGAACGAGGGCAACTTCCTCACCACCTTCGAGTGGAACGCGACCGCGACGCCCCCCGTCTTCGGCATCGCCGTCCTCGCCTTCGGCACGATCGTCACGTCGGTCATCGCCATGCTGATCGCGGTCCCCGTGGCCGTCGGCATCGCGCTCTTCCTGACGCACTACGCGCCGAAGAAGCTGAGCGGCACCATCGCCTACGTCATCGACCTGCTGGCCGCCGTGCCGTCCATCGTGTACGGCCTGTGGGGCGCCCTCTTCCTGGTGCCGCACATGGAGGGCGTCTTCGCCTGGCTCGACGACTACTTCGGCTGGACCGGCATCCTCGACTACCAGGGCGGCGCCCCGCGCACCCTGCTCACCGTCGGCATCCTGCTGGCGATCATGATCCTGCCGATCATCACCAACGTCTCCCGCGAGGTCTTCCGGCAGGCCCCCCTGATGCACCAGGAGGCGGCCCTCGCCCTCGGCGCCACCCGCTGGGAGGTCATCCGCATGTCGGTGATCCCCTTCGGCCGCTCCGGAGTGATCTCCGCGTCGATGCTCGGCCTCGGCCGCGCGCTCGGCGAGACGATGGCCGTCGCCACGGTCCTCTCCCCCGACTTCCTGATCCACACCAGCCTGCTCGACCCGGGCGGCGGCACGTTCGCGCAGAACATCGCCGCGAAGTTCTCCGAGGCCAACGACCAGGGCCGCGACGCCCTCATCGCCTCGGGCCTGGTCCTGTTCGTCATCACCCTCCTGGTGAACGGCGCGGCCCGCCTGATCATCGCCCGCCGCAAGGAGTACTCGGGGGCCAACGCATGAGCCACGCATCCGTACCCGTGAAGCGCCCGAACTCCCTGAGCGCCGCGCGCCTGCCCCGCTGGTCCCCCTGGGCCATCGCGGTCGGCTCGGTCGCCGCGGGCTGTGCCATCGGCCTCGGCGGCGGCCTCGACAGCCGCATCCAGTGGGGCCTGATCGCCGCGCTGCTCTTCGTCCTCGTCACGTACGTGCTCGCCGCGAAGGTCGAGGGCAGGCGCCAGGCCAAGGACCGCGTCGCCACCAGCGTCGTCTGGGTCGCGTTCATCCTCGCCGTGATCCCGCTCGCCTCGCTGATCTACGAGACGGTCAAGCGCGGCATCAAGGTCCTGGACCCGTACTTCCTGAGCCACTCGATGGGCTTCGTCACCAGCTACCAGCCGGGCGGCGGCATCTACCACGCCATCCTCGGCACCCTGGAGCAGGTCGGCCTCGCCACCCTGATCTCGGTCCCGATCGGCCTGCTCACGGCGATCTACCTGGTCGAGTACGGGCGCGGCAAGCTCGCGAAGGCCGTCACGTTCTTCGTCGACGTCATGACGGGCATCCCGTCCATCGTCGCCGGCCTCTTCGTCCTGTCCTTCTGGATCCTGATCCTCGGCTTCGGCTTCTCCGGCTTCGCCGGCTCGATGGCCCTGTCCATCCTGATGATCCCGGTCGTGGTCCGCTCCACCGAGGAGATGCTCAAGCTCGTCCCGAACGAGCTGCGCGAGGCCTCCCTGGCGCTCGGCGTCCCGAAGTGGCGCACGATCCTCAAGGTCGTCCTGCCCACGTCGATCGGCGGCATCACCACCGGCATCATGCTGGCGGTCGCCCGCATCGCCGGTGAGACGGCCCCGGTGCTGCTCCTGGTCTTCGGCAACCCGCTGATCAACAGCAACCCGTTCGACGGCCCGCAGGCCTCGCTGCCGCTGTACATCTACCAGCAGTACGCGGGCAGCGGCGGCAGCGAAGCGGCGTACGACCGCGCCTGGGCCGCGGCCCTCGTGCTCATCGCCTTCATCATGATCCTCAACCTCGTGGCCCGCGGCATCGCCCGCTGGAAGGCCCCGAGCGCCGGTCGCTGAGCGCGGCCATCCTCAGCGACATCACGCAACCCGGAAGTGAACTGAACCCATGGCCAAGCGAATCGACGTAAGCGGCCTGACCGCCTACTACAGCGCCCACAAGGCGATCGAAGACATCTCGATGACCGTCGAGCCCCGCTCGGTGACGGCCTTCATCGGCCCCTCCGGCTGCGGCAAGTCGACCTTCCTGCGCACCCTCAACCGCATGCACGAGGTCACCCCCGGCGGCCGCGTCGAGGGCAAGGTCCTCCTGGACGACGAGGACCTCTACGGCTCCCACGTCGACCCGGTCGCCGTGCGCCGCACCGTCGGCATGGTCTTCCAGCGCCCCAACCCCTTCCCCACGATGTCGATCTTCGACAACGTGGCGGCGGGCCTGCGCCTGAACGGCAACTACAAGAAGTCGGAGCTCTCCGACGTCGTCGAGAAGTCCCTCAAGGGCGCCAACCTCTGGAACGAGGTCAAGGACCGCCTGAACAAGCCCGGTTCCGGCCTCTCCGGCGGCCAGCAGCAGCGTCTGTGCATCGCCCGGGCCATCGCGGTCGAGCCCCAGGTCCTGCTCATGGACGAGCCCTGCTCGGCCCTGGACCCGATCTCCACGCTCGCCATCGAGGACCTCATCGGCGAGCTCAAGGAGCGGTTCACGATCGTCATCGTGACGCACAACATGCAGCAGGCGGCCCGCGTCTCGGACCGCACCGCGTTCTTCAACCTCTCGGCGGTCGGCCAGCCCGGCAAGCTCGTCGAGATAGACGAGACGGAACGGATCTTCTCCAACCCGTCGGTCCAGGCCACGGAGGACTACATCTCGGGCCGCTTCGGCTGATCCGACACCCCCGACCCCTCGTGGTGCTGCATGGCGGTGCCATCACGAGGAAAAGGCAAGGCCCGCCCCCGCAAGGGGGCGGGCCTTGGCCTTTCAGGGGCGCGGGGCCGTATCGATATGCGGCTCCGCCGCGTGGGCGCGAGCAACCACGAAAAAGCCGCAGTCGCATCTGCTCAGAACTCGGCAGACGCGACTGCGGCTTTCAGTAGAACGGGCGGGGCCTACCCGAAGGCCAGCCACACGATCCCGTAACTCGCGGCAGCGACCAGCGCCGCCGCCGGCATCGTGATGAACCACCCCAGGATGATGTTCTTGGCAACACCCCAGCGCACCGCGTTGACCCGCTTCGTGGCCCCCACACCCATGATCGCCGAGGTGATCACATGCGTCGTGGAGATCGGCGCGTGGAACAGGAACGCGGACCCGAACATGATCGAGGCCCCCGTCGTCTCCGCGGCGAACCCCTGCGGCGGGTCCAGCTCGATGATCTTGCGCCCGAGCGTCCGCATGATCCGCCAGCCACCGGCATACGTGCCGAGCGACAGCATCACCGCACACACGATCTTGACCCAGACCGGGATCGGGTCGTCGTACGACTCGTGACCGCCGATGACCAGCGCCATCACGACGATGCCCATGGTCTTCTGCGCGTCCTGGAGACCGTGCCCGAGCGCCATGCCGGCCGCCGAGACGGTCTGCGCGATACGGAATCCGCGCTTGGCCTTGTGCGGGTTGGAGCGCCGGAAGAGCCACATGATGAGGCACATCACGAGGTAACCGACGACGAGACCGATCACCGGCGACGTGAACATCGGGATGACGATCTTCTCCCACACGCCCGACCAGTAGACGGTGGTCCCGCCGGCGAGGGCGGCACCCACCATCCCGCCGAACAGCGCGTGCGAGGAGGACGAGGGAAGCCCGAAGTACCAGGTGATGAGGTTCCAGACGATCGCGCCCGCGAGAGCCGCGAAGAGGATGCCCATCCCCTTGTCGCCCTCGGGCGTGGCGATGATCCCCTCACTCACCGTCTTCGCGACGCCGCTGCCGAGGAAGGCACCGGCGAGGTTCATGACGGCGGCCATGGCGAGCGCCGCACGGGGCGTCAGCGCACGGGTCGACACCGAAGTGGCGATGGCGTTCGCAGAGTCGTGAAAGCCGTTCGTATACGTAAATCCGAGCGCGACGCCGATCGTCACGATCAGGGAGAAGGTGTCCATGAGCCGGCCTCAGGACTCCTTCACGGCGATGGTCTCCACCGTGTTGGCCACGTGCTCGAAGGCGTCGGCCGCCTCTTCCAGCACATCGACGATCTGCTTCAGCTTCAGGACTTCCATGGCGTCGTACTTGCCGTTGAAGAGCTGGGCGAGCAGCTTGCGGTGGATCTGGTCGGCCTGGTTCTCCAGGCGGTTGACCTCGATCCAATACTCGGTGAGGTTGTCCATGGTGCGCAGGTTCGGCATGGCCTCGGCGGTCAGCTCGGCCGCCCGGGCCAGCACCTCGATCTGCTGCTCCACACCCTTGGGAAGCTCCTCGACCTGGTAGAGGACGACCAGGTCGACGGCCTCCTCCATGAAGTCCATGATGTCGTCGAGGGACGACGCGAGGTTGTAGATGTCCTCGCGGTCGAACGGCGTGATGAACGAGGAGTTCAGTTGGTGGAAGATCGCGTGGGTGGCGTCGTCACCGGCGTGTTCGGCTGCCCGCATCCGCTCCGCGATCTCGGCCCGGGCGGAGGAATCCGCGCCGAGCAGTTCCATCAGGAGCTTCGAGCCCGTGACGATGTTGTCCGCGGATGCGGCGAACATGTCGTAGAAGCTCGTCTCCCTGGGGGTCAGACGAAAGCGCACGTGGGGTCCTCGGGGTGCTTTGGATTCGGTCAGGCTGATGCTAGGCGCATCATCCGGCCACGGCTAACCGGCGTTCCCCCAGTGTCGCCCATCAGGCACAGTGATCAGCACTGGGTCCGGTCCAAGCCGTGACGAACCGGCCGCGGCCGGGGGAAATCCGGTACCATATACCCACCGGGGGTATATGAAGCCGCCGCAGGTTCGACAACGGGAGGTCGGGACACGATGACCACGGACGCGACACAAGCAGAGCCCACGGCCGAGATCGTGACCGACCACGACCGCGGCATCCACGGCTACCACCACCAGAAGGAAGAGCACCTCAAGCGCCTGCGCCGCATCGAGGGGCAGATCCGCGGCCTCCAGCGGATGGTCGACGAGGACGTCTACTGCATCGACATACTCACGCAGGTGTCCGCCTCCACCAAGGCCTTGCAGTCCTTCGCCCTCCAGCTTCTGGAGGAGCATCTGCGGCACTGCGTCGCCGACGCGGCGGTGAAGGGCGGCGACGAGATCGACGCCAAGGTCGAGGAGGCCACGAAGGCCATCGCCCGGATGCTGCGCACCTGACCGCCGGCCCGGGCACCGCGTCACCCCTCGTCGTCGGGGCCCTCGGGCAGCGCCTCGGCGAGCCGCAACACCTCGTCGATCCGGTCCGCGCTGAGCCGGTCCTCGGTGACCGCGGACGCCGCGATGATCAATTCACCGCACAACTCGATCTCGGCGAGGGCGACGCGGTCCTGCACTGCCGTACCACCCACCGGAGCCACGGTGCATCACCTCTTCCAGCCTCATGCGTGCGACTTCCTAGCGTAGGGAGCGGGCTACGCAGCGCGCATGGCACGGAAGAACCATTTCGGGTGGCCGAGGGGCCCTACTCCTCCGCCACCTTCCCGGCGAAGATGTCCTTCTTGTCCGGAAGGCGGACCCGGACGGGCTTCCCGAACCCGTACAACAGGGTCGTCGAGGCGACTTCCTTCTTCTGCTGCCCGTTGGCGAACGCGAAGCGGTGGCGCAGCTTGCGGATGAGCCCGTCGTCGTCGAGGTAGACGTCGAACGCCACCGGCTCCTTGCCGAACCCTTTCGCCGCCGCGGCGAGCGCCCCCTTGTTCCCCGCGGACGCGGCCTTCGCGGCGGCGGTGAGGTCGACGCTCCCGCGGTAGTGCCGGGTCCGCACCCCCTCGACCTCGCTCTGCCCCACGTACGTCACCTGCCGCGCGCCGCGCAGCAGTTCGGCCGCGGCGAGGGGGTCGGTGGCGCCGCCGGTGACCAGGTTGCCGTCGGTCAGGGACGCGGTGTCGACGCGGACCCACTTGTCGGCCGGGACGCCCGAGCCGCGGTTCTTCATGAACAGGGCGCCGGGTGCGAGGAGTTCGGTGATCGGGCGGTGCTCCTGGGCGCCGGCCGCGTCCTTGGGCAGCTGCACCTTCAGCTCGCCGATGCCCTCGCGGTAGTCGTAGGCGCCCTCGCCCTTGACGGTCACGCGCGTGCCGCCGCTGGCCATCTCCATCGACGTACGGGCCTGCGAACTGCCCTCGCGGACCAGCCGGTCGGGGGCCTCGCGCACGGCCTGCGTCGGGTCCGCGTTCCGGTCGCCCGCCTCGGCTCCGCCGCCGCATCCGCTGACGCCGGCCACGAGGGACGCCACGGCGACGGCCGCCGCCGCTCTCCTCGCCGAGATCTTCGCCGAATCTCCCGGGTGCCCGTGCTGCTGCACCACCATCGCTTGTCTACCCCCAAGCCGGTCCGTGGGTGTGCGGCCCCCTGTCGTCCGGTTAACGACGGGTAGGGACGCCCGTCACGCGAACGGGGGGTTTACATCGGCCCGCTACCGTGGCGGGGTGGCACAACAGCAGCACGAGCACACGACGACCGTCGTCGAGCAGGGCCGGTTCTGTCTGGCCCGCTGTACCTGCGGCTGGCGCGGGCCCGCCCGCCGAGCGCGCAGCAAGGCCCGCACGGACGCGGAGGACCACACCGCCTCGCCCTGAGGTGAACCGGGCGCTCCTCTTTCTCGTCTCGTATCCAGGGAGACACACGAGGGAGACGGCATGCAGCGGCGTACGTTCATAGCGGCTTCGGCGGCGGTCACGGCGGGCGCGGTCTCGGCCTGCACGTCGGGGGGCGGCGGCGATCCTTCCCGCGCGGCCTCGTCGTCGGCCCCGGTCCGCTCCACCAGCGCGTCGGCCTCCGTGCGCGCCGCGGCGAACCTGGACGCCCTCGCCAAGGACCTCGACGGCTCCCTGGTCCGCCCGGGCCAGTCCTCGTGGGCCGCGGCCCACCAGCTGTACAACACCCGCTTCGACTCCCTGAAGCCGACGGGCGTCGCGTACGTCGCGGGCCCCGACGACATCCGTACGGCGCTCGCCTACGCCCGTGCCCGCAAGGTCCCGGTCGCGATCCGCAACGGCGGCCATTCGTACGCGGGTTGGTCCTCCGGCGACGGCCGGCTGATCCTCGACGTGTCGCGCATGAAGACGGTCCGCGCCTCCGGCTCGGGGGCGGTCGTCGGGGCGGGCGCCAAACTCATCGACGTCTACCGGGCGTTGGCGGCCAAGGGCGTCACGATCCCGGCGGGCTCCTGCCCCACGGTCGGCGTCTCGGGCCTCACCCTCGGCGGCGGCCACGGCGTCGTCTCGCGCGCGTACGGCCTGACCTGCGACAGCCTCACCGGGGCCACGCTGATCACGGCGGACGGCAAGCAGCTCACCGCCGACGCGACCACGAACAAGGACCTGTTCTGGGCGCTGCGGGGCGCGGGCAACGGCCAGTTCGGGGTCGTCACGGAACTCCGCTTCAAGACGCACCCGGCGCCGCAGGGGGTGTCCGCGTACATGACGTGGCCCTGGTCGAAGGCGGCGACGGTCCTGAAGGCCTGGCAGAAGTGGGGCCCCGACCAGCCGGACGAGATCTGGTCGTCGCTGCACGTGGCGAACGCGGCGGGCGGCCGCCCCACGATCTCCGTCGCCGCCTTCTCCCTCGGCACCTACACCGAGCTCCAGAACGCGGTCGACCGCCTCGCCGACGGCCCCGGCGGCCCGGGCCCCGCGACGTCGGTCTCCCTCAAGCGCCGCTCGTACGAGGAGTCGATGGAGGTGTACGCGGGCTGCTCCGCCTTCTCCTCGGACGCCCAGTGCCACCTGCCCGGCACGACCCCGGGCCGCTCCCCGCAGGGCGCGCTGCAACGCGAGACGTACGCGGCGCACTCGGACTTCTTCGACCGCTCGCTCTCCGACGCGGGGGTGCGCGCGCTCCTGAAGCAGATCGAGACGGTGACGGCGGGCGCGGGCTCCATCGCCTTCACGGCGCTCGGCGGCGCGATCAACCGCGTCGACCCGACGGCCACGGCGTTCGTCCACCGCCGCTCGCGGATGCTCGCGCAGTACATCGTGTCGTGGCAGCCGGGCACGTCCGGCACGACGGCCCGCACCTGGCTGAAAAAGGCACACGACGCGATGGCCCCGTACGCGTCCGGCGCCGCGTACCAGAACTACACGGACGCGACGCTGAAGAACTGGAAGCAGGCGTACTACGGGGACGCGGCGACGCGCCTGACGAAGGTGAAGCGCACGTACGACCCATCGGGTTTCTTCACCTTCCCGCAGGCCTTCTGAGCGGGCGAAAGGTCAGCCCAGCCAGGGGCGCGGGGAACTGCGCGACCAGCCACGACAGCGCGGCACCCGAAAAGATCGGCAACCCCAACGGCGCTACAAGCTCCCCCACACGGCGCACCCGACACGCCCTCAGGTGGCCCAAACCCCAGCCAGGGGTTGCCCTGAACCCATGAAGACCCCCCGAATAGCCGCCGCCACGGCGGCCACCGCAGCCGTCCTCACCCTCGGCGCGGCCACCGCCTCAGCCCTGGACGACGGCTCGGCCCACCCGGAAGCCGGCCTCCTGGCAACGGCCTGCGCCACCATCGCCCTGGCAGCCGGCGCCGCGGGAACAGCCCTGACCCGGAGCGGAGCGACTACGCGGCCAAGTCCCGCTCCTCCGAGGAACCCGACGACCCCCGCGCCTCAGGAAGCTCCACCGCTCCGGACGCCGACGCCACAGCCATAGGCGCCCACACCAGCCGCGACACCACGCCGCCCGCCCGTCCGACGGCCCGCGCCACCGGCGTGAGCAGCGCCGACGCGAGCGGCGAGAGCAGCAGGGCGACAGCGGTGCCGAGCGCGAACCCGCCGATGACGTCGGTCGGGTAGTGCACGCCCATGAAGACCCGGCAGAACCCTTCGAGGGCGGCGAGTCCGATCGCGACGAAGCCGAGCTTGCGGTTCGCGACGAAGAGGGCGGCGGCGATGGCCATCGCCAGGGTGGCGTGGTCGCTGACGAACGAGAAGTCGTTCTTTCCGTCGACCAGGACGGTCAGCCCGTCGTGGTCCTTGAAGGGCCGGGGCCGCTCGACGAACGACCGGATCGGCACGTTCACGAGGACGGCGACGCCGGCGGCGAGCGGTGCCCAGACGACGGCGGCGACGGAAGTGGCGGCGTCATCGAGGGCGCCCCGCTTCCGGGCCCCCCACCAGCACCAGACCACCACCAGCACGAGCCCGATCAGGATCCCGTACTCGCCGACGAACTCCATGGTCCGGTCGAACCAGCTCGGGGCGTCCTTCGCGAGTCCGTTGATGTCATAGAGCAGCGTGACGTCGGGGTTGGATCCGGATGTCTCGAGCGCTTCCAGTGCCACGAGTCCAGCCATAGTTCAGCGGCCCCTTCGTCTTCAGCCACCCCCGTGGTTGTTTTCCGGTTCAGCAAAAGGAACGCACGGTCCCACTCCCTACGTTCCACACTCCACCGAATGATCACGCAGACGTTATCGAAGAGAGATGCAAACCCGCAGCTCAGGGCCAGGCGTTAACGGAGAGTTCAAGCCACGTCACAGCGCCTTGGCCCCGTCCTCGGTGACGCGCGTGGCACCAAAGTAGTCAGGCGTGTCGACCGGGTCGAATCGGATGACGGCCCCGGGACGCGGGGCGTCGATCATGTAACCGCCGCCGACGTAGATCCCGACGTGCCGGATGGCCCGGCTGTTGGTGAGGTCGTCCGAGAAGAACACCAGGTCACCGGGGAGCAGCTCGTCGCGCTTGGGGTGCGGCCCCGCGTTGTACTGGTCGTTGGCGACGCGCGGCAGTGTGACGCCGACGGATGCGTACGCGGCCTTGGTCAGCCCGGAGCAGTCGAACCGGCCGCCCTGGTCGGCGGTCCCGTTCCCGCCCCACAGATAGGGCGTCCCCAGCTTCTTCTGCGCGTAATAAATGGCCGATGCGGCCTGCTGGGAGGGCTGCACGCGCCCGACCGGCCGCGCGAAGGACTTCTCCAGGGTCGTGATCGTCTTCACGTAGTTCTGCGTCTCGCGATACGGCGGCACACCTCGGTACTTGATGACGGCGTACGCGCCCGCGTTGTAGGAGGCGAGCATGTTCTTCGTCGCGTCGCCGGGCACGTCCTTCACGTACGAGGCGAGCTTGCAGTCGTAACTCGCGGCCGACGGGATGGCGTCGTTCGGGTCCCAGATGTCGCGGTCCCCGTCCCCGTCGCCGTCCAGGCCGTGCGTGGCCCACGTCCCGGCGATGAACTGCGCGATCCCGTACGCCTTCGCGGGGCTCGACGCCTTCGGGTTGAAGCCGCTCTCCTGGTACAGCTGCGCGGCGAGCAGGGCCGGGTTGATGGCGGGGCACAGATTGCCCCACTTCTGCACGAGCGACTGGTACGCGGCCGGCACGGACCCCTTCGCGAGGCCCACGGCACCCTGCCCGACCCCGTTGGTCAGGCTCCCCGCCGCCATGTACGTACCGACGACGAGCAGGGTCATGAATCCGGTGGCCCCGGCGACGGCAGATCCCCCGACGATCCATGCCTTACGCACCGTCAACCGCCTTCCGCCACAAAGGAGTCCCACGTCCGGACGCCCGCAGTCTACGGGCGGGGGCCGGGGCCGAGGAGGTGTTGTCGCCTGTGACAGAACACGGACGTACTGAAGATCTGCCCATGACTGCCTTCCCTGTACAACTGTTCTCACCCACCCGGTCGAGCACCACGACCACCACCGGGCGGGGCCACGGACCGTCTTCTGGGGGAACACCATGCTGCGCCACCGCACCCGTACCGCCGTCCTCGCCACGCTCGGCCTCGCGACCGCCCTGTCGCTCACGGCCTGCGGCGGCGGGGACGACACGGCGTCGTCCACGACGGACAAGCCGGCCGCGACGTCGCCCTCGGCGTCGGCCTCCGCCTCCAACCCGGCGCAGGGCGACGGCGGTTCCCAGGCGGGCGGCAACGACAGCGGAAACGGGAGCGGCACCGGCGGCACCGGCGGCAGCGCGACCGCGAGCCCGGCGACCGGCGGCAAGGGCACCGGCACCGGCACCGGCACCACCGCCGCCTGCACCACCGCCAACCTCGAGATCAGCGCCATCGACAACAGCTACAAGCAGGAGGGCACGGTCACCGTCCAGTTCATCAACAGGGGCGCGACCTGCCACATCCACGGCTTCCCCGGCGCCGACCTGAAGACGAACGCGGGCACGGTATCCATCCCCCGCAACAAGGACAAGGCGCAGTCCTACGACCTCATCAAGGGCGCCGTGGCCGCCTTCAACATCACGTTCCGCGTGAACGACACCGGCGGTTCGGGCGTCCGCCCGACGCAGATCGTCGTCACGCCCCCGAACGAGACCCACTCCAAGACGGTCGCCTGGCCCGCGGGCTCGCTCCCGGTGACGGACGGCAGCGAGGGCTCCGGCTCGCTCACGGTCTCCCCGGTCCAGGAAGTCATGTAGCCCCGCGACACCTCCCCAAGAGCACACCACGGCCCGCGGCCCCTCAAGGTCGCGGGCCGTGGCGTTTCCGCCGCTCATTGCTCCACGTAATGCACCGTGATACACAGAGTGACCATACGTTCCTTCGTATACGGACCCGCCTCCCACAGCGGCCCTCCGGCCACGAGGGGCGTAAGAACTCAGCCAAGGAATGGCGCCAAGTGTGCAGGCATCAGCGGCGTTCTGCGGAAGAATGGGCCTGACCTCTGCGCTGTGGCGGGGGCGACAGAACTACCCACATGGGGCGGTGAGTTACACATGCTGCTGGCAGCCGAAAAGGGCGACATCACGACCATCATCGGCGGGATCGCCCCGGACTGGGGCCCGTTCGGGACCCTGGGCAACGAGGCACGCGTGATGATCGAGGTGGTGATGGCGGTGGCCATCCTGCTGTGCCTCGGCATCGCGATCTGGGGCGCGGCCAAACAACGGATCGGGGCGACGGCGCTGCGTGACACCTTCAGCGCCGAGCAGGGCAAGGGGCTGATCATCGCGGGCCTGACCGGGGTGTTCATCATCGGATCCCTCGGCACCCTCTTCACCATCGTGTACGGCATGGCCGTCTAGCCCGGCCCACGCACCGTCAGTTTCGGGCCGGTCCCGCCCGGTTACCTCTTCATCACCCTGTCCCCCACGTCCCGTCGTGCCCACCGGCTGAGGTTGCGTCTCCCTGATGTCGAGTCACCACACCGCGCCCGCGCGGGAACCAGCACGGCTACCGTCGTATGCGGCGGTTCGACCAGAGGTTGAGGGGGCGTGCGCTGAATGAGTCTCGACGACCGTGGCGACGACGACTTCTACGGCGGTACGGGGCAGACCCGCACCCGGCTCCCCGAGGGCTCGGGCAGCGACGCCTACGGGGGTGCCCGCAGACCGGGCCGCTCCTCGTCCCGCTCCCTGGTCACCGTGGTCGGCGTGGTGGTGCTGCTGATCGCGGCCATCGCGTTCGCGAACCGCGGCGACGACAGTGCCTCCGGCGGTGGGGCGGGCTCCGAGGCGAAGGCCGGGGCGTCCCCTACGGCCCCGACCGGTACGAAGCCGGTGAGTTCGGGGTTCGCGCACGATGAGCAGGGGGCGCAGTCGGCTGCGGCGAATTATGCGGTGCAGCTCGGCGGGGACGGCATGTTCAACGCCGAGCGGCGGCACGCCATCGTGGACGGCCTCTATACGAGCGCTGCCGCGGCGAAGCTCAAGGCCCCGATGGACAAGGCGTACTCCACCGAGTTCCTGAGCAAGTTGGGGCTCGACGCCAACGGCAAGGCGCCCCAGGGCAGCACGTTCGTGTCCCGCACGATCCCGGTCGGCACGAAGACACTCCAGTACGCCGACGACACCGCGAAGATCTCCGTCTGGTTCATGGGGCTCCTCGGCGTCTCCGGCACGAACTCCACGAACCCCGTCGCCACGTCCTGGCAGACCTGGACCTTCCACCTCCGCTGGACCGGCGGCGACTGGAAGATCACCTCCGACTCGCAGAAGAACGGGCCGACCCCCGTCCCCGGGGACCAGCGAGCCTCCGCCTCCGACGACATCAGCAAGGCCATCGAGGAGTACGGAGGGTTCTCCTATGCCCGGTAGCCCACGTCGCGCGCTCAAGCTCACCGCTGCCGTCGCGGCCGTACAGTCCGCAGCCGTGCTGCTGGCCACACGAGCCGTGGCCGCGCCCGAGCCCACCAGTAACCCTTGCGACCTGATCGTCGGCCGCGCCAAGCAGTACTGCGAGCGCGACGACAAGGGCGGCACCGGCGGCTCCACCGGCGGAGGCGGGAACACGCCCGACGTCACCAACCCCCTCGACCCCCTCTCCAGCCTCGCCAAGGGCTGTGCCGACGCCGCGTCCTGGACCGTCGACCAGCTCAGTCAGGCCGTGCAGAAGACCGCCACCGTCGACTTCACCAACCCCAAGTTCCTTCAGCAGTACGCCGTCGTGTTCGCCGCGTCGACCGTGCTGACCCTGCTGCTGTGGCTGCTCGCCGTCGCCAAGCGGGCCGTGCGCGGCGTGCCGCTGAGCACGGCGATCTCGGAGGCCGTCGGGTTCCTGTGGCTGACCGTGCTGGCGTCGGCGTTCACGCCGCTCATCCTGTACACCGTGGTCTCCGCGGCCGACGGGGTGACGGACGTGCTCGCCAAGGCGACGGGCAACCAGACCGACACGTTCTTCGGGACGTTCTCGCAGGCGCTCAAGAAGGGCGACGACATCGGCGGCGGGCCGATCATGCTGATCGTCGTCTCGCTGGTGTCGATCGTCGCGGCCGGCGTGCTCTATCTGGAGCTGTATCTGCGGGCCGTGCTCCTGTACGTCGGTGCCCTGCTCGGCGTCGTCGTGTACTCGGGGCTCGTCGACAAGAACCTGTGGGGCCATGTCCGCCGCTGGGTCGGGATCATGGTCGCCGTCATCCTCGTGAAACCGGTGATCGTCATCGTGCTCGGCCTGGCCGGCGCGCTGTCCAGCAGCGACGACGGACCCGACGCGCTCGCGGCCGTCGTCTCCGGCCTCGCCATCGTGCTGCTCGCCATCTTCGCGAGCGGCATGATCTACCGCTTCGTCCCCGGCTTCGGCGACGAGATGGCCAACGTACGCAAGAACCGGATCATGCAGGGCGCCGAGGGCAAGGCCGCCGCGATGATCTCCTCGCCCGCCGCCCTCGTCTCCCAGGGCATCAAGACCCACAGCACCCGAGCGGACAGCGGAGGTTCAGCGGGCGGGGGCGCCACCCAGGCGCGTCCGTCCAACCCCGCGTCCGGTGGTGTGGCCGCGCACAGTTCGCGGCAGGGCGGGGCAGGGGGCGGCGGCGGAACTGTCCCCTCCGCCGCACCCCCACCCCGTACGAGTCCCACGAACACCCCGCACGCGAGCAGCAACCGCGGGACCAGTCCCAGCAGTAACGGCAAACCGCAAGGAGGTGCAGGGCGTTGACGACCCAGTCCCATGTGTCCCCTCCGGTCACGCCCCGCCGTACATATCTGATCGGCCGCGCCCGGCCGAACGCGATCGTCGGCAGGAACCGTGAGTCGGGAGAACTCTTCCTGATCATCGCGGGTGCCTTCCTCGGCATGATGTGCGGTCTGCTCGTCCCGGTGCTCTCGTTGCGGATCGTGCTGCTCATGGGGTTCCCGCTGCTCGCGCTGGCCGCGGTCTACGTCCCGTACAAGCACCGCACGTTCTACAAGTGGTTCGAGATCAACCGGAGTTACAAGCGCTCGCTGCGGCGCGGCGCCGTCTACCGCTCGCGCCCCATGGAGGCGGGCACCCGGCTCGACGGGCGTGAGGTCGAGGTCGGGCCGCCGCCCGGGATCGGCCGCCTGACGTGGCTGGCCGCGCCGTTCGGGCCGGACGAGATCGCCGTGCTGCTGCACGCCGACCGGCGCACCGTGACCGCCGCGATCGAGATCGAGGGCCCGGGTGTGGGCCTGCGCGACTCGGAGGACCAGGAGGCCCTGGTCGACCGGTTCGGCACGCTGCTCAAGCACGTCGCCAACGGGGACGGGTTCGTCACGCGGCTCCAGATGCTCGCCCGTACGCTGCCTGCCGACCCGGACGCCCACGCCAAGGACGTCGCCGTGCGCGGGGACGACCGCGCCCCGGGGTGGTTGCAGGACTCGTACGACCAGTTGCAGTCCATGGTGTCGACCAGCAGTGAGCAGCACCGCGCGTACCTGGTGGCCTGCATGCACTACACGCGCGAGCTGGCCGCCGAGGCCAACGCGATGGCGCGCGCCGGCCGCCCCAAGGCCGGCAAGAAGATCGACCGGGACGCCGGCCTCGCCGTCGTCATGGCGCGGGAACTGACCGACATCTGCTCGCGGTTGCAGGAAGCCGACATCCGCGTGCGTCAACCGCTCGGCCAGGGCCGCCTCGCCTCTCTGGTGCACTCGATGTACGACCCGGACCACCCGATCGACCACATCCAGGCGATGACGAAACGTAATGCCTGGCCCGCCGAGCTCGATGCCATGGAGCCGACGTATCTCCAGGCCAAGACCCGCGAGTCGTCGACGCGCGCGCCCTGGTGCCACGCCACGGCCTGGGTCAAGGAGTGGCCGATGACGCCGGTCGGCGTCAACTTCCTGGCCCCGCTGCTCGTGCACACCCCGGACGTGATCAGGACCGTCGCCGTCACGATGGACCTGGAGCCGACGGAGGTCGCCATCGAGCGCATGCTGACGGAGAAGACGAACGACGAGGCGGAGGCGTCCCGCGCCGCCAAGATGAACCGGACCGTCGACCCTCGCGACATCGCCGCGCACGGCCGCCTCGACCAGCGCGGCGAGGACCTCGCGAGCGGCGCGGCGGGCGTGAACATCGTCGGCTACATCACGGTCTCCTCGCGCAACCCGGACGCCCTGGCCCGCGACAAGCGGACCATCCGGGCCTCGGCCGGCAAGTCGTATCTGAAGCTGGAGTGGTGCGACCGCGAACACCACCGGGCGTTCGTGAACACGCTGCCGTTCGCCACCGGCATCCGACGGTAGAGGGAGAGCGCGCATGCGGGATCCGATGTCGCTTCTCACGGACGCCTTCACCGCCTTCCTGTTCGGCAAGGTGGAGACGACCCGGCTGCCCGTCCGTACGTCGACGGGCCAGGCCCAGGCCGTCTATCTGCCGACCGCCGCCCCCGGGCTCGGCGACTCCGGCGTGATCATCGGGCGGGAGGTGTACTCCGGCAAGGGCTATATCTACGACCCCTTCCAGCTGTACGGGCAGCAGCTCCCGGCCCCGCACTGGCTCGTACTCGGCGAGTCGGGAAACGGCAAGTCGGCCCTGGAAAAGACGTACGTACTGCGGCAGTTGAGGTTCAAGGACCGGCAGGTCGTCGTCCTCGACGCGCAGGGCGAGGACGGGGTCGGCGAGTGGAACCTCATCGCGCAGGAGCTGGGGATAACTCCCATCCGGCTCGACCCGACGGCCGCCCTCGACATGGGCATCCGGCTCAACCCGCTGGACCCGGCCATCACGACGACCGGCCAGCTGGCCCTGCTGCGCACCATCATCGAAGTGGCGATGGGGCACGGCCTGGACGAGCGCTCGGGCTTCGCGCTCAAGGTCGCGCATGCGTATGTGAACGAGACGATCGTCGACCGTCAGCCGGTCCTCACCGACATCGTCGAGCAGCTCCGCCACCCCGAACCTGAGTCGGCGGAAGCGATGAACGTGGCCATAGAGGACGTACGCGCATGGGGACTCGACGTCGCCCTGGTCCTGGACCGGCTCGTCGACGGTGACCTGCGCGGCATGTTCGACGGCCCGACGACGGTCGGCATCGACCTGGACGCGCCGCTGATCGTCTTCGACCTCTCGCACATCGACCGCAACTCGATCGCGATGCCGATCCTGATGGCGATCGTCGGCGTATGGCTGGAGCACACCTGGATCCGCCCCGACCGGAAGAAGCGCATCTTCCTGGTCGAGGAGGCCTGGCACATCATCAACTCCCCTTTCGTGGCGCAGCTGTTCCAGCGTCTGCTGAAGTTCGGGCGGCGGCTCGGCCTGTCCTTCGTGGCCGTGGTCCACCACCTGTCCGACGTGGTGGACGGCGCGGCGGCGAAGGAGGCCGCGGCGATCCTCAAGATGGCTTCCACGAGGACCATCTACGCCCAGAAGGCGGACGAGGCACGGGCGACCGGCCGGGTCCTCGGCCTGCCGCGCTGGGCGGTCGAGATCATCCCGACGCTCACGCCCGGCATCGCGGTCTGGGACGTCAACGGCAACGTCCAGGTGGTCAAGCACCTGATCACCGAGACGGAGCGCCCACTGGTCTTCACCGACCGGGCCATGACGGAGTCGTCGCAGGACCACCTGGCCGACGACGCCCTGCACGCCGCCGAGTTGGAGGCGGAGGAGCGGGCGGCGTCCTTCGTCGAGCAGCGGCTGAGCGACTCCTCCGAATCCACGGTGGCCTGAGCGTGATGATGATGCGGGACGAGTACGGGTACCGGCGTGACGACCGGCGCCGCTACGGGCACGACGAGCGCGGCCGCGGCGGCATCCCGGACGGTCTGCTCGTCGGCGTCCTGGCGTTCCTGCTCGGCATGACGATCCTGGTGTGGACGGCGACGGGCCTGGCGGGCCTCTTCGCGAAGGGCGCGTGGCCGCAGAATGTGACGTTCGGTCATACGCCGCTGGCCATGCGGTCGTTGATCACGGCACCGCACGATGTCGTCGCGGCGTGGCCCAACACCCCGAAGGCGCAGCTGTCGGGCTACGGCCTCTTCTGGGGCCTGTTCATCGGCCAGCTGATGATCCTGGTCGTCCTGGCCGTGTTCGTGGCGGGCACGGTGGCGAGGTGGCGCGCGGTGAGGAGAACATCGCAAGCGACTCCGGCCTTTGAGCGCACTGCGGATACGCCCCCTCAGGGGCGCGGGGAACTGCGCGACCAGCCCCCACCGACCGCCGTGGACGACGAGCCCCCGACCCGGCAGACGCTCACCCCCAGGCCCGTCGAGGCCGCACCCCCCGTCGAACCCGAGCTCCCCGTCCCCGCGCCGCGGGGCCCCGTCCTCCTGGGCCCACCCCAGGACCGCCACCCCCGAGCCGTCCAGGCCATCCAGGACGCCGAGGGCCCGGCCCTGATCATCACCTCCTCCCCCCGGATCTGGGAGGAGACGAAGGACGCCCGGGCCAAACTGGGCCCGGTCCTTCTGTACGACCCGACACACCGCTGCGACACCCCCGCCCGCATGCACTGGAACCCCGCATCCGGCTGCGAGACCAAGGCCGTCGCCGCGGAGCGCGCCACCGCCCTGCTCGCCCCGATAAGGCCGACCGCCCGCCTCGACTCCGCCGTGGCCGAGACCGCCGACACCCTGCTGCGCAGCTACCTGCACGCCGCGGCCGCCGAAGGCAAACCGTTCCGCCACGTCCACCGCTGGGCCCAGGGCGCCCAGGTCCAGGACGCCGTACGCATCCTCCGTACGAACCCCAAGGCCGCGTCCGGCGCGGCAGGTGAACTCGAAGCCGCCCTCACCTCGCACCCCGAACGCCGGGACATGGCGCAGGAGTTGACGGCGCGGGCCCTCTCCTCGCTCTTCACGGTGCACATTCGCGAGGCGTGCACCCCGAACCGAACTGATGCGCTCACCCTGGATTCCTTCGCGGACGAAGGGGGCACGCTTTATGTGGTGGGTGAACCCATCGAGGACCCGAAGGGAAATCCCGGCGCGATGCCGCTCCTGACGGCCCTCGCCTCAAGCGTGGTCGAGCACGGCCGGCGCATGGCCGAACGGTCACCCGCCGGTCGGCTCGACCCACCAATGACGCTCGTCCTGGACGACGTCGCGGCGGTTGCTCCGCTTCCCCAGCTGCCGGAGCTGCTGTCCACCGGAGCGGACCGGGGGCTGCTGACCCTGGCCCTGCTCCGGTCCCGGGAACAGGGCCGCTCCCGCTGGCCGGACGCCGAACTCCCGCTGGCCTGAAGGGCGTTGCTCAGCCCCCGTACGGTCAGGCCCCGTACGACCTGGCCCCGCACGGTCAGCCCCCGTGCGGCCCGGCCCCGTCCGGTCAGGCCCCGTACAGCCGCAGAAACGTCCGCACGCCGCTCTGCACCCGCGCGTCGACCTCCGCCTCCGACATCGGCACCACCCCGAAGAACGTGTCGACGGTGACCGCCCCCGGTACAAGGAGCATCAAGTACCGTGCCGCTTCCGGCGATCCGGCCTCGTCGATCGCGAGGAGGCCCTGTGCGCCGAGGGCGGCGAGCCGCTCCCGCACCGCATCCACCGTCGCCTGCGGCCCCGTACGCTGCCACGCCTCGACGACTCCGGCGGGCAGATGCGGCCCTTCGGCGATGATCTGGCGCACGAGGAGCATGTGGGCGACATGTTCGCCGCGCTGCCCCATCCATTCGCGGGCGAAGGCGAGGAGGTCCTTCTCGACGTCCGTGACCTTGGTCAAGTGCCGTTCCGCGATGGCGACATGGGCCGCGGTGACGACGGCGGCGCTGTCGAGCAGAGCCTCGCGGAAGAGGTTCTCCTTGCCGCCGAAGTGGTTGTAGAGCGTGCGGGTCGAGACGCCCGCCTCCGCCGCGATCTGGTCGATGCCCGCGCGCGCGTAGCCCTCGCGGCCGAAGACCGTGCGCGCCCCGCGCAGCAGCGCCTGCCGCTTCTCGACCGTGCCCCTGCGTTCCTGCTGCTGCGCCATGCCAGAACTCCTCCGCTCACGTCCAGCCTAGGCACAGAGACCTAGGTACAACGACCGTTGCACTCACTACAACCATCGTTGTACTTTACCGGCATGGCAACCGAACCCCAGGCGTCGGCGGCCCGCGAAGTCGGCGGCGGCCGCCCCACCCTCACCCTGATCGTCGTCCTGCTGGGCATGCTCACGCTGCCGATGGCCATGTCCGGCACCACCGTGGCCCTGCCCCGGATCGGCGCCGACCTCGACGCCTCCGGCGCGGCTCTCCAGTGGGCCGTCGTCGGCTACTTCCTCGCCGCGTCCTCGTTCATGCTGGTCGCGGGGTCGCTCGGTGACCTGTACGGCCGCCGCCGGATCCTCACCACGGGCGCCGCGCTCTACACCGCCGGCACCCTCGCCTCGGCTCTCGCGCAGAACATCCTGCTCCTTGACGCGGCCCGCGTCCTGTCCGGCGTCGGCGCCGCGGGCGTCATGGCGAGCGGCGGCTCCCTGCTCGCCGCCACCTTCACCGGACCGGCCCGCACCCGCGTCTTCGCCTCACTCGGCACCACGGCGGGCCTCGGCCTCGCCTTCGGCCCGACGTTCTCCGGCTCGATGGTCGACGCGCTCGGCTGGCGCGCCACCTTCCTGTCCTACGTCGCTGTCGGCGCCGTCATCCTCATCGGCACACGCCTGATGAGCGAGTCCCGGGCCGACCTCGCACCCCGCGTCGACAAGGCGGGCGCGGCCACCTTCATCGCGGGCCTGGCCCTCGCCCTGTTCGCCATCACCCAGGGCTCCAAGTCGGGCCTGACCGCCCCCGGCACCCTGGCGCCCGCGGCGCTCGCCATCGCCCTGCTCCTCACCTTCGTACGGGTCGAACACCGCATCGTCCGCAGCGGCCGGGGCCGCCCGATCCTCGATCTGCGGCTCACCCGCAACCCGGCGTTCCTCGGCTGGATCGTCGGCGCCTTCGGGCTCGGCGCGGGCACCACCGGCGCCCTCGCCTTCCTGCCCACCTACCTCCAGGGCGCGAGCGGCACGACGGCCCGCGCCGCCGGCCTGACGCTGCTCCTGATGACGGTGCCGGTGCTCGCCCTGCCCCCGCTCGGCGCCCGGCTCGTCAACCGCGGCGTCCCCGCCCGGCACCTCCTGACCCTGTCTTTGCTGCTGATCGCGGCGGGCAACGCCTGGCTGACCACGCTGCACCCCGGCATCTCCGCCGCCGCCCTCGCGGGCCCGCTGCTCACCATCGGCGCCGGTCAGGGCCTGTCCATCGGCATCGTCGACGCGCAGGCCATGTCGATGGTCGCCCCGTCCGAGGTCGGCATGGCCTCCGGCTTCCTCAACACCGTGCGCGGCGGCACGGGCGCCGTCATGCTCACCGTCTTCGGGGCGCTCCTCCTCGCTGCGGTCGAGTCCCGGCTCGGCTCCAGCGGAGCGGCGGCGCGGGTGACGTCGGGCGCGGGCGGCCACGCGACCGAGTTCACGGCGGCCTGGAAGGTGGCGCTGTGGTCAGTGACGGCCCTGATGACAGCGCTGGCGGCCCTCGCCTGCAAGCTCCTGTCCCCCACCGCTGCGGGCAGGCGTTCCGCAGGGCGGAGCGGGTGGGCGCAGCCCCCGGCGCAGAGCACCCCTGAAGCAACCCCCACAACAGCCCGCTGATCCAGCAACGAATACTCCATCAACCACCAGGGAGACCCAGAAATGACCACCGCCCCCCTCCGCGTAGCGATCGTCATCGGCTCCACCCGCGAAGGCCGCCTCGCTCCCACCGTCGGCTCCTGGTTCACCCAGCAGGCCGCGACCCACGCCCCCGACACCCACTTCGACGTCATCGACCTCGCCGACCTGGAACTCCCCGACGCACACCCGGGCTGGGGCCACCAACACACTCCCAACCAGGCCGAGTTGGCCGCCCGCGTCGACGCCGCCGACGCGTTCGTGATCGTCACCCCCGAGTACAACCACAGCTTCCCGGCCCACCTGAAGCACTTCATCGACCTCCACCGCAGCGAGTGGAAGGCCAAGCCGGTCGGCTTCGTGTCGTACGGCGGCGTGGCAGGCGGCCTGCGCGCGGTGGAGCAACTGCGCCTGGTCTTCGCCGAGTTGCACTGCGCCACGGTCCGCGACGGCGTCAGCTTCCACAAGGCTCACGCCGGCCTCTTCGCCGAGGACGGCGCGGCCCACGACGAGGACGGCGCGTCCGGCGCCGCCAAGGTCATGCTCGATCAGCTCCACTGGTGGGCCCGCGCCCTGCGCACGGCCCGCGCCGAGCACCCGTACGGCTAAGGCTTCCTGATCTCCATCTCGCGCTCCAGCTTCGAGGGGTCGCCCGCCATCGGGGTGACCCCTCCGGTGCGCACGAAGCCGTACCGCAGATAGAACGCCTCGGCCCGCGCGTTGTCCTCATGGACGTACAGGCGTACGCGCTCGATGCCGTCGACGGTCCACGCCCACGCGACGGCCGCGTCGAACAGCCCCCGGATCACGGCGCCGCCGCGCGCCTCGGGCCGTACGTACACGCCGACGATCGCGCCCTGGGTGCGCTCCACCACGGAGCCGAAGTAGTCCTCGGCGCCGGCCCGCTCCACGAGCGCCACGACACTGCCGACGAACCGCCCGTCGGGGCCGACCGCGACGAACATCCGGGCGTCCGTGCCGTGCGAGTTCCCCGAGGCCCGGTCCTGCCAGAACGAGTCCGGCCGCGCGAGCGCCTCCTCGTACGTCTCGAGAAAGGCGATCGGCGCGGCCTCGTCCTGGAGCGCGGCGAGCCGCAGCTCCTTCGCGAGGGCCCATTCGTCGGCCCTGATCGGCCGGATCTCGTAGTCCATGCATCCGCACCCTACGGGCCGTAGTACCGGGGTACTACGGCATTTTGCGCGGCTCGGTGCTGCGGACGGACGCCCCCGGCACCCGCCGCGCGGCACCGTATTGCCCATGACGATCCGAGCGCACGGCCTCACGAAACGCTACGGCGGCAAGACCGGCAAGACCGGCAGGACCGCCGTCGACGACCTGACCTTCACCGTCGAGCCCGGCACGGTCACCGGCTTCCTCGGCCCGAACGGCGCCGGCAAGTCCACGACCATGCGCATGCTGCTCGGCCTGGACGCCCCGACCGCGGGCCGCGCCACCATCGGCGGCCGCTCCTACGCCGCACACCCGGCGCCGCTCACCGAGGTCGGCGCGCTCCTGGAGGCGAAGGCCGTCCACCCGGGCCGCACCGCCTTCCACCACCTCATGGCCCTCGCCCTCACCCACGGCATCCCGCGCTCCCGCGTCGAGGCCGTCCTCGACCTGGCGGGCCTGACCGAGGTGGCCGGCAAGCGGGTCAAGGGCTTCTCGCTCGGCATGGGCCAGCGCCTCGGCATCGCGGCGGCCCTCGTCGGCGACCCGGCCACGATCATCCTCGACGAGCCGGTCAACGGCCTCGACCCCGAGGGCGTCCTGTGGATCCGCACCCTCCTCAAGTCCCTCGCCCGGCAAGGCCGTACGGTCCTGGTCTCGTCCCACCTCATGTCCGAGATGGCGCTCACGGCCGACCACCTGGTGGTCATCGGCAGGGGCCGCCTCCTCGCGGACACCACGGTCGCCGATCTCGTACGGGAATCAGGAGCGGCCTACGTGAAGGTGGTGACGCCCGAAGCGGCCCGCCTGCGCGCGCTGCTGCCCGGCGCCGAGGTCACCGTCGAGGCCCCCGACACCCTCCACGTCCGCGGCGCCGACGCCCCCGCCATCGGCCGGATCGCGGCGGACCACGGGCTGCCTCTCTCCGAACTCACCCCGCAGACCGCCTCGTTGGAGCAGGCCTTCATGGACCTCACCCACGACGCCGTCGAGTACCAGGCCACGACCCCTGTAGGAGCAGCAGCATGACGACCACGACCAGCACCCCGACGGCGTACGCGGTAACGACCCCTCGCGTCCTGCACGCCGAATGGCACAAGCTCCGTACGCTGCGCAGCACTTGGTGGACGCTCGGCCTCGCGACGGCGCTCGTCGTCGCGGTCGGCGTCCTCATGGGCTCCACCTACGACGGCGACGACGCGAACATCGACACCGTCGTCTTCACCCTCTTCGGCACCCAGCTCTCCCAGATCTGCGTCGCGGTCCTCGGCATCCTGCTCACGGCGAGCGAGTACTCGACGGGCCTGGTGCGCGCCACGATGGCAGCGGTCCCGCGCCGCCTGCCGGTCCTGTGGTCGAAGGCCGGCGTCTTCACGGCCACGGCTTTCACGGTCACCTTCCTCACGAACATCGTCACGTTCCTGCTCGCCCAGATCTGGCTCTCCGACACCGACAAGGCCCTGTCCCTGACGGACTCCGGAGTCCTCGGCGCCCTCGCGGGCAACGCGGCCGGCATCACCCTCCTCAGCCTCATCGCCCTCGGCCTCGGCGCCCTGTGCCGCTCGGTCCCGGCCGCGATCGGCGCGTTCGTCGGGGTGGTGATGATCCTGCCCGAGGTGCTCCAGATGATCAGCTACGACGTCGTGCAGAGCGCCGTGAGGTACTTCCCCAGCAAGTCCGCCGAGTCCCTCGGTTCGATCAACCCCGTCGCCGGCCACAACGCACCCGGCACCGGCCTGATCTCCCTGCTCCTGTGGACGGCCGCCGTGCTCACCGCGGCCGCGCTCCTTCTCAAGCGCCGCGACGTATGACCAGGATGACCGCGTGACGTCCACGTCCACGGAACCCCAGCCCCGCACAAGCCAGTTCCTGTACCGCGCCACGCAGCGGGTGCGCGCCTACGACCGGCGCCACCCGCTGACATGGGACCTGCTCCTCACCGGCTTCTGCGTCATCGCCGCGCTCATCGACTACGCGGGCGACGGCTGGAAGAACATCGCGCACAACACGGACGTCCCCGGCGGGCTCGTCCTCGTCCTGAGCCTCGCCCTGTCCCTCCCGATGCTGTGGCGCCGCACGCATCCCCTGGCGGCGCTCACGGTCATGGTGGCCGCGGGCGTCGTGAACAGCGCGACCGGCGCCGTCCTCCAGGCGGCGCTGCTCCAGCTCTTCGTCGTCTTCAACGTGGCACTGCGCTGCCGGATGCGCACACTCGTCCTGGCCTGCGCGATGACGATGGTCCCGGTCGTCGTCGCCGTCGTCCGCTTCCCGAAGGGGAGTTGGGACGCACAGGTGGTCCCCCAGTTCTGGGCGCTGGCCCTGGTCGCCGCCTTGGGCCTCGCCCTCCGCAGCCGCCAGGACTACACGAACTCCCTCGTCGAACGGGCCCGCCAGTTGGAAGTCGAACGCGATCAGCAGGCCAGACTCGCGGCGGCGGCCGAACGCGCCCGCATCGCCCGCGAGATGCACGACATCATCGGCCACAACCTCTCCGTCATCACCGGCCTCGCCGACGGCGGCTCCTACGCGGCCGCCCGCAACCCGGAGCGCGCGGGCCAGGCCCTCACCGCCATCGCCACGACGAGCCGCCAGGCCCTCACCGAACTCCGCCGCCTCCTCGACGTCCTGGGCGAGGAACTCCCCCCGCCCACCGCCGACTTGACACCCCAGCCCGCCCTCGCCGACCTGTCCTCCCTCATCGAGGGCGTCCGCACGGCAGGCCTCCCCGTCGACATCACCCACGACGGCGACCCGTCCACCCTCCCCCCGGGCACCCAGCTCGCCGTCTACCGCATCGTCCAGGAAGCCCTCACGAACACCCTCAAGCACGGCGGCCCCGGCGCCACGGCGACGGTCTCCCTCACCTACGCCCCCGACGCCGTCACCGTGACGGTCACCGACACCGGCACGGGCGGCCCGCCGGCCCCCGGCGGCCGCGGCCTCACCGGCATGCGCGAGCGAACTGCCCTGTACGACGGCACACTTGACGCAGGCCCACAGCCCACCGGCGGCTGGCGGGTCGCGGCCCAGCTCCCCACCCCGAAGGACGCGTGAAGGTGAACACGGCGCCCCCGACGCCCCCGACGACCTCGGTCCTCATCGTCGACGACCAGCCCATGCAGCGCTTCGGCTTCCGCATGCTCCTGGAGAGCCAGGACGACCTACGGGTCGCGGGCGAGGCGGGCACCGGCACGGATGCGGTCCGCCTGGCCGCCGAGCTCCGCCCGGACGTCGTCCTGATGGACATCCGCATGCCCGGCATGGACGGCATCGAGGCCACCCGCCGCATCGTCTCCGCGGGCGCCGCGGACACCGGCCCCCGCGTCCTCATCCTCACGACGTTCGACATGGACGAGTACGCGTACGCGGGCCTGCGCGCGGGCGCCTCCGGCTTCCTCATCAAGGACGCGCTGCCCGAGGAGCTGCTCGCCGGCATCCGCGCGGTGGCGGCCGGAGACGCGATCGTGGCCCCGAGCCTGACCCGCCGCCTCCTCGACGCCTACGTCCAGCACCTCCCCGCCCCGCCCGGCACGGAGACACCCCCCGATCCCCGCGTCACGTCCCTCACGGACCGCGAACGCGAGATCCTCACGGTCATCGCCCAGGGCTGGACGAACACGGAGATCGCCGAACGGCTGCACCTCGCGGAATCGACAGTGAAGACTCACGTCTCCCGCATCCTGGCGAAGACGGGAGCACGGGACAGGGTGCAGGCGGTGATCGTGGCGTACGACGCGAAATTGGTGGAGCCTGCGTAAAACGCAGAAAAGCCCGGACCGTATCCCGGTCCGGGCTTTTCCCTAAAATTTGTTCGGCGGCGTCCTACTCTCCCACAGGGTCCCCCCTGCAGTACCATCGGCGCTGTAAGGCTTAGCTTCCGGGTTCGGAATGTAACCGGGCGTTTCCCTCACGCTATGACCACCGAAACACTATGAAACTGTCAACCGCACCGTAGTCGTGGCCCGACATACGGGGTTGTTCGTGGTTTCAGAACCAACACAGTGGACGCGAGCAACTGAGGACAAGCCCTCGGCCTATTAGTACCAGTCACCTCCACCCGTTACCGGGCTTCCAGATCTGGCCTATCAACC